>JBAMLO010000063.1:0-15553 GCA_039793485.1 Nitrososphaera sp. | reverse complement strand
GGGTTGCTCCAAGCTTTTTTACCGTTATGGTCTGTAACCTCAGCTCTAAAGTACTTCTTGAAGTTAAATCCTTCTAGAGCAACAGAGCTTATGCCTCCTCTTTCTGTCCTTATAGTTATCTTGCTGTTGCCAAGCTCAACGTATGCTACTTCATTTCCTCTCTCCCGAGTTATCTCTACTTTACCTAAAATTCTCATCTTGTCTTTAGCTTGTTTTACTTTGTTGTAGATGTCTAAAGAGACGCTAAAGCCCCTTCCACCTTCAGAAACAAAGTCCACTCTTTCTACTGGTGACGTTCTAATTTCAACTTTATTATCGTGGTAAGAGAGGTGCTCTACGATTGGCCCGCTTGAAGAATAAAAGTTTCCTTTCTTTATTGAGGATATTATTTCCTCTGCGCTTTTCTCTTTAACCTTTACATTTATCCATCCACGTGCAGAATCTAAATCGCCGTAGTAGTGCGCGTCGTCAGTTGCAAACCCATAGACGTTTTTTCCTTGAGTAAGTAAGTTATCCCAGTGAACTGTTGAAAAGCCTTTTGCAACTTCTATGTCGCATCCTCCATTGTATGCTTCAATTCCAATGTATCCTTCTATATTAAGTAAGTCCGAGTGTGTAAGACCTGACCAATATGGGTGTGCAACTATGGCAAACGATTTTTCTTCATTTACAAAATCCAAGAGAGCTTGAACTGATTCATTCTTATACTTCTGTAGTGCTTCATTATCGTCAACATTTATAGCTAAGATGTGGTAGCTGTCCCCAAGAAAGCATCTTCCTACTGAAATCTCGCTTCCAGGCAGCAGTATTAGCTTTTCAGATTTTGCCATCGTTACTTTTTCGTGATCTGTAATGGCTAAGAAATCGTAGCCACGGCTGAAGTAGTAATCTATTACTTCTTCAGATGTCAGCAGCCCATCTGAGTTCTTAGTGTGAGCATGCAAGTTGCCCCTAACCCAAATTCCAGATGAACTAAACAAGTTCTTGTCCATGCAGTTAATGATTTCTTTAGCTTTAAAAATCTTTATACATATTATTGTCAGAGAAAGTTATCTTGTTTTCAAAGCTCAATGGCATCATTGAGGAGGTTGCGATGGCGAAACTTGAGCCACACTTTGCTGAAGTACTTTTTCTTTGACCAGCATCGAGTAGTAAAGCAGAGTTATGGAAATTGTTGTTATTGGCGCTATAAGAGATACGATAACTTCGGATAGGATTGTAGAAATTCTTTCATCAAAAGGTACTAGTAGAGTATTGGAAAAGGCTCTTATAAAAAGTATAATGATTCCATTTATTAACAGCACACCAAAAGTCTTAAGCCACCTGCGGTTTACTAGAGCTTTGCTCCTTCCAAGGGCATCAAGCGCGCCCTTGTTTTCCAGTACTATTACAGGCACAATAAGAGCCAGCATTATCATTGCTATTATTCCTGGTACTACTAGGAACAAAAATCCTAGAACTATTATAACTGAGCTTATCACAGTGGCTACTATTATCGAAATAGCTTTAGGTGCAACGAAGCTTAAGGCAACTTGAAAGTCGCAACTTAATGAAGTTAGATAGTCTGATGTAAGCTTAACCGCAGCTCCATCTCTAATTGCATTTACTAGTCCATCTATTATTGCTACTAAAACAGAAGAAGCAAGCAAACCAAACAATTGGTTTAAAGTTGATGGCGTTATTTCGCTAGTAGTTTGCAACTCTGAAATAGCACGTATGCCTGCAGACAAGAACATGACCCCTAATCCTCCTGTTATAATTGCAGCCCCAATGTATACTATTAAGAAGTCAATCGCGTTATTAGCGTAAATGCTTACTGCCCTTCCAAGTATTTCTCCAATAGAAAGCTCTTTGTCAACAGCACTTTGTGCCATCTGCTGTCGTTATGTTTTAAGCTAGGATACCTTATAAGTTTTTAGGTTTGCAAGAAAAGCATCGTTACAACCGTAGTTTTAAAATTTTAATTAGTTTGCTAGCATACCCTTATTCGTAGAGTTTGATTTTCTCAATTCTTTTCAAGTAAGCTTTTTGTTCCTCATTCCAGGACGATATTATTTCTTCAGGATTCTCATTGCTTTCAATAAGCTTTCTTACCTTTCTGTCTCCAGCTAAGAGTGAGAAGTGATCAACTTTTTCTTCACCTCTCGAAATGTACTCATCCCACTTAAAGTTTTCCTTGTAAGCTTGAAATATTTCATAGATTGTCTTTATTGCTACAGAAACAGATTTCAGTTTTTTCCTATCTTTTATGACAAAGTAAATTCCCCTGCAAAGCTCATCTTTGTACTTTGAAGAGTACGGAATAAACCTTACAGGAACAACTCCAACATCTTCTTTAAGTCTTTCTTTAAGCTTTTTAGCTAGTTTTTGTTCGTTGATCCAAGGAGCTCCTATGACTTCAAATGGTTTTGAAGTGCCTCTACCCACTGACAAGTTTGTTCCTTCGAAAAGGCAAATTCCAGGGTAGAGCAAGGCTGAAGTTAAAGAAGGCATGTTTGGTGAGGGAAATATCCACGGAAGTCCAGTTTCGTCGAAGAGCATACTTCTCTTCCAACCTTCAAGCTTAACTACTTCAAAGTTGTTTATTCCATTTTCTCTTGCGTAAAGGTTTGCAAGTTCCCCAGGCGTTAAAGCATACCTTATCGGCAAGCTGTAAGCCCCAACGAACGAACGTAGCTCATCTTTTAAAACAGGCCCCTCTACTAAAGTTCCTCCAATTGGGTTTGGCCTATCTAAAACTAAAAACTTCACTCCGTTCTCGCTTGCAGATTGAAACGAGTAAAGCATTGTAGAAATATAAGTATAAAATCTTGCACCTACGTCTTGAATGTCATAAACCAATAAGTCCAACCCGTCTAGCATTTCGCTCGTGGGCTTAAGATACTTGCCATACAAGCTATAAACTGGTATGTTTTTGTCTTCTAATTTTTGATGCTCAACTTTTTCTCCATCCTTCTGGCTTCCAAAGATGCCATGCTCTGGAGAAAAAATTGCCCTTACTTTAGCTTCTCTTTCCTCAAAAACTTCTAATATGTAGCTTAAGTTTGAGCTGAAGCTGGTGTGGTTTATAATTAAGCCAACACTTTTACCTTTTACTTCCACCTTTCCTTCTTCTACTAGGTCAAGACCAATTTTCATCTTTCTTCACTTAGCTTGGCTTTGAGACTCCCCACTTTTCAAGGGCAACTTTAAGTTCTTTATGTTCTTTGGCATACTCTAAGACGTCTACTCCACTTAAGTAAGCATCTATTGCTTGTCTTATAGCCTTAGCACCAGCTCTTCCTCCCATTGGATGCCCCCAAAGTCCACCTCCAACTTGAATTATAATGTTCGAAGAAATAATCTTCATGACTTCTTGAACTATGCCTGGATGCAGACCACCTGAAGAAACAGGAAAAGTTGGTTTAATGTTATACCATTCTTGGTCCAGCGTAAGCTCATTTCCCCTGAATTTTTGACTTGTCATTTCGTTGTACAAATCTTTAACTTCCTGCAAAGGACTTTCTAGCTTTCCAACAACAGTTCCTATGTGAATGTTGTCTACTCCAATCAACCTCGCTAGTTTTGCAACAACTAACATTGACATTCCGTGCTCAGGATTTCTTGTAAATGCGGCATGAAAAGCTCTGTGCGCATGAATAGCAAGCTTAAGGTCTTCACATTCTTCTCTTATCGTTTGAAGGGCAGACCATCCAACTGTTAGTATGTCAACCATGACAAAGTTCCCACCAAATTCTTTTACAAGTCTCGCCCTCTTGATCATCTCTTTAGTTTCTGAAGTTATGTTAACTAGGTAATCCTTTTTTTCACCTGTCTCCTCTTCTGCAGCATCTCTCTTCCTAAAAGTTAGCTTTACTCTCTCTTCAAACCTGTTAAAAGGCTGGCTACTTAAATTTTCGTCATCTTTCAGCAAGTCTATTCCTCCAACCCAAGCCTCAAAGCCAGCATTTGCATGCTCTTCAGAAGTCATGCCAACCTTCGGCTTTGGAACTGTTGCAAGTAGTGGTCTATTGTAAACTCTGAATATATCTCTTACTCCCTGAATACCTTTCTGTGGGCCTTTAAAGTATTTGAGATACCACTTTGGAAGCCTTACGTCTAGAAGCCTAAGGCTCTCTATTGCTTTCATTCCAAATATATTTCCAGCAACAGAACTGACTAGTTGAGGAACATTTCCTTCTTCAAACAGTTCTTTGGGATAAGCAACCTTCACATAGTTTTTATTAAACTCATAGGCCTTTGCCATTAAAGCCCTTATTCTTTCATTCATCGTAGTTAATGTAGTCCATGTCCCTATAGAGGATTCGCTTGCTATTCTGCCGGCTGCATCTTCAATGCTATAGTTAGGCGAAGGCACAACTTTAAACAAAGCAATTAAGTCGTCTTCAGTTGGAGCATACTTCTTGTCTACAAAGTCCAGGTACCACTCAAAGCTCATAGGTTTTATAAGCTAAAAGGAAGAAATAAATATTTCTATTTTGGCCTGCTGAGAAGATGATTTACCTAGCAGGTTTCCTAAATATTGTTTTATTCTTAATTATGGGGTTCTTTATTAGAAAATTGAACTTAATAAATGAAAAGGGGATAAGCTTTATAACAAAGGTAGTAATCTATATCCTATTACCTTTTTCAGCACTTAAGGCATTCATGAAAACAAAGATCTCAGAAAACCTTCTTGAGCTTGCTTTCTTTGGTCTTTCTCTTAGTTTAGTTGAACTTCTTTTAATTTTAATTTTTTTAAGAAATAAGAACGTTAGCAAGGGAGAAAAAAGTATAATGCTAGTAGCTTCAAGTTCAATGAACACCGGCTTGTTTGGGTTGCCTTTTTTTGAAACTTTTTATGGAAGTACAGGAGTGGCTACAGCTTTACTGATGGACATTGGCAACTCTATATACTTGTTTATGATTGTCTATGCTATTTTAAGCATAATCAACGAAGAAGAAAATAAAGGTCTTTTAAGAGCTATTGTAAGCGGATTAAAAGCAATAGTAACGATGCCATATGTTTGGGGGTTGGCAATAGGAATAGTGCTGAGTACTTACTCTATAACGAATGATCAGCTCTACAATTTTGTTAGCATAGTTGCATCTTTCACTTCTCCACTAATACTAGTAGCAACTGGTGCAAGCCTAACAAAACTAAGCATCGACCTCAAGAAAACAAAACCAGTTTGGGTAACTAAGTTTATCTTTGGGATTCTCTTTGGATACATCTTAATTAATATCTTCAGCTTCCAAGGAGTTGAAAAGAAGGTTGCAGTTCTCTTTTCAGCTTTGCCTCCCCCCTTCATGACAGTAGTTTACGCAGACCTGTTTAAGCTGGACGTTGAATTTGCTTCTCAAATAGTAACTTTTGGTTTGTTTTTAGGATTTATATTGGCTACGCTTATCGTTAACCTGGCCTAAGATGTTTCTTAGCTACAACCTATTTGCTAGATCTAACATACCAACTAGGCTTAAAAATTTCTTAAGTTCGTTAAGTTTTGGGCTTCCCCTTGTTTCAGGTTTAGTTGCCTTAAAAGCTGCTGCACAATTTGCAATCTTTATAGCGTCTCTATCTGAAAAGCCTCGCTGCTTCATTGCTGCAAACGCACCAACAAACGCATCTCCACATCCTACCGTGTTTACAACTTGTAAGCCATAGGCTGCCAGATTTATCGTTTGGAAAGTTTCGTAGCTTCCATTACTGATTAAAGCTGCTCCTTCTTCTCCAAGCGTAACTATTAAATTCTTCACTCTTGTTTCAGTTTTTCTCCAGTCCTTTGTACCATAAAGAACCTCAAACTCATGTTCGTTTAAAATCAAGTAACTTACTTTGCTTGCTAATCTCTTTACTTCTTCCATCTGTTTCTTTATTGTTGGTCCAGGACTCCATATAACTTCAGACGTAGCAATTTTTAAGATATCCTCTACAAATTTTACTGGCGCATCCATAAGTACCAAAACATTGCACCTTTTAAGGGCGTTTTCTAGCTTTTCTTTATCAAAGAGGTCAACACTCAACATTTCATTGGCGCCGAAGTAGGTAAGAATTATGTTTTGACCAGTTGCTTCAACAGCGATGTATGCTTGTCCAGAGTTCGCCGAATCAACTTGCGCTACAAATTCTGTGTTCACCCCTTCTTCTTCTAAAATCTTTATCTGCTTACTTCCTATCTCATCTTTCCCAAGAGCGCCTATAAATGAAACTTCGTTTCTTTCCATTAGTCTTGAAGCTGCTACAGAAACGTTTCCACCTTTGCCACCAGGAGCAAAAGTAACTTTATTGACGAGGACTTCTTGGCCACCCAGCGGAAGCTTATCAACAAACAACGTTATGTCCCAGTTTATTGTACCGCTCACAAAGAGTTTGCTCATAAGCAAATTAACTAAGCTAAGAAATATAAAAGTTTTAGTTCAAGAAGCTTTAATGCTCAAGGTTACTGAAACAGTATCTTGTTAAGCTCTAATTTTTGCTAGCTAATTCTTAAAAGTGCTAATCGTAGTGTATGAACTCTCCTTAAGATAAAGCTTTGAAAGATAGGTACTAGAACTTTGCAGTTGTATATTCGTCTCTTAGCCTCTTTACTTTGTCTTCTAGCATCTTCACTTTGTCTTCTAAAAAGTTCTTTACGCTTGTTGGAAGTTCGCCTCTGCTTTTCTCTAAGCTACTTGGTTCTATAGTTTTAAGAACGCCTTCCATCTTGCCCAGTATTACGCTGGCCCACATGTAAGTTAACATCAAATCAGGCCTTTCGTTTATTATTTCTTTTCCAACTTCGCTCTCTATTTCATTTATAACTTGCTCAATCTCTTCTAACTTTTTGTTAAGCTCTTCTAATTTACTCTTTGGCAGCGGCATTGGTCTACCTGCGAAGCCTGTAAATTCTGGGGCCTTTCCCTCGCTCATCAGCCTTCTTAGATCTTCTAGGTATTTCTTCAGAGATATTGTTGCAGAAATTATAGCGCTTTTGTGTTTCTCACTTAAGTAATTTTCGTTCAAATTATACTCACTCCCAGCTCTTTAAGTACGGAAATTGCGTAGTACGTGTACTCAAACGAAGAAATACCATGTTCTGAACTTCTTCTGAATCCACCGTTTGAGTTTAAACAACTAAGCACAAAGCTTGTTGTTTTAGCTGTACTTTTTGGCTTAAGTTTGAAAAACTTCAATGCCATTACCCCAAAGTAAGTATATTCTATGAACGGAGGTTCTGCTAGTGGTTTCGGTGTGAATCCTCCCATCTCGCTTTCGCATGAAGTAACGTATCTTTTTGTTTCTTCTAGCTTTTCAACATCATACTCTAACAAGCTTAACGCACTTAATGCATAGTAAGTTGAAACTATGTTTGAATTTAACGATTTCCCAAATCCTCCATCTGGGTTTTTTAAGTTAAGCACGAATTCTATGGTTCTTTCTTTATCATTTATTGTTTTGTCAAGCATCTTTAGTAAGTCTATAGCCATGAAAGTTGTTTCAAGTTCTGAGCTTGACTCTATATCTACGTTTAAAGTCCCAAAACCACCATCTTTATTTCTAATGTTCACTATGAATTCAGTAGCATCAATCAAAGGCTGTCTTAAAATTTCAAGTGACTTGTTAACGTAGTATATCGATCTTAAATCTAAAAGTGGAAAACTCTTTAGGAAGTTTATTGTTTGTTCAACGTTTGGCGGTTCAACGTTAATTTCCTTTAGTATAGCTAAAGCTAGGAAAGTATCGTATATGTTTGATTCTATAAACTGTACTGAAGTGTATCCTCCGTCTTCATTTCTTCTAGCTAACACATAGTTTGCTATTCTTTCTGGTAAACTTTCCTCCTCTAACTCCGTTCTGTCTGAGCGTTTAACTTTCTAACGCTCTTCATCCTTCTCTCCTCGTGTCATGGGAGGGCTTTCGGGGTGAACGGATGAAGCCCCCACATTCCTCTGGTATTCATGGAGGAGGTTTATGACTGCTATCTTGTCTCTGTCCTCCTCCAGTCCACATTTTGGGCACTTCATCAGCCTATACCCGCTTGGGCTTAGCATAACCCTGCATCTTGGGCATAGGCTTGAGGTGCCATTTGCTTTTAAAGAGCTGACGTTTAAGCCTGCAAGATTAGCTTTGTACTCTATGATGCTTTGAAGCTTTCTGAAGCTCCATCTGTTGAGCCTTCCCTTGATTGCCCTAGAGCTTCTAATTCTTTTCCTCATGTATGTAAGCTTCTCAAGCACTATAGTTAGTGCACCTTCGTCTTTTGCTCTTTGGATTATTTGGTTGACAACTTTATGGTATACGTCAACGACCCTTCTGTTTTCTCTTCCCTTATACTTTGCCATTAAGGACTTCTCGTTTAGCCTTGGATGCAACTGAAGCCTTCTGCGCTTAAGGAAGTAGGCTGTTCTTATCGTCCTTTCCTTAGTCTTTACGTTACTGATGTGCTTTATGGAGCCGAAGGCAACATTATTCTCATTAACATCTACTGCTACAGCTTTACCATTGGAATTCATTATTTCAACAGTCTTACTACACACGACCTTTAAGTAGCAGCCATCTGCCCTCCTGACGAGCCAAGCTTGTCCAACTTTCATCTCCCTAAACTTTTCGTGGTATGTCCCATGAAGCAGCTTAAATGTAGCTCTGCCACTTTCAGTTGCTATTGTAGCTTTCCAGCTTTCAAGGTTGATGCTGAAGAGGTGGTCGTCCAACATTACAACAGGCTTCTTGAACAATGGCTTTTCGGCTTTTGCAATGCCTCTACGCTTAAGCTTCCTAAAGCTCTTGTAGATTGAGCAGGCCATCTGACAAGCTGTGTAAATGTAATGCGATGGAAGATTTTGATGCTTAGCCCTCAACTCATAATACTTTTCTGACTTTAGGCGCTTGAAGCTTGTAATTCCTTTTGCTTGAGCGTAGTTAAGGAGCTCGTTTACAACCTCTTGATATATAGCAAATAGGTCTTCTGGTACTGAGTTGTTCAGCTTGAAGCTTGCAGTGAGCTTAACAGTCTTTAATGGCATGCTCAGCCACTTCCACAACCTACACTTCTTATGGCTTCTAGCGCCTTAAATTCTTCTAGCAAGGTTTTTTAAGTTTTTCTTTGAAGGAAACTGTCATCTTAAGGTCACTTACTCTCGTTAAGGTAGCAGACTCGCAATTAAGAGGGTTTCATAAATTGGAATGGACAACGTAAACTAAACGACCTCATAAAATCTAAGGAAATTAAGAGGTAGTTAAGAAGGATTCTTAGGATGCGCATGGAAAAAATAAGAGATAGTATTCAAAGTAGAGGTTAAAAGAGTAAAGAAATACTTGTGTATCACATACGTTACTGAGAGCAAGCGTATCGAAATTCTTAATCTAGGGTTCATTGATGCTATCTTCTTTCTGAGCAGGAGTTGAACGTTCATTATAAGAACCTAGGTTAATGTAAATCATAAGCTTATCTTTATCTTGTAAGAAGACTCTATGTGTAAGTGCGAGGCTGAATTACAAAGAGCAGTAGAAAAGCTTTTTATATTATATAAGTACACTAAAGCTGCATGGACCTGAGTAACTACACATGGTTAATTCTTGCAATCTTAGACGCATTTTTTGCAGCCCTAGTAACTATATTCGGCAAGATGGGCTTAAAGACAGTAGACTCTACAGTCGCAACTAGCGTTAGAGCAGTAATCATGGCTGTAACAATGCTAATAATAGTTACCTCACTCGGGAAATTACCGCAAGTTTTTGACCTTACGGGCAACGACATGAAGTTTATCATACTAAGTGGAGTAAGCGGTGCCCTCTCGTGGGTGTTTTACTTTGCTGCATTAAAGTTAACAGATGCTTCGAAGGTGGCTCCAATAGATAGAGCAAGTTTGTTGTTCATCATAGTAATGTCCTACCTCTTCTTGGGAGAAAAAATAACCTTAAAGACAGCTGTTGCAGGGTTGTTAGTGTTCCTTGGAATACTTGTCTTAACTTTATGATAAATAGGCTTATCCTTATAAAAAGAAAAACTTAACCTAAAACACTTGTTTTTGTCATTTAAGTTTTCTTAGCCTTTAACTATCCAACTAACATGTTAACTAAAGTTTATTGTATTGAAAACATTTTAATAGAGCATTGGCATTACTTTAGTTTGAAAAGTTTCATGAAACATCCAAGGATAGACTTCAGAAGGGAGAACTTTCTTGACCTAAACGGTGAATGGGAATTTGATTTTGACGACGAAGATGTAGGCGAGCTACAAACATGGTACAAGAGCCACGCTTTTTCTAAGAAAATAACGGTACCCTATCCTTACCAAAGTGAGTTAAGTGGCATAAACGATAAAAGCTATCATAGGGTTGTTTGGTATCGGAAAACAGTTAGTTTAAATTCGCTTAATAAAGAAAAAAGGCTCTTCTTTATACTTTCAGCGTCAGACTTTCATTCAACTGTTTGGTTTAACGGCGAATACGCTGGAGAGCATTATGGAGGCTACACTCCCGCAGAGTTCGAAATTAGAAAAAGTATTTCTGAAGACAAGTTGAACATCGTAGTAAGAGTGGAGGACTACAACTCTCCTTCTCAGCCTAGAGGAAAACAAGAGTGGAGGCAAGAAGAACCTTCTGGAATATTCTATACTCCAATAACTGGAATCTGGCAACCTGTGTACCTTGAAGAGCGAGGAAAGATATTCATTAAGGAAGCAAGGGTCTACAAGGAAGGCGACTACATTAAGGTGAAAGTGTTTTTATCTGATCATGCTAGGAACTTTGATGTTAGGTTTTCTTTAATAAAAGATGGAAAAGTTATCTTAGATTCAAAGAAAAGAATCAATGGAAAGTTTCTAATTTTGAAGCTTAAAGCTAACAACTTAAGCTTATGGAGTCCAGAAGACCCAAACCTTTACGACTTTGAAGTTTCTTTAGAAAAGGACAATGAAGTTATGGACAAGGTTAGTGGCTACACAGGCTTTAGGACGATAAAAGTTAAGAAAGAAAGCATCTTCCTAAACGGCAACGAAGTATACTTTAAGTTCTTGCTTGACCAGGGCTACTACCCTGGAGGAATATACTTCCCAAAAGACGAAAAAGATTTTGAAAACGACATAAGAGTTCTAAAAGAAATGGGCTTTAACGGAGTTAGAAAGCATCAAAAAATTGAAAGTCCAATTTGGCTTTACTATGCCGACAAAATTGGAATATTTGTTTGGGAAGAGATGCCATCATTTTACGTTTGGAGTAAAGCTGCTAAAGAACTGATGAAGGAAGAGTGGCAGGAAGTAATAAGAAGAGACTTCAATCACCCTTCCATAGTTGCATGGGTTCCTTTCAACGAGTGTTGGGGCATTTCAAATGTCTATGAGTCTAAGGAGCAACAAAGGTTTGTAAAAGAAATTTACAACATCACTAAGAGGCTTGATCCAACTAGGCTAGTTGTAGACAACAGTGGCTATGTTCATGTAAAGACTGACATAGTAGACATTCACGATTATGATTCCGCAGGGTTCAAAAGCAAGTGGGATGCATACTTAGAAAAGAAGTCGGAAATTCCCTGTCCTCTTCCTTTGTTTGCGAAAGGAATAAAATTTACCAAAAGGCCAATAGTTATAAGCGAATATGGTGGACTGGGCATCGTTGACTATCCCCCACAAGGAGGAAGAGAGTTTCCGTACAAGAAGTTGCTTACAAAGGATGAATTTTTAAAATGGTATGAAGATATAACTCAAAACATAAAGAAAGTTCCAGTTATAAAAGGCTACTGTTACACTCAGTTTTACGACGTTGAGCAAGAAGTGAATGGCTTGCTAACTTTTGACAGAAAGCCAAAAATAAGCATTGAAGCTATACGAAAAATAAATTCTTAAATGTTAACACTATCTTATTCCTAAGTTATTTATTTCTTCTACAATCTTCTCAACTATTTCGCCAAGTGGCTTATTCATCCAAACTTCGATGAATGGAATTTTGTTTTCATTTTGATAGTAGTCGAGTACTGGCTTACTTTGTTTTTCATAAATTTTTATTCTTTCCTTTACTATTTCTGGTTTATCATCATCTCTTTGAATTAGTGGTGCTCCGCATTTATCGCATTTCATGTCGTTCTTTGGCATTATTGGAGGTAAAACGTAGGTTATCCCTTCGACAACTTTATTTATATCTGCAACATTGTAAATACTCCCGCATTCTGGATTTGAACAAATCCTTCTTCCTGCAATTTTCTCCACTAATATTTCTTCGTGCACGTTGATCTTTATTATCGCATCTATCTTTGTTACTTTATCTAGAGCTCTAGCCTGCTCTATTGTTCTAGGATACCCGTCTAAGATAAAATTGTCTAAATTCCTTATTTTTTCATTAACAACCTCTATTACAATTTCATCTGGTACAAGTTTTCCTTCTTTTACAAATTTCTCTATTTTCTTACCCAATGCCGATCCCTTCTTTATCTCTTCTCTAAATATGTCTCCGGTTGAAATTTTTTCCAAGCCAAATATCTCCTTTAACTTTGAAGAATATGTCCCTTTTCCGGAGCCTGGCGGGCCAAAAATTATTAGCTTCGTACTTACCACCTCAAAGCAACGTCTCCTTCCCAACAAATATTTAAGTATTCTTTCTAGTAAAAGCCCTTTTTCTACACGTTGAAGTGGCTTCTTAAAAGCTTTTATACTACTCTATAACAATTTCTTATTTATGGATTTGTTAGAAGTTTTTAAGAAGAGAAGAAGCATTAGAAAGTACAAGGCTGCTCCCATAGAAAAAGAAAAGCTCTTCAGAGTTCTTGAGGCAGGTAGACTTGCTCCTTCAGCAGCTAACAAGCAACCTTGGTATTTTATAGTGGTTGACAATGAAGAGGTGAAAAAGAAGCTCTTCAACGCTTATCCTAGTGAGTGGTTCATAAAAGCTCCTGCAATAATAGTAGCATGTGCAGACCCTAGCTTGGCTTGGAAAAGAAAAGATGGTGAAGAGTATTGGAAAGTTGACCTTGCGATAGCAATAGAACATATCGTCCTTCAGGCTTATTCTGAAGGTCTTGGAACATGCTGGGTTTGTGCTTTTAATGAATCTGAAGCAAAGAAAGCACTTAACATTCCAGAAGGTATAAGAGTAGTTGCAATGATCCCCATCGGCTATCCTGATGAAGAAAAAGGTGAGGTTACGAACAGAAAACAACTAAAGGAAATTGTTTTCATGAATTCTTGGGGTAATATATGCGAAGAACTTCTAACCTAGCTCTTACTAAGAAGAAAATGTTTGCTTTCATCCTTTAATAAAAAAGCAAGACAAATTTAAGTCTTAAATAAAACCAACAACTATTGGTGCGGCGATGAGCCAGAAAAATAGAGCAAAGGTAACGAAACATGCTATTCTTCCCCTTTCTTTAAGAATCTTAAGCAATTTAAAGACTCCCTTTCCTACAACTTTATATTCACCCAATAAAACCTCAGCGTAGCCTATGTTAACTTCCTTAAGATTTCTTATTGATTCTTCAAAGGCTTCTTTCATCGTTTTTATTAAATCCTCGTCTATTTCTATTGGGTTGTAAGTTACCTTTGCTATAGTTGCTGCACAGCTGTGGTCGTCAGTAGTGACAACTTCTGTCGTCAGTTCTGAGAACTTTTTAATTATAAGCTTCCTTCCATCGTTACTAATATTGTTTCCTCTAAGCACAAAGATTGACACTTGTTTTTCGTTAACTTTAAAAGTTAGGCAACTAACTTCGTTACGGCAAAGTCCTTTCTCTTTCCTTAGAGTTTTGCAACTTCCATAACCAAATAGAACCCTTGAACCATACTTAACTTCTTCTAGTGCTTTTTCTACCGCAAGCTTTAGTGTATCGTAGTTTCTTGATTTATTAACTAATTCTTTGTTATGGGCTTCTACGATAAACAAATCTGCTAAGGCATAACTATCCCCTATTTTTTTGACCTCGCTTAAAACTTCAATAGGTATATCATCAGAACCAAATAAACTGTTCGATACTACAAGTATTGGTGCTTTTTCCCCACCAACAGTAACGATTTCCCATCCTTCGGTGCTAGTTCTGTTTGGGACAATTGGTCTTCCTATGCTTCTTTGACTTACTTCGTTGTTGCGTATCTTATTAACCAATTGTTTAGATATTTCTATAGCATCTTTTCTACGTGCTAAGTCTTGCTCATGTGTGGAAATTCCATGAAGAACTACCGATTTGATTCCAATTTTTTCTAGTTCTTCTTCTATTAAGTACTGAAGTTCGCTACTTCCAACTTTCCTGTAAGGACCATAGTGCAAATTAGTTAGCACTAAACAAAAGTTGCCAAGAAAATATAGTTGAGCTTTTACTTCAAAGTTGTTTCCATTTTTGTAGAAAGCTTCTTCTATTAGTTCGTTCTCATCAATTATCCAAGAACGTAAGAATGCTTTTACCAACTGAAGTGCATCTTCACCATGAGTACGTTTCTTCATCCAAAGAATGAATAAGATAACTGGAACACTTTCAAAAGTTAGAACCTTTACATAGTATACCAATCTTACCGGTTCTATAACGCTTATTGAGACAACTGGAAAAATCAACATCGACAAAGATTCTATTGCGGCAAGCTTATTACTTCTCATTAAAGAAAACAAAGCTAGGAGATAAAAAGACGATGCCGAGACAAATCCTATTCCAAGGCTTCCGTTTATAAAAGTTTTTGCTAAGATTCCTACAATTAGGGAAACTCCGTAGTATATGGTAAAAAGTCCAATAATTCTTTTGCTCTCTTTAAATATTGGATCTACTACGCTTAACAAAAGAAATAATGAAGTGAATTGTAAAATCAAAAAACTTCTGTCTATTAGTATTGCTAATATATTTCCAGTTATGACTTCAACTAGCAATATACTCAGTAGTGCATTCTTTCTTGGAAGTACAATAAGTAAAGAATAAAACTTACTTACTATGCTTTCATATTCTTCCCTTTGCATACAGTTTTAAAAAATACTACGAGATAAAAGTTTTTATTTCTGTCTGCTTCCCATAGCTAGAAAGTTCCCATGTTCTTAAGTTAGTTAATTCTTTGCAGTTGTTTTCTTTATGTCTTAAGCTCAAGATCCTTACTTCTCTGAGCTTATTCGGTTTATTGTGTCTATGTAGTGTTCGTGCACCCCCCTTCCAATCTCTTTTTCTTCGTACTCTTCAAAAAGTTGAACTATTTTCTTATCCTCTTCTTCAGAAATAACTTCGTTCGCTAACTTAAAAAGTACGTTCTCTTCCTTCCAAATATGAGCCCTTAAATGTTCAGCGTAATTGGATGCAAGAGCAGCGACTTGTTCGTTTTCTATAATGTCTCCCTTTTCTTCGCTGGAAGCTTTTTTCATTTCCTTCACAAGCTCTCTTCCTTTCTCGTGTTCAAGAAGCATAACTCCTATTGGTCCCTCTTCTTTTGGAATTCCTCTTAATTCTAGTACTGGAAATAGCACTTTCTCCTCTTTTAGGTGGTGGCACTTGTCTGCAAACGTTGAGAAAAAATCTAAGGCCTTAGAGAACTTCTCTTTATTTACGCCCTTTTTCTCTCTTATGGCTTCTGCAGCAAAATCAAGGTACTTTATTCCTTTCTCAATTATTCGGTGTTCTTCCTCAAGGATTTCTATTGAC
>JBAMLO010000062.1:0-15611 GCA_039793485.1 Nitrososphaera sp. | reverse complement strand
CTAAGTTTAAACTTTCAAATGAATGAAAACACATAGAAAACAAGTAAGGAAACAACGTATGCTACCGACAAACTTATAATTAAGCTAACTAAAGTCATCTTCACGCTCTTTGTTTCAGAATATGTCGCAGCAACAGTAGCAACGCATGGTGTATACAACATTATGAAGGTTAACAAAGACAAGGCTGAAGCTGGGGAAAGGGAAAGCATACTTATTGCTTCAGAAGGATTTGAAGTGCTAAATGAAATTGCTAAAGTTTCAATAATCACTTCCTTTGCTATAAAGCCAGTCAGCAAGGCAAGGCCTATTTCCCACCTAGAGAATCCCTCTACTATGAACATCTTCGAGATGGCTTCTCCTATAGTCTTTCCAAAGCTTAAACTTGGAGACTCAACGTAACCGCTTGGACCAATGTGCAGTAGTGCCCATATTAAGATTGCCATTGGAAAAATAACTGTTCCTGCCTTTGTTATAAAACTTTTACTCCTTTCCCAAGCAATCCACGAAACAACTTTTAAGCTTGGAATATGGTAGGAGGGCATTTCTATAAAAAGCTCAGCTTTTTCTTTTGTCCTTAGAATGAATCTTACCACAAACGTATAGCTTAACAAAAACAAAATTACAGAAAGGAAGTACATTGAGATAGTTACTAGAGACTGAACTAAAGGCGAATAAAACATAGCAGAAACAAAGAAAAGTAGAACGACGAGTCTTGCTTGGCAGAGAATGAAGGAAATCGTAGTTGAAACTGCTACTCGCTCATTTTCGTTCTCAAGTATTCTTGAAGAAAGAACACCAGGAACGTTACAAGCTAAGCTAATTATCATTGGAAAAACAGCTTTGCCAGAAAGGTTAAAGGCAGATGTTAACCTATGGAAAACAACAGCTACTCTCGACATTAGTCCGCTGTCTTCTGCTACTGCCATGAACAAATTTACAATGAACACTAAAGGTAAAAACGTTAAGACAGCACCAACTCCTTGAACTACTCCATTTATAGTAAGGTCGACAACCCAGCTTGGAGCCTTTAGTGCATGGAGTAAGATTTCTAAGCTAGAAGAAATAATGGAAAATATACTTGAAAGAATTCCTCCTAAGCTGTACTCTTCAATAAGAGAAGCAAGTTCTTCGTTCCCCATCGCTCTTATGATGTAGTTTAAGGGAAATCCTGTGTTTATTGAGAATGAAAAAAACATTATTGAAAATAATATTAAAGACGATATTGTTAAGCCAATAAGGAAATTTCCAAGCATAAGTCTATCTAAGCTTTCAGTAAATGCCTTTGTTGCTACTTTTACTTGAGTCGAAGTTCTCTTTACAATGTCTTCTACCAACTTATACCTTGACATAACAATTATCTCTTCGCATGAAAAGCCAGTTCTTTCTTTCACCTCTTGCTTTACTTGCTGCACGTATGCTAGAATCTTGCTTAGTTTTTCTTCGTCTAAGTTCCTTACTAGAAAAGTATCGTCTTCCAGTAACCTCACAGCAGCCACTCTTGAAGTATCTTTACTGAAACCTGAGGCCTCAAGTTCATTCGAAATCTTTCTTATGAATTCTTCAAGCACACCATAGTTTATCACTACAGCTGGCCTTGGAGAATGTTTCTGAGTTGCAACTTCTACTGCTCTTTCAATTAGCTGACTTATGTTTAAGTTACGCAGAGCACTAACAAGCAATGTTGGCACGTTTAGCTCTGATTGAAGTCTATCTTGGTTTATATGAAGACCTAAAGCATGCGCTTCGTCATATTTGTTTATTGCTATAACTACTTTGTCTGTCACTTCAAGAATTTGTATCGCAAAATATAGAGATTTTTCAAGCGTTTCGGCATCAACCATAACGATAAGAGCATCATACTCTCCTGAAAGAATGAATTCTTTTGCAATTGATTCTTCTTGACTGAGCGTAGACAAACTCCTAATGCCAGGTAAGTCTATAATTCGGATACGCTTACCTTTATGTGTGAAGACGCCTTCCATTCTTTCTATTGTTTTTCCAGGCCAGTTTGCAACATATGCACGAGATCCTGTAAGAGTATTGAACAAAGTTGTTTTACCAGTGTTTGGCTGTGCTGCCAATGCTATTGTTAAGTACTCTCCTATTCTTCCTTTTTCTTCTTTTGACTTTGCCGCGTGGCAACTCATCACCCTATCACCTCAACAACAATTTTATTTGCCATTCCTCTGCCTAAAGCAAATCTTGCACCCCTAACTTCAACAATAACATGACCAAAGCTTTGCTCAACAACTGTAACTGTTGAACCAACAAACATTCCCATCTCCATCAGTCTTCTAGCTAAGCCCATTCCAGCATCTATAGACACAATTTTCACAGTCCTTCCCCTTTCTACTAAAGACAGGCGAGTTATCATTTTCTATCTTTCCTAATTTCGTATATCTCAACTTTTGTATTACAAATATTTCTAAATGGGCAAGAGCTACAGTACTTTGTGTTACAACTAAAACTAATTCTTCGTATGTAGCCTAGATCTTCTAAAATCTGAAACGCAAGTTCCGCTTCTCCTCTTGAGATTCCTAGTTCCTTTGCAATTTGTTCTTTGCTAATATATTCTTTATTGGCTAATTTTTCAAGTACTTCAAGTGGTTTCATTTTGTGTTACCTCCTTCACAAAAATTAGTTCACTAAACTTAGTGGGAACTTTTACTATTTTGTCATCTGTCTCTACCTGCAAGCTTGATTTTTTAATTAATCTTACTTTTATGGCTCTCCCTATCCAAAGGTCGTTGCTTCTCAAGAAGCTCATAACATCATCATTTTCGATTGATATCCTATTTATAACATAAGTTTGACCCTCATTTGTATCTTTTAATCTAAGTTCATGCTGTTCCATTTCTACCTTTCGAAATATTGGGTTGCCATGTGGACATTTATCAGGATAGTCTAGTATAAAATCTATTTGGTCTATAATCTCTTTTACATCGTGCTCAATCTTATGAGCTAATCTGTGTGCATCTTCCGGGCTTACTCCTATGACGTCAGTTAGTAGCCTTTCAGTAATTCTGTGTCTTTTGATAGCTTCTTCTGCAATAGTTTTACCCCTCTTAGTTAAAGTTACACCTTCGTACCTCTGCCTCTTTAGTAGTCCAACTCGCTCAAGCTTGTTCAACATATTAGTTACAGTACCATAGTTGACATTTAACTCACGAGCTATGTCTCCTGTTTTCGCTGCCCCAAAGACAGACTCAAGCCTAAGTATAGTTGATAGGTAATCCTCAACAGACTTTGAGGTTAAAGAGGTTAAGCTTCTCATCAAGTTACGATGCGTCGTAATCCTTTTATAAGTTTTTTGTTGTTATGCTTAAGAAGAGAAGTACACTTTCATTGCTGTACTAAAATATTTATAAACCCAAACCTAATACTCAAGTGTTAGGTAGAAGTTGAAGCATCTTCTTTTTCTTATTACTATAAGTGAACTGATAAAAATAGTAGAAAGCTTAGGATACATTGGAGCATTTATAGCAGGCTTTTTGGGAACTAGTTCGATATTCTTGTCTATATTTCCTTCTTTTCTTGTTATCATGGCACTGGGGGCAAAGCTTAATCCTTTTTTGGTTGGAGTTTTAGGGGGCATAGGTTCTGGCGTTGGTCAGTTTACCCACTACTACATAGGATACGCCGGAAGGTATGCGGTTTCGGAAAAAAGAAAGAAGCAGCTAGACGAGTTTGGAAAAAAAATAAACAAGTACGGCGTGCTTTTGATATTCATATTCGCAGCTACGCCTCTGAGCCCAGATGACCTTGTTTGGATACCTTTAGGCGCGATGAACTATCCTAAAACAAAAGCACTTCTTGCAGCTATAGCAGGTAAAATAGTACTTAACTTAATCTATGCATATGGTGGACACTATGGAATAAGAATCCTATTAAGGTGGCTAGGGGCATAAAATAACAATTTCTTCGACGAAGTCTAAACTTTTGCTCTGTTTACTCATGCATTAGCCTATGGGCTTCAAGAAAATTCTTTACATCGTAATTGTGTTTGCTTCAAGCATAAGAAAAGCAACTCCGATCTAGGAAGACCTTAAAGTTAATGCATCGCACTAAAGAATCAAAAAGTATAAATAGGAAGCATGTGATCGTTAAGAGGATGAAAAATGTTCATCGGATTTCTTACAGGTGGCCAATTGGGAGACCTCAGAAAAACGCTGAAGTGGGCAGAAGAAAAGGGGTTTAAGGCAATTTCGATTTCCACAGACCCTTCCAGTAAGTTTTTTGATGTAAATGCCATAATTTCAGACCCTAAAGAAACTAAAGAATTATTGAAAAACTCAAAAGTTATAGTATCTGCCATTGGCTTTTATGGAAATCCAATTCATAAGGAAGAAAACATAAGAAAGGAGCACAAGAAGTTCTTTTTAGACCTTATAGAAGTTGCATACAAGCTTGAAATTCCAGTAGTAACGGGATGGGTTGGCCTTTATCCTGGAAGTATAGACGACAACATAAAAGAAATAAAAAAGGTTTGGCCGGAAATAGTTAAGAAAGCAGAAGACACAAACATAAAAATTGCAATTGAGAATTGTCCAGGCAATATAGCGTATAGACCAGATGTATGGGAAAAAATGTTTGAAGCAATACCTTCTAAAAACTTTGGTCTTGAATTTGATCCTAGCCATCTCATTTGTCAAATGATAGATGCTGTAAGCGTTGCAGATGAGTTTGGTGATAGAATACACCATACGCATATGAAGGATGCACAAATATTATGGGAAAAAGTTTCAAGAAATGGAATAAGGAGTGAAGGCTGGTGCCCGCACAGATTACCAGGATTTGGGGATTTAAACTGGGCTGATTTCATTACAGTTCTAAAGAAACATGGCTATGACTATGCACTAAGTATAGAGCACGAGGACCCCTACTTTAAGTATGAGGAGGGCTTACTTTTAGCTAAGAAGTTTCTTGACCAATTCATACCTTAAACTTCCTTCAACCCTTAACGTGCCTTGGTAGCTTAAGGTTCTCGTCTAGAGATTTCTTTTTTTATTAGTAACTTACTTTATTTCAAAAAGCTAGGAATAACCCTCAAACTTCTAGTGTGTCGTTTTCTAATCTTTTGCGGCGTTGCAGTAGAAACTAAAAACTTTTACTAACTTTAGAATTAACTTTAAAATTTCACTAAGTCAACCTACTCACAAAAATGCTAGAAGTACTCAAGAAGTGTCTCAACAGAAGTCTTCTTTCCAGCAATAAACACTTCATCTCCGCTTTCTAAAACAAAGTTGTCTTTAGCCTTTAGTATATTTACCGTCTCTTACTATTGCTACTATGAAGGAATCACCCGTAATATTAAACTCTTGAACTTTCTTACCGAGTGCTTTAGAGTCTTCGTAAACTATTGCTTTCACGATTTCAAAACCGTTTTGCTCGTTTAAATAAACTGTGCTCCACCCTCCAGGACGAAGTTTATTCGTTATCTCTGAAACCACAAGTTCGTTTACTAAAACTGCAGTTACTTTTGCTTTGTTTAAGGCTTCTCTGTATCGCTCTAAAACTTCAACACCTCTAAGAATTACAAAAATGCTTTGAATGTTGTATTTTTCTTTAATAAGCGTTGCCAATTGTGCGTTTAGTTTATCGTCAGGCACTACATTTTAGTGAAGCTTCTTGAATTTAAGATTAGGATAAAGCACCCATAAGAACTTCATGCTGAGGGCAGATAAGCTTATGAAAACAGCATACAGGGAGAAGCTTAAAAGAGAGCTGAATTATCTAAGCGCTTTTGCCTACAGCTATGCTGACGTAGGCTCAACGGTGTATTTTACACTTGGATTAGTAATACTGTATGCTTCGAGTTTAGCCCCAATAGTGTTCTTAATAGGAGCAGTTCCTTATGTTCTTATAGCCTTAACGTATGCAGAGTTATCTAGTAGCATACCCGATGCAGGAGGTGCCTACCTTTACACATCCTTAGGAATGGGAAAATTAGCTGCCTTTTTGGCTGCCTGGTGGCTTATGCTAGACTACGTAGTAACACTATCTTATGGCACGTTGATGGCTACGGGATACCTTGGATACTTCGTTCCTTTTTTGCACAGACACGAGTTCTTTATAGCTTCATCTTCCCTATTGCTGATAGCTCTTCTAATTATAAACATCATTGGAATAAAGGAGTCCTCAAAGGTATCATGTTTTATGGTTTTACTATCTCTTTTTGGACTTTCTCTGTTTCTAATTTCTGGCTTTCTCCTTGGAAGTTCAAGTGGAGTAATTTCGGCTCCGCCCATCTCTCTTGATGGATTCTTTAAGGGACTCAGCGTATCTATGGCGTCCTATGTTGGAATAGAGGTTGTGGGACAGATTGCAGGTGAAGTAAAAAAACCTAGTAAAGATATTCCAAGGGCAATATATGTGACGTCGATTTTATCAGTACTGATTGCTATAGCTATATCTTACTTATCTCTCAGAGTTGCTGGATGGGAAACCATCAGTATGCACATTAAGGATCCATTGTCTGTTGTTGCTTTGAAGATACCTTTTCTTGGAACAATACTAGCTACGTATATAAGCATAACTGGCTTCTTAATATTACTTTCTACTGTAAACTCAGGACTTGTTGGAATAAGCAGATTGGCTAGAGCCATGAGCGTATCTAACCAACTACCAACGTTGTTCGGTAAACTACACCCAAAATTTGAGACTCCTTACGTCTCGTTAGTTGTATTTTCATGCGTTTCTCTGGCAATTATATCTACTGGTAACATAGAATTAGTGGCAGACTTGTACTTATTTGGAGCATTTTCTTCATACATTCTTGTATCTTTATCTCTGATGATGCTAAGATGGAAAAAACCTCGTCTCTATAGACCATTAAGAACACCAAGCTTAATTGTAGGCAACAAAGAAATTCCATTGGTGAGTGTATTAAATTTACCGTTACTTTCTGCAGTTATTATCATAGCTTCAATTTTCAAACCCATTGGCTTTGTAACGTGGATTGCTTGGACCATAGCAGGCGTTGCAGTTTACATACTTCAGAAGAGGCACGTAAAGAAGCAATAGCCCTACGTTTAGTACCAATGCCAAATTTGTAGACAAAAACTAAAATTTGGAAAAACTCCTAACTACTAAGTTTGGACAAAAATAACTAATTTTAAAAGCTAGTTAGGCCTTCTTTAGTTTTATAGTTATTATTTCAAACCTATTTGTCTTGAACTTTATTTTTCCATTTTCAATCCTTAGAGACCTATTTACGAATTCTCCTGACTCAAGTAAGTCGACCTCGTCTGCACTCTTAACTTCGAATGGTACTACAAGCTCTGCCTGAACTTCCTCACCATAAGGATTGTAAACTCGTGCTACAATATCATCACTTGTTTCTGAAACTTTTAAGGCTGTTAGTACTAGTTTGTTTGGGAGTATAGTCATAAATGATTTTTCCTCTGGTAATGAAGGAGCTTCTGAGATAAAAACTATGGGATCTTTTGTCTGTTCATATGCTACGTTTGGAACCCTTGCAGTTTCCCAGTTTCCTCTATGGGGGTAAAGCGTATAACTGATGACATGCTCCCCAACGGTTGGATCAGAAGATTGATCAACCCACTGCTCTGGTTGTTGAGGGTATCCTCTTCTTGGGCCTCTGAGTAACGTTACTTTAAGTTCATTTTTCTCGTAACTAAATCCATACTTATTTTTAATTAGTAAAGCTACACCATAACTTTCATCTTCATTATCTACATTTGCCCATCTGTGAGCAGGCACTTCAAATTTTGCTACGTCTGCTTCTTCCCATTTCCTTTTAGGAAGTTTAGTTTCCTTATTAGAACTTTCTAAGTCGTGTCTAAATCTTTGAATTGCTCCAAATTGAATGCCATAGGTAGCGTAGTCATTACTAAAGCTGAGCGGGAATGAAACCTTTAACGTTTTGTATTTCTCGTTCCAGTTTACTTTAACTTTGAAATCTAATATTGGTAACCCTTCGTGCAAAGAGATTTCTTGAACAAAAGTAGAGTTTTCATACTTTCTAGTAACTCTAATCGTTGCTACTAATGGTCCATTCGCAACGACCTCAATCGAGTTTACTTTATTTAGTTCTACTTTGTTGCCATAGTAAAGATTCCAAGCAGGCTCACCTCTGGGCGCATCGGGAGGCATGTCTTCGTAAAGCTGAAGAACGTTTCCTCTTTTTGAGCTGTCTAAAACTTCAAAGTTGTTCTTCTTGTCGAATATACTTGAGATTAAACCACTTTCAGGGTCTATTATTACTTTTAGGAATTCATTTTCTAAGAACCACCGTCCTACTTTCAGTTTTGACTCTTGAAGAGGTTGTGCGCAACAAACCCTAAAAGCTTTAAAGCCAAGTGAAGGTAAGTTTTCAGCTAAGAAAACTAAGCTACGTTTATCGTCTTCGTAAATGATTTGTGCCTTCATCGCTTTATTATCAAGACTACAAACCTGAAGGTTTGATTCTTTGTCTTCGATTGGAACTCTCACGACTTTTGAAGTTGGCCAGGATAAAGTATTAAAGATAACTATCGTTCTGCCTTCCTTTGCAACTTTTTCACCAGAAGACGAAAACATCTTACCTAAGGCTTTACTTGTTGCTTCAGTAGCAATTCTCTTTGCTTCGGGGTACTCTTGCGAAAATATTTCATCATAAACATCCTGAATTGAGGTTCCGTCTGCAATATCATGAGTAGTCATGTAAAGTAAAGATTCCCAAGCTCTTCTTAGCTCCTCTTTTGGATAACTTCCTCCGTAAAGTGTATAACAAATTGTTGAAAGCTTTTCAGCATCGCATAAGTCGTCTTCTAGTTCTCTTATTGCCTTCTTTATTCTAGATTCTGTTGTAAACGTGCCTCTGTGTGTTTTCAAGTAAAGCTCATCTTTATACTTTGGCACTCTCTCACTTGGTATGCTTGAATCTAGTTCTTTAAAGTATTCTAAAGCACTACCAAACGATACTTTTGGAAAGTCCTTAGCCCTTTGAAGTCTTAAAGCTTCATTGATCATGTGCTTTGCTGGACCACCTCCATGATCACCATAACCGAAGAGAAACAGTAATTTGTTTACTCCATGTTTTTCCTTTAGTCTTGTGAGTTGAGCAACGATGCTTTCCATTTTTACAAGTCCATTGTAGCCTCCAGGAGTAAGGTATGACAAGACTTTTGAACCATCTGGAGCTTCCCATAAGAAAATATGGTATGGAAAAGGAATTGGTTTTTTCATTCTTTCAATCTGCCAGTTTAGTTTACTAGTGAGAAAGTAATCTATCCCACTTTTCTTAAGAACTTGAGGCAGGGTCCAAGGAAAGCCAAAACTATCTGGAAGCCAAGCTACTTTAACGTCAACTCCGAATTTTTCCTTAAAGTAAAGCTTCCCATACAAATATTGTCTTACTAGTGTTTCTTCTCCTGTCAAGTTTGGGCTAAATTCACTCCAAGAACCACCAACCACTTCCCACTGACCAGACTTTATTTTTTCAGTAATGCGTTTGAAGACCTCAGGATAGTATTGCTCAATCCACTTATAGATTTGTGCTGAGCTTTGCGCAAATTTTAAGAAAGGAAATTCCTTCATTAAGTTTAGTGTGTAACTAAAGGTGCCTAAAGAAACGAGGTGTATAGTTTCGTCCTTTGTCCAAAGCCATGCTAAGTCGATATGTGCATGGCCAAGGAGTATTACTTTGTCTTCGCTGCTTACGCTCATACCACTTCAACCTCAACTTCTTTGTTCTCTTCAGCTGACTTTACTACAGAAAGAACTAGACTTAAGCTCCTTGCACCTTCTATCATTGGCACTCTAGTACTTTTATCCTCTTTTACTGCAGAAATTAAGTCTAAAGTTTCAGCTTCATATATGTCTTTACTACTTTTTATTTCAGTGCTATTCTCCCATGGAACATCAGTTTTTACTATGCTTGCAACATTGGGACTTGAGAAATAAGCAGTGTAGTTTTTACTAACGACATGAAAATCAAAGATCCATTTATTTGGGATTGCACAGTTCGTTGCAGCAATAGCAGCAAGAGAACCATTCTTGAACTTTACGACAGAAGCGCTAACATCTTCAACCGTATAGTTTTCAACGTCTTTATGTACAAGATTGTCCATCTTGGAAAACACACTCTTGGGTTCGCCCATTAAGTGTCTAGATAGGTCGTAAAGATGAATTATTTGCTCTACTACTTGGCCTCCACTTTTTGATTTCTCACGCCACCAGGGCGAATGCAAAGAGTTGCAAAAATACCTGCCAGTAAACAAAACTAGGTTTCCAGTTTCGCCTTTGCTTTCTAAATCTTTAAAGTACTCAACAGCTGTTCCAAATCTGGACATGAAACCAACTTGCGTTTTTATTGAGTACTTTTCTGTTACCTTAACCATGTTTCTTGCAAGTTCAAGACTTAATGCTATCGGTTTTTCTATGAATACATTCGTATGATTTTCAGCTGCAATTTCTACTTCGTTGCTATGAGCAAATGGAGGAAGACAAATGTAAACTATGTCTAACTTTTCTTTCTCAAGCATCTTTGTGTAGTCTGTATAAACGTTTGCTTTCCCTTTTGCATATTTATCGTTAAAACTTTTAGCATTTTCTTCCACAATATCACAGAATGCTACTAGAGAAACCTCTTTGTTGCCCGAGAGTATCCTAGCGTGCGTGTTTGCTATTCCGCCACACCCTATTATCCCAACTCTTAGAGTCATGAAGTATTCTATACTAGGGGATAAATATTTAAGTTTTTGTGCTTAAAAAGTTATTGAAAAATTAAAGAATAAGTTGCACTCCAAATAAGAACTGCAGCACTATACTGAAGATGTAAGAGAGAATTGATGCGCCAATTGCCTGAAGCCAACTCATCTTGAAAAATGTCTTCAAAAGTAGAAGCCATACAAAGATAGCTATTAAGTTGTACAAGAGCCTACCGGAAAACAAACCAAATACGAGAGAACCTATTAAAGACACTATTAAAGATAAGATGAAATCGCTTTTTCCTCCCGTCATGCTTACAGCGATCATTATTACAACAGCTGATACAATCCACGCTACTATGAACGGCGCATACGCTCGAACCCATGACGGCAACAGGTCTATTACATTCATATTACTTCTATAGGAATGTATGAAGCCTATATAAGTGTTTTTGGAGCCTAGCTACTTAAAGCTTAAGCACACTTGTCTACGAATTATACTCTAAGAGATTTACACTTCTTGTAACAACTACATCTGCACCAGAGTCTAAAATATTTTGTACAATAACATCGCCAACATTTAGCGGAGCTGAAACTTCAACATTTGACAAATATTTCATTACACTGGGAATTAAAAACTTTGAGACGGGTTTACTTGTTTTCACAGCTACAGTTGGCATGTTTCCGTTTTTGCATTTCAATACTGTAAAAACCAGCCTCTTCGGATGAACAACTTCTTCTTTTGCGTATCTCTCGCCATTTGGACATTTGTTTCCATCTATCGAAACAATGTTATCATTTTCAATAGTAACTTTTATTTCACATCCAATTGGGCAAACTATACATGTCAGCTTTACTACTTTTCCTTTGTTTTCCAAGCTAGATCACTCACTCCTCTTAAGAAATAGAAAAAGTTAAACTTTTAGTTTTTACGCCACTTAATTCATCCTTGCTTAATCTTAACCTAATCATTTCTGAAGGTCTTACCCTTAAAAAGGAAATTTCTTTGTTGATTTCGCTAATCTTAAGCTTAACTTCCTCTTTCGGACTAATAACTCGGCCATACATCGTTACATCTTTTTCTCCGCTTATAAGTTGAGGAACAAAAAATCTAATGTTTCCATTAAGTTTTACTTTTTTCCATTGTGCAGCATTGATTCCTTTGTTGAAGATAAATTCACTTGCTCCCTGAGCTGCAACTTCACCTTGCTCTACTGCATAATCAACTAAGTCGTTGACAACTAGAGCGTTTCCAGCCACAAATATTCCAGGTAATGAAGTTTCCAGCCTATCATTAACAACTGCACTTCTTGTTAGTGGATCAATAGCAACTCCTAGGTCTTCCAGCAACTCTACTCTAGGAACAAGCCCTGCTGAAATAATCAAAGTATCACACTTTATTCTAAATCTACTACCTTCGATGCATCTTTTGTTTTCATCTACCTTACAAACTTCAACCTCCTCGATTCTATTTTTTCCAATAACTCTTAAAACAGAGTGGCTTAACAAAAGAGGGATATTAAAGTCATTAAGACACTGAACTATATTTCTAGTTAGTCCACCAGGGTATGGCATTATTTCAATTACTGCTTTAACGTTTGCTCCTTGCAATGCGAACCTTCTCGCCATTATTAGTCCTACATCACCCGAACCAACTATTACAACATTCTTTCCTGGCATTATTCCATAGATGTCCATCAATGTTTGAGCTTCTCCAGCTGTGAAAATACCAGAAGGTCTACTTCCAACTACGCCTATTTCATAAATGCTTCTTTCTCTACATCCTGCAGAATATATTATTGCCTTTGTTTTCAACTTCTTTATTCCGTGCTTTGAAACTGCATAAACAAGTTTCTCAAAATAATCCCTATAAACTATCTTGAATACAAAAGTATCGTTATAGACATCAAAGCTTAGCTTCTTCGCCTTTTGAACTAATTTTTCCGTAAACTCCGGACCAGTGAGGTTTTCCTTGAAGTAAACCAGCCCAAAGCCAGAGTGTATGCATTGCGGCAAAACGCCCCCAAGGTAGCTTTTCTCGTCTACTAAGGCAACTTTCTTTATTCCAAGTTCTCTTGCTTTTATAGCAGCAGCTATTCCAGAAGCTCCGCCTCCTATTACTGTGAGGTCGTAGCTATACATTCTTATCACTCACGCAGTAAACTAAACAAATCGCCAACACCAATTTCAGAACCTGCTCCCTTTATTCTTACTTGCCACGGCTTAATTTTTAATTCTCTTGAAAGTATCATTGCTATCTTTGCTCGGCAAAAGGCACCCTGGCACCTTCCCATTCCAGCTCTCGTTCTAAGCTTTACCCCTTCTATCGTTCTTGCACCTCTTCTTATTGCTTCCACCACTTCAGCTTCTGTAACCATTTCACACTGACAAACTATGTTTCCGTAGAGAGGGTTCATTGCTATGAGTTCATCCTTTCTTCTATTAGAAACCCTTGAAAACCTGATTATCCTTTTTCTAATAGGATTCCAATTCTTCTTTAGAACTAGCCTAGCTCCAAGGTGTAGCAACATTTTTGGAATTTCATAAGCAACAGCAGGAGCAGAAGTTAGCCCAGGTGATCTCATTCCTGCAACGTTTATGAACCCCAGCAAAGAATCGTGAGGTTTAATTATAAAGTCGCCTCCAGTTGGTTCTGGTCTTAGTCCTGCAAACGTTTTTATTACTTTACTTTTTGGTGGTAAACTTCTAACTAACTTTGAGGCATCTCTCCAAACTTCCTCTAAGCCTTCTTGCGTAGTCTCTTTGTTTTCCTTTTCTTCTTCAGGTAAGTCGGTAGCATTTGGTCCAATCATTAAATTTCCATCAACAGTAGTAGTTACAACTACGCCTTTTGACTTGGGCTTTGGAGCCGGAAAAAGTATCCTTGAAACTTTTGGTTCAGCAGCATCATCAAATAAGAAGTACTCGCCCTTTCTTGGAGTTATTTTAAAATCGTCTTCCCCAACTAGCTTAGCTATATAATCGGCATAAAGACCTGCAGCGTTTATTACCCAATCAACTTCAATTTCTCCATTGTTTGTTACAAGTTTAGTTACTCTAGTTCCATCATCAACAATGTCTAAAACCTTCGTTTCAAGATGGAGGATTACGCCATTTTCTACTGCATTTTCAACCAGAGCAGTAACAGCTTCAAAGGGAGAAATTTGGCCAGCAGTTGGAGCCCAAAGCGCCAAAGTTGCATTTGGCGACACGTTTTTCTCTAACTTTTGGATCTCGTCTTTCTCGATTACCCTTAGTCCTCTTACCCCATTTCTTTCTCCTCGTTCTAGTAAATTGTATAGCTCTTCTTCATCTTCTTTCGAAAAAGAAAGAACTAGTGAACCATTCCACGACACTCGTATTTGAAGTTGCTTGGACCACTTTCGCCATAAGTAGTTTCCCCTTACGCAGTATTTTGCCCTATTTGGATAGAGAAGGGGATCATCGTCGTAGCCAGCATGAAGTATAGCAGTATTTGCTTTAGAAACCCCCCACCCAACATCAGCCTCCATCTCGATTAAGTGGACTTCAAGATTTTCATAGCGCGATAGTACTCTGGCAATGCTAGCACCAACAACTCCTGCACCTATGATTGCTATTTTTTCTTTATTCATTTCTAGCCGTAATTCGCATAGTTGGCGAATTTAACTTTATCGAATTTTACTTTAGGGAGAGAACAAAAAAATGTTAAAAACTTCTTTGCTCAGCGTTGAAGAAGTTCTTGAAAATATGGTAGTTAGCTCTTCGACTAAGTTGAATAGAACAACTAAAGAATATTTGTGGTATTCGCACATCGCTCTCAAATCTTCTTACTTCAGTTATTCTATATCTCAGACATTCTATTTGGCATTTTCCACGACTAAAGCCTGGAGATTCTTGCTCCTAAGGCGTTCATCAGTTGGTTGTTCATTGCCCTTTTAGGCTTCCACTTCATTCTATCCACCTTAGAAGCAAAGATTGTGCACCAGCCTGTTACCTGTTAGTTCCCGTAGAGTTTGATTGTCTTCAATTATGAACGTGTTTGCTCTTTTCATTTCAAACGAGCCGCCTTATACACCAACTAAATGATGTTAAGTTGCTACAAATCTATATATCGCATCGCTGTATTTAAACTAACAACAAAGTGACTTTCTAAAAAAGACAACAAGATTAAAACGAAAGCTCAACGTTTTTAAACTACGGGTAAACTTCTGTAACGTAGAAGTAAACTGTTGGTAAGCCTTTCCACTGCGAAGAAGCTTTGTAGACACCAAAGTTGTACCCTTTGTCTCCCCAGATAAGAGTATGCCATATTATTGTAGTGCGACTTTCAGGACCCACTGAAAGGTCTCCAACTAAAGTGAGTAAAGCGGCAGGACCTCCAACCTTTTTAAGTGTGATGAGCGCGCCTATGAACCACATAAGAGAAACTGGAGTATGATAGCTACTGAATTGACTAGAAAGTTCTTCGTAGACTGGCGGGTCCGCAGCCTGCGTTCCATACCCAGGGCTTTCTTTTATAAGGCTGTAGCTTACAGATGCTTCTTCTCCAGGGTCGCCGCTCATCGTCTTCGGATAAAATCTTATAGTGTAAATTTTGTACTCTGTATCTACAAGATTTGGATAATAGGGATAGTATATGTTCCATTTTTCAAACCTTTCTCTTATCACCATAGAAACATAGCCAACACTTGAACCATAAATTCCAACACTTGCTGTTCCACTATCAGAACTACTTAACCCAAATGTTCCTCCAAAGTCCCAGCTTCCAACGCTCTGGAAAAATACATTAACTGAAACAGTTAAAGTACTATACGAAGAGTAGCCTGCTGCTAATCTTCCCTGGCTGTGGGGAGTAAAAGTTTGTAGCTTCATAAATACTACTCTTTTCTCAGATTCATAACTATCTTCAAGTCTGAACTCTTGCATGTAGAAAGATTCTTTTTTGCTTTCTTCTTTCTTTGCAAATACTAAGTTGTT
>JBAMLO010000061.1:0-16059 GCA_039793485.1 Nitrososphaera sp. | reverse complement strand
TAAAACTCCTTTAAGTTTTTACTGTTCTAAGAAATTGTTCTGTTTCTTGATAGGAGCTTTAGTAATAAAAAAGACGTAGTAGCCCGGGAGAGATTCGAACTCTCGTCAGGAGGTTTCCCCTCTAGGGAGATCCAGAGCCTCCCATGCTTGACCGCTACACTCGGCCTTTTCGTCCACCGGGCTATCCGGGCTACTTATCTACGATTCTTCTAGTCTTTATTTAAGTTTTTATTTCCCCTAGATGCTTTTATCTGCGCAGAAATGTTTATTGTAACATACGTAAAACTTATAGTTTCATTATTACTTCTCTCTTATGCCTCCATAGAAGACCTAAAGCATAGAGAAATAGGCGACATCGTGTGGTTGCTTTTTAGTGCCTTAGCCCTTTCTATTAATCTAGCTTCTTTGTTTGTTCTTCACTATTTCTACATTGATACTATTTCAATAGTTTACGTTTTGGTTCTTTTGACAATTTTCTTGAGTCTATACTACATTGGCGCCTATGGTGGAGCTGATGCAAAAGCACTCGTCAGCATAACCTTAATGTTTCCTTTCTTAAGCGAAGAAGCATCTCTTTCAAGTTCTACCTTGCTTCCAATTCCAGTGGCTACCTTTTTCTATGCTTCTGTGCTAAGTCTAATCCAAGTACCCATTAACTTAGTTCATAACCTTTTGCTGGTTTTTAAAAAGGAAAAAGTTTTCGAAGGCATAAAAGAACCTGCCTTAAAGAAAGTCTTAGCCCTTCTTTTACTTAGAAAAGAACGCGTTAAGAAGCGTTACGTGAACTTGTTCTTTACTCCTGCTGAAATAGTACTCGAAGATGGTTCAAGAAAGCTTACTTTTTTCTCAAACTCTACGAGTAACATTGCTGTGGACGATGGAGAACTAATCTTTGTCTCTCCCCTAATTCCTTTCGTGTTCTTCTTAACCTTTGGTTTTTTATTCTTTATTGTTTTTGGAGATTACATAGTAGTTAATATTATTAAGGTTGCTGCATCATTCGCTCGTTGACCTCTTTTCATTAAATGTTAAGGTTAAATCCTTTAAACAATTTGGGGGTGATTATTCTTATATCTTATTTTTTATAGTAATATTTTTTTCCTTTTTCACAACTTTTTCATTGTTATCTTGTGAAAAAGTAAAATAACTGAACCTGTTGACATAAAAATTTAAATACATCAATTTCTTTTTTACAACGAGAAAAGTGTAGGTCGAGAATGTACCTATCTGAAGATGAGCAAAAGTTAATTGCGAAGATTTTAGAAAGGGATGTGAAATCGTTAAAACCAAAGTATTCTCCTACTAAGGGTTTTGTTTATGGTTTTGATAGTGAACTTGGCCTAGAGCTTTCTAAGTTTCTAAGCCTAGCAAACAGCCTAGTTGAAAAAGGCTTCTTGCAAAGAAAGTTCTATAAGAAAGTACCAATATGCCCAAATTGTGGTTCTCAAAGGCTTCTACTTACTTTCGTCTGTCCTTTCTGCAGGTCATCGAATTGGTCAAAGGGTAAAGCAATTCAGCACCTAACTTCTACTTGTAACTACATAGGCTTTGAGAGCGAGTTCGTTGATAACGTTTGTCCCAACTGTGGTCAAGAGCTAAAATCTGCGCGAATAGACGAAAGTGGAGGCACCTTAAGCTTACCAGTTGACTATAGAGTGTATGACGTTTACTATAAGTGCAATAGTTGCGAAAGATTTTTTGAACGTCCAGCGGTTTCTGCTCTTTGTTTAGATTGTTCTACTTCGTCTGATTTTGACAGCTTAAACTGGATCGATCTATATACTTATGAGCCTTCTCCAACGTTGCAAAAGCTTGAATCTGCTTTGTTCCTTACTACCAAGATCAAATCAGAACTTGTGAGGCGAGGTTATACTGTAAAAGAAAGTCAGTTGCTTGGGAAATCTGGGTTACCGCATGAGTTTGATATCGTAGCCGTTAAAGGTGACTCTCGAATAGCGATAGATGTTTCAGCAGAATCTGGTAAAAAGCAAAGAGATCTCTTGCTGAGCAGCTACGTTAAGTCTCAGGACATTGAAAACACCAACTACTATTTTGTTTCTACTGATGGGTTAGCACCCGATGAAAAGAAAATTGCAGAAACTTTCAACATAAAATCTATTGAAAGCAAAAACGCCAAGGAAATACTTGACAAGATAGAGGATGACAGTTCCCAAAAAGTTAAGAGTATAGAAAAAGCAAAGCTAGATTAGCCTGGAAACAACTTAAGAAATAAGATTTTTAGCTTTTTCGTTTGAGAGGCTTATTGTTGTATTAAGCTTTAGAATGAAATGGAAGTGAAAGCTTAATGAACGGCATCAGAGGTAAGGAAGAGCGTCAGATAACTTAAAGACTTGAAGCGGAAGCTTCTATTTTTAACGTTAAAGGGGAATGCCTTATAAAAAAAAGTTTTATTGTTTATATTAAAAATTTAAAGGAAGGAGTAGTGCTTACTATTCGCTAGGGGCTGTGCATGAACATAAGCATCGGAAGGGTCCCCCCACAGGACTTAAAAGAAGTAATTGGTAAGACTATACCAATAGAGAAGAAGTTTAAGATTGATCAGTTTACTTCTCTTGAGATACAAAATTTCACCCACCCAATAATGACAGAACCCCCAGAACTCCTTGGATTTCTTTCAGTAAACTTCCCTTACTCCTATTCTTTAAGCAAAAGCGTTGTTCCTTTAATGCATATGTTTAACGTAATATGTCCTCTTGACTTAGAAACTCCAACTCTAAAGAAGCTCCTTCTAACTATGGGAAGGGAAATGAGAAGACTTGGAGTTTGCGCTTCTGATTTTTCTCTGTCCTTCTTACCAGGAGTTTCTGCACCTTTAATTTCTGTAACAACTTCTGGTTACGTTAAACAAAATAAGAGCAAGCAAGCACCCAAGCCAAACGACCCTGTTTTAATAGTTGGAAAACCCCTTCTTGAGCTGTCAATCAGAATTTCTTTTGAAAAACCAGAATTAGCAGAACAAAAAGGAGGGAATCCAAGACACTTAAAAAATTCTTATAGCAAACTTTCAACAGTCGAGGCTGTAAAGCTACTGGTGGAGTTTGAAGCAAAGTCGATTTCTTTAGTTGGAGACGAAGGAATTGTTAAGGCCGCAAAGAAGATATCGTATGAACATAAAGTTGGATTAATGATAGACGTGGATAAAATACCTTGGGACGAAGTAGGCTTAGAACTCGTTAAGTCTGTTAATGGCGATCCAACTTCAACAACTTCTTACGGTAGCTTGCTAGCTGTAGTTAGCAAAGAAATAAAAGATAAAATAATCTCATCTCTTTCTTCAAGGAAGATTTTAGTCTCTGAAATTGGAAGGGTTGTTGAGGGTGTTGGTGTCTGGAGAAAAGACGACGGTCCTCTAACACAGCATAAGGATGCATACTCTCTTTTAAGTCAGAATAGAACTTTCATCATTCCTTGAATTATCACGAAGTGCTTGAGGCTATATTTCTTAGCATGTTTTCAACAGTCCATCCTAGCCCATTTAGTATTTCCCTTATCCTCTGTCTCTCTCTGAAGTTTCTGACAACAATTTTCCTAATGTAAGGACCATCTTGAATTATTTCATACGACAGTATTTGGTCTGGTCTTATGACTCCCTTGGATGCACTTTGCGTATCTGCCTCTCTCATACCTTCAAGAAGCCTATTTATGAAGAATGCTTCAAATGGCCTAACGGAAGAACTTAAGTTTAAAGAGGAATCTAGTTCTATTACTAGTTCATCTGCACTTACAAAAGCAGTTCCATAACTTTTTCCCTTGTAAGAAAACGGTATTTTTTCAGCCTCTTTCTCTTTTTGCTCTAGCTTAGACTTACTTTGAAGAATCTCGGCTCCACTACTGAAGCTTAGTTTAGCTAGCTCATCATCCACTATTGAAATAGCTTCCTTGAGCAAATTAGCTTCCTTCTGGAGTTCACTTACCTTCTCTTCAAGTCTTTTCTTTAAGTCTGCAAGAGCTTTCTTCCTTTCTTCTCTTTCCTCTTCTGGTGTTGTCAACTGACAACGATAAATAGAGTTGAGGCAGTATTTAATTGTTTTACTTGTGAGTAGAAAAGTATTTATTTTTTAAATCATATTTGCGCCTAAAAATTTGGAAAAAGAAGCCTTAAAAAAGGCATGTTCTCAGCTATTAAGGGGAATTGAGTGAAAAGAAATCCATACAACTTTATATAAATCCTGGAAATAGTTTGTTGTTGAGTGGTAGAGGACGAGTTGAAGTTAAGCAAGGACAAGTTGAAATACTCGGTGCGATTTTATCCAGGGGGGCTTCCTTTAAAGTAAGGCTTGGTAGGCAGATCCCTGTTTTCTCCCCAGAAGTTAAGTCAATAATAATGGGAGAGGGATTCTTTAGGTGGACGGTTGTTAAGGAAGATCCAATTCCAAGCTCCTGGAGAGCTATAATAGATGAGCTCTTAGCCAAGCCAAACTCAACCATAGTTATAATAGGGCAAACCGATTCTGGAAAGAGTACGCTTTCTCAGTTCCTTTCAAACTCAGTTTTGAACTTCTCCACAACAGTTGGACTAATTGACGCAGACATTGGTCAAACGGACTTAGGGCCACCAGGGTTTATTGCAGCCTCTTTAGTGAGAAGAAAAGTCGTTGATTTGAGGAGCATTAGACCAATTGCGATGGAGTTCATTGGTGCTCTTTCACCTTCAAAAGCATTTGAAGAAAGTATCGACAAGGTTAAAAAAATTAGAGAATATTTGTTGCATTACAGCCCTGATTACATAATCATAAACACAGATGGATGGCTTGACGATGAAGGAATTGTTCATAAGAAGAGGCTTATCGAGAAAGTAAGGCCAGACATAGTAATAGCACTACGCCCAGATCAAGAAGGAAACTTAATTGAAGAAGGAAGCTACAAACTAATAACGCTTAATCCTCCTCCCCACGTCATGAAGAGAACTCAAGTTATGAGAAGACTTTCTAGGCTAGCGAACATAGCTAGGTTCTTAAAGGGTGCTGAAGCAAAAGTAGTTGAAAAGGAAAGCGTTTCGTCCCTAGAAAATCATGAACCTCAAATAGGCGACGTTGCAGCAGTTTACGAAAACGACGTTGTTAAAGGGATTGCGTTGTATGGGGGCGTTGTTGAAGGTGAGAAGAAGATTTTTTACACAAGAGTAAACTCTTTTACAAAAATAGTTGTAAGTAACATAAATGCAAGAGAAATCCTTGACCTTGTAAAGAGCAAGTCCTAATAAGGGCTACCACCTGCTTTTCTAACATAAGTATTTTTCCAAAGCATACATTCAGTAAAAGGGAAGAATGCTAGAAGCTTTGCATAAGATTAAGGGAGCAACTACGAGTGGTATTTTTTATTAAGATATTGCTGGATGGCTTTCTGAGCTTTAAAAGAAAAAAGAATAGTAAGATTAATTAACGCACTTGGAACTCGTTTAAGAGTAAACTAAAAAATTTCTGAGTAAGCAAAAGAAGTTTTAACTACAGAAAGCATCTACTACCTTAAGTAGTTCCTCGTCTACAAGCCTCGTTCCCTTCATTCCTTCGATTAAGTCTATATCTATGATCTTAGTTCCACTTAATGAAACCATCCTTCCAAATTTTCCTTCTTTCACTAGGTCTACTGCTTTGATTCCAAACCGCGTCGATAGAACTCTATCAAAAGCAATCGGGCTCTTTCCTCTAATAACATGCCCAAGTACTGCAGACCTTGTTTCAAGGCCTGTTGCCTTTTCTATTTCTTTAGCTAGGAAGTCGCCTATGCCTCCAAGTAGGACATGTCCAAATTGGTCTTTTTTCACGTCCTTTGTTATTGGACCAGCGTAATCCGCAATTAAGGCACCCTCTGCAACAACAATCAACAAAGAGTTTCTACCTTCAGCTTTCTTCTTTTTTACAAATTCTACAACATCTGAAATCTTAAATGGTCTCTCTGGCAATAAAATTAAGTCAGCACCAGAAGCGATTCCAGAGTAAGCTGCTATCCAGCCTGCATGGCGCCCCATAACTTCCGCTACCATAACCCTTTCGTGAGAGGCCCCAGTAACTTTAAGGTTGTCGAGAGCTTCCATTGCAGCTTCAACGGCAGTCAAGAAGCCAAAGGTAAAATCAGTACCTGGGACATCGTTATCTATCGTTTTTGGAACGCCAATTACTTTTTCTCCTTCTTCTGCTAACTTCTTAGCAACGCTTAACGTGTCGTCTCCTCCTATTGCAATCAGAGCATCCAACTTCAACTTTCTTATGTTTTCCCTAACTTTTTTTATTCCCTCTGGATCCTTTAGTGGATTCGTCCTTGAAGTAAGAAGTATGGTTCCCGCATCTTTTACTATACCTTCAACTTCGGAGTACTTTAAGGGTACTGTTTCAACTCTATCAAGGAGTCCAGCCCAGCCTCTCTTTATTCCTACGACTTCAAATCCGTATTCTTCTGCTCTCTTTACGACAGCTCTAATTACAGCGTTTAAACCTGGAGCATCTCCTCCTCCAGTGAGAACTCCTATCCTCATCTTGACCTCTTTATTGCTACTGGCAAGGATAAAAAAGTTTTCCTTCCTACAAAACTCTTAGGACTATTTTTTAATGCTCGTGCTTTCAAGCGAGTTCTGAGTTACGTGCTTTTTTAGGATTGCGTAACTTAAGCACACTAGAAAGCTCATAGCATCTTTCCATTACTGTTGGTCGCAACAAAAATTTTAAATAAGGCAGAACAAAGCTAGCTTTAGTCTTAAGGAATGAAAGTAGATCAAATAATAATGGATTTAGATGGCTGTGTTTATCTGGGAAATCGCCCTATAAACAACTCTCCTCAAGCAATAGAGAGTCTAAGAAGTAAGGGTGTAAAAATAAGGTTCTTAACGAACAATGCAACAAAGACAAGAGAAGATTACAAAAATAAACTGAACGGAATGGGAATTTCTGTTGAAATTAATGATATCTTAACTTCTGGTGGTGCAACAGCAATTTACTTGAAAAGGAGGTTTGGAGAAACAAGCATATATCCTGTTGGAGGGAAAGCATTAATAGAGGAGCTTTCAAGAGAAGGTCATAAGATAGTAGATTGGAATGAAGCAGACTTTGTAGTTGTTTGCTTAGACTTTGATATAAATTACAACAAACTTCTTAATGCTACCAGAGCTATATTGAATGGAGCAAAGCTAATTGCTACCAACAAAGATCCAACGGTACCCTCTGAAAATGGGCTTATGCCTGGAGCTGGGGCAATAGTTTCAGCAATAGAGTATGCCACAAATACAAAAGCATTCCTAATTGGGAAGCCTTCTAAGGTAATTTTAGAAATTGCTTCTTCTTACTGGAACTTCAAAGACGATGTTGTAATGGTTGTTGGTGATAGGTTAGATACAGACATCTTAGCTGGAAACGAAATGAACTGGATAACTACTCTTGTTCTTTCAGGAGCTACAAAGATTGATGACTTAAAGAATGAAACTGAACGAAAAATGAAGCCAAAAGTTATCGTTAGAGATTTACTAGACTTAGCTAACAGATGGGATGAAATTCTAAAAACTTTAGGTGAAAAAAGTTGCGCCACATAAGAGTAAGAATGAGGGTTTACGGAAGGGTTCAAGGAGTCTTCTTTAGACAGTCTGCAGCTATAGTAGCAGAGAAACTTGGAGTTTTTGGGTATATCCAAAACTTGGAGGATGGGTCTGTGGAAGCTGTTTATGAAGGAGAAGAAGAGGCAGTAAAGAGAATGGTTGAATGGACTAAGAAAGGTCCTTCTACAGCAAAAGTTACTTCTTATAGTATAACGTATGAACCCTATAAGGGAGAGTTCAAAAGCTTTGAAATAAGATACTTTTAAGATTCTTATAAAAGAGTAAATTCACAAGCAAGTAAGATGTATTCAAAGATGAGAAGAAGTTATCTTATCGCCATTCAACACCAAGGCTCCAGGTTTTATGCCATAGTATCTGCAGCTAAATACTACGTACAGCTTTCCATCCATTTCTATAGAAACGCCGTTCGCTCTCGGCTCATGACTTCTTATAAGTGCGCTAAGTTTGTTTTCCTCAAGAAATTTATCTAAGACATCTTTTCCAAAGTAGTATATACCCGGACCTCTATCGCTAGTCTCAAAACCCTCGATGAAGTCTATTGGGTCATTCCACAAAATTTCCATTGCTATTCCTCTAGGGTTTACCTCACCTTTCCCAAGTTCTCTTATATCTTCTAAGCTATTTAGGTTTCTTGCTAAGCCTCCATGCAAGGCTAAGAATTTTTTGTTTACAACTACAGCATAAGGTAAGTTGGAAAACAACTTTAGATAAAGCTCGTAGAAACTGGGGCCGTACTTTCTTGCAACCTCTCTGAAAAAACCATAAGCTTTGTTCATCTCTTCCGTTTCGTGATTTCCTCTCAAAAGGATTAGTTCACTCTTTTTTTCCAGTTTCTTGCTAATTAGAAAGTTTATATTCTCAATCTGGTATTCTCCTCTGTCTACATAGTCTCCCAAAAATATCAGTTTATAACCCGCATTCTCATACTTATCAAAAGCAGAAAGCGTTGAGCTTAAGTCTCCATGAGTATCGCCAACAAACACTACTTTTTCAGTCTCAACTTCTATTAGGCTTTGCTCCTTTTCTAAGAGTCTTGTTGCTTCTTCTATATTTCTCGCAACTTCCTCTTTTGACAGGTTCCTTATTTTTTCAGCTGTATCCAAAGCAACTAGCCTCCAACAAGAAGTAAATAAAAACTTTATGTTTAAGGGGTAAAATAAAAGGCCAAAAATCATTTTTTAAGGATCCAAGATTGGCACGAGGCCGAAGTTTTGCGTATTACACGAAACTTCATCGGAAAGTCCTTGCTTTGGCCAAAGATAGTTCTAAGCTACATAGCCTTTGGGTTCATAAGCCTAAAGGCTCCTCTAAGTTCATTGAAGCTCTTGTTGGCCTCCTCATTTGTCAAAGTGAACCAACTTTAAGTCTTCATAAGTTCTTCAAAGAGCTTCAAACTTGGAGAAAGCTGTAAATCTGAAGGTATAAGTTCGTTGAAGCATTGAGTTGTCTATTGTATTCTAAATCCAACTGTATTTTTCCGATTTTCGTCTACTGTTCTTTGAAGCAGTAGTCTTCCAAGAACTATTTTAGTTCATAGTTATGCTTTTATGTTAATGCTCTATTTGCTGCAATGCTTTAAGCTTTGTTGTTTTAGTTTACTTATAAGCACCAATGTTTTTAACAATTCTTATTTCTCTATACTTAATTTCTATTTTAAAACTGTTGGCAACGGTGTCACTTAAGTTCTCTACGTCTTAAAATGCACCTTAAGGAGAAGGTTGCATCAAAAAGTTAAGCTAACTAGGGAGGTACTTTTTTAAAACTTTTTAAAACAAGCTTAGTTTCAGTATTTTCTATGCTTTTTATACTTCTCAAGTTTTTAAGAAATTCACTAAGTTCTTCAACGTCGATAAAGCTTCCTCTAACAAAAATTAAGTTCTCCTCGAGGATAAAAATTTCTTCGACATTCTTAATTTTCTTTATGTCTGAAACTAAGCTTGAAATATTTTTTTCATTTGTCTTCAGAAAAATTATCGCTTGCATCTTTTCTTCACATGCTCAACAATTAAGCCATTTTTGCAAAAACTCTATATAAGTTTTTTAGGCTTGTTCTAACTAATCACCCTTAGAACTCTAACTTCCTCAGCTTTTCCTGTTTCCTTTATCTTTTTCCTGATCCATTCTAAACTCTCGTCCGAACTAACAGAGAGAAGCAATACTAGGTCCTCGGATCCTGTAACCATGTAAATTTCTTCGATTTCTTCTATTTCAAGCAATTTTTTTACTGTTTCTTCCCACCCCTCCTTGTCCCTTAGGGTAACAACGTACCTCATTTACTTCTAAAGTAGGTTGTCGCAACTAAGTTTAAATACTTTCCTTCTACCCACAGAAAGTTCGACAGGAAAGCCGAAGTTTTACTTTGGATAAGCTGTCAAAAGTTTAAGTACGATGAACTTTTTTTGTCTTATAGGTGGCTGAGAGGAGTGCTGCTTGCCATGAAGGCGGAGACAAGGTTCTCATTCTGCGCGGGTGCCTATGGCTTACTCATGGAGCTAAGCTCTCTGCGGAAGTCACCAACAGAGTGGTGGCGTACCCTTCGCTCCGAATGTTAAGCTGAAAGGCAACATTCAATGAACAGCTGAACTACCCAAAAGCAAGAACCTCGGACTTAAGTCGTGGAGAATGTTAATTTGTGTCTAGGTAAACTTCAACGACAGCTCCTCTAGGCGTTTCCTCCTTAAAAACCCTTGCAGAAAATGAATAAATTTTTGTTCTTGGATCCATGTAAGCGTCTGGAGGAAGGTTTGCTTTTAAACAAGCATACTTAAGGAAAGTTTCGACGTCCCAGTTTTCTTCAATTGGAACTTGAGGTAAAAGCAATCCTCTTCTCATCCCCCTCTCGACGATTAGCCCATCCCTTCCAATCTTTATTACGTTCAATAAGTCTTCTCTTTTTTCTACATTTATTAGTTTTGGCACCGTTAGAACGCTAACCTCAACTACTATCTTATCCATCTCTTCTAGCTCTACTGGAAGAAACCTAGGGTCTTCAGTAGCTGCAGCTATAGCTGCTTCCACTAAAGCTTCAGAAAGTTTCATAATGGGTTCTGGGTAGCCAATGCATCCCCTAAGCTCTTCTTTTCCATTTTCTTGCTTGTTTAAAGTTACAAAAACTCCAGAAGGTACGTCTATCTCCTTTGGTATTTCTGCATTTATAACGTTTCCACTTTTTAGAAATTCTTCGATCGCTCTTCTCGCTTCCTTAACTAAAATCCTTCCATGGTCGATGTTTAGCTCCAATTCATTCCCTTTTAGAATAAGAAGTAGTACTTATAAATGTTATTCACTAGTTTAAAACTTACCTACAAAATTTTTATAAAAAAGTAAGGTGGATATTGTTTTAGCATCAACAACCTTTTCCTTAAGAATTAAACTAAGTAATTCATTAAACTCAACAATTATAGGATATATAACTTCTGAAGATTCAAGTTTTTGCTCGCTCTTCTCTAAGTTCGTTGCTAAAAAAGAGTGTATGATTTCTGAACTATAGCCTGGCGCAGGATACATTCTAAACATTTCCTTTATCTCTCTTGCTCTGTAGCCCGTTTCCTCTTCAAGCTCTCTTAAAGCGCATTCTTCGGGAGTTTCTTTCCTGTCTAGAGTACCCGCTGGTAGCTCATAAATCCAGTCGTTTATTGCTACCCTAAACTGCCTAACTGCTACTACTTTATTGTTATCTAAGAAAGGCAATATGACAACTGCTCCAGGGTGCTCAACGATTTCCTTCTCTACTATTTTTCCATCCCTTGAATGAACTCCTTCTATTCTTACGCTTATCCTTTTTCCTTTAAAGACGTACATGAATTTCGGAAGATGCTTTTCTCTTCCGCATTAATAAGCTTTAGTGTTAGGTCACTTTGCATAGAAAGATTTCTTAAAGCGTGTTAGAGGGGTTTAAATTCAGTAGCGCTTAAAATCAAAAGGGCGCTGGCAACTTGGCTGATTTAAGGTGCTTCATTCTATTACAATTTTCAAAGAGAAATTATGTTGCTTCTTTATAACTTACTGAAGCCCCTTCAGATTAGTTTCAGACTTTTAATCACCTTGAGTCGCGTTATTTCTTTTCACATTGCAAAACCAGAAAATCTTTTTAGTCTGCTTTTTTTACGTTTGGCACGAGTCCATTCTGTAAACAACGTCCCTAGTATAAACTTTGATGATTCATAATCATCCTTTAAATAGAACTTGCGTTAGATACTAAATAAAGCTATTCTTCTAAGCTAAGTCCACTTTATATATAAACCTAATATTTGGATTTACTATCTTAACATTGAGTCATGAAAACAATCAGAACGCTTTAAAATTCTTAAGAACAAAAGTTTTTATTCTAGTCCAAAAGAAGTAAGAAGCAAAGATGACTAAGCCTTTTATTCTAGATACTGACATAGGCGATGATATAGACGATGCTCTTGCTCTACTTTTCGCACTAAAGAGTAGTGAGCTAGAGTTAAAGGCAGTAACAGTTGTGCACGGAGAAGTTGAAATAAGAGCTAAATTGGCTTCTAAGCTAATCTCAACTATGAATTTAAAAATACCTGTTGCCAAAGGTTCATCTCAAAGTATCCTAGGACTTAAACCAAATTGGAAGCCTTGTCAAGCGGAAGTTTTAAGAAACGATGTTGAAGATTGTTCGAATATAGTAAGCGTACCTGCCTGGAAAATTATTGCTGAGAACGCTTTAGAAGTTAATGGACTTGATATAGTCAGCATAGGCCCACTTACAAACATAGCTTTATCCATACTTTTAGAACCAAGTATTGGGGAAAGAATTAAACTCACATCAATGGCTGGATCGTTTAAAAGTCCTATAGCCGAGTACAATGTTAGTCGTGATCCTGAAGCTTTAAGTTTTATACTTCGATCAGGCTTAAGCCCACTTTTAGTTGGGCTAGATGTTACTTTAAAATGCCCCATGCCCATAAGTATGGTTGATAAGCTTAAGTCAAGTCAAAAACCAGAGCATAAGCTAGTATCGGCAATGCTTGAAGCATGGAGCAAAAATACTGGACTTAAACAACCAATAATGCATGATCCTCTAGCATTGGCAACGTTAGTTGATAATAAGATCGTTTCTATTGAGAAGGCTAGAGTTGAAGTAGAGCTTAAAGGAGAGTATACTAGAGGCTTTACGTTACTTACCAAAGGAGATCCAAATGCGTCTGTATGCTTAGACGTTGATGTTGAGAGATTCCTAAAGCTCTTCGAAGAAACAGTATTCTCGTAGGCAACTATCTTTTACAAGAAGTATATTATTTTTAGTATTTTCGTTGCTTTGTCTCTTAGTAACTATTAGGAAAACAATTTCATTTTAGTACTGAAATAAGTAGGCTCATCCTTTAGCATAAAGTAGAGTGATTGATACAAAGAAATTCAATCGGTAGTGTTAAAGCAAGTAAAACTAAAACATGCTTTTTAGAAAAGTTGCAGGTCGAAAGAATTTAGTAGAATGTTTTTTCCCATTCAAGAATCTTATAACTGGTTATGCGCTCTCTTTTTTGCATCATGACGACTTCCCAAAAGTTACTTTTACGGCAAGTTTTCCTTTCTCTGGAGGTCTGCCTTCAAATTACTAACGCGCAATGCGCTTAAAGAATAACTACATAGTCTGTAGTGTTTTCATGGCTTCAATAAAGTTATGAAAACATGAGCTATTTAATCTACCGTCAGGTTCCATCGTTAGCAGTCCTCGATACCTCCAGTTATTCTTTATTTTATTTAAGGCTTCATAAAAACCGAAGCTAGACTGGTCTAAGATCCACTTATTATCTCTAAGCTTTCCACGCAAGTGAACGTTTACTATTTTATCGATAATCAACTTGAAAGTATCAAGCTCATCATAAAGGGCTGCCCATCGTAGATCAAGTGTTATGTAGTCAAAAAGTTTGACTAGAGCAAAAGGCGTATAGCCTTTCAAGTGAGTTGGTATATTTTCTACTGAAGCCTTTACATTAGGAAATTGACGCGTAATTTCATGGAAAGTTTCTTGTATATGGTTTAGGTCAAAGCTCGTTGCCCAAGTATCCCACAAATGAAATACGCAAACACTAGCCCCTAGCTCGCTTGCAATAAATAGGGCATCATAGATAACTTGTTTTCCTTTCTCCCAATCACACTTTCGATTTGAACAAAGGTAGCTGCCAACGTCCCTACTCGCATGTACCGATAATATGGGTAATGATTCTCTCTTTAGAATATTCAGTATTTCTTCAGCTGTGTACTTTGGTGTCTTAGTCCAGTCAGCAAGATCCTTATCTGTCAAAGGAGGATTGTTGCTATCCCATTCTGGCTCAAGTTGCAGTTCAAAACCATTTACAACTGATTTGGAGAAAATTTTCTTCATCACATCAATAGTGCCAATTAAGTCATAATATTCCTTATCCCCAAGTTTAGCAACTGGAGCACTGGAGACAGAGATCAAACACTTCATGTATGTTCAATACAAGAAAAATACAGCAAGATTTTTAAACTTTACCCACAAATTATTTTGAACTGCAACCTTTTTAGCGGCGAAGTCTAAAGCAACTTTTACACTCGATAGTTAGTGATGGGAACCTTCTAATATATCCTTAACACTATAACTTTCTTTGGTATTTCTAAAATCTTACAAACCCTTATTTTAGTTGTTCCATTAAAAGTCGGCTTACCATAGTAAGTCTCAGTGTCAGCAACGGTGTACTCGTTAACTTCAATTCTCATGATAAAATAAGCTTAAGAATGAGTTGTTATTTTAAAGCTCTCCTTCCTCTGTTTGCTCAATTAACTTCTCAGCAACTGGTTTCAACCAATCAGAAGACTTTACATGAGCATACAAAAATATCCTACTTTTCAATCATCATATTTGCTTCCTCCTCTTAGCTCTTTTAACAGCATCGCTTCTAGTAGCTTTCTCTGCTTTTTCTTTGAGGCTCTTCCTTTCTTCTTTAAGCCAGCTAAGTAAGAACCTCCTGGTTTCCTTCAAGAGGAAGGAATGAACTTAGTTCAAAGGATTAAAGGTGTGATGCTCCCATGGAGCTTAAGTTAACAGGTCGCATCTTACAAAAAATGGGTTAAATTAGAGCTGCAGTTCCTAAGGTAAAAGAAAAAATCCTAAAATAATTAGGTCTTTATGCAACTCAGCAAAACTTAAATAATATGTTCATGAACATAATGTTCATGAACATAGTAGTTCAAAGAAAAGGTGAACTTGAGCGTATAAAGAAGCTAGGACCTTGGGTTTTTGTGTTCGGAAGGAGAAAAACGGGGAAAACCTACTTTGTTAAGAATTTTCTTGAATGGGATGAGTATTTTTTTGTCAGGAGAGACAATAAGCTTTTGGATAAAGATGAGAACGAGCTCTCTCTAGAGGCGTTCTTAGAAGTTTTCAAGAGAGAAATTGGGAGAAAGGTAATTGTAATCGACGAATTTCATAGGCTTCCTGAAAGCTTTTTTGATTTCTTACACTCAATCGGCATTAAGGGTAGACTTATAGCCATTTCTTCAACTCTTTCCTACTCTAGGAAGATACTAAGCAAGGGCTCTCCTCTCCTTGGATTGTTTTCAGAATTTAAATTCAACTTAGTTGATGAGCGTGATATTATTAATTCTTTGAAAGATTTTTTGAGTGGTAAAGAGTTGGTAGAAGCAGCAGTATACTTGAGAGAACCTTGGCTTATACCAAAGTTTGAGGAAAATAGAAACCTAAGAGATTTTCTTACAACTTTTTTGTTAGAACAAAGAGGAAGCATAAAGGCATTAATTGGCGAGATTTTCAGCGAGGAGGATCGGAAGCTTTCTTTAGTATACGAAGGAATCCTCAAGGCCATAGCTGATGGAAGAACTACGTCAACTGAAATTTCAAGCTTCTTGTTTTCAAGAAAACTTATTCCAAAAGATAATCCGGGACTCATACAAAGTTATCTTGAGGTTTTAAGAGACATTGGACTAATAGAAAAAGTTGAAGTCTTTGGCTCAAGAAAGTTTAAGTACTTCCATATTTCTCCGCTACTTGATCTTCACTACTATTTAGAAGAAAAATATGCATATAGTGAGGTTGATGTTCCAGAAAAGTTCGTAAGAAAAGTTATTGACGAAAAAGTACCTTTTCATGTAGAAAGTTTTTTTGCTTCTTTGCTGTCGAAGAAACTTGGATTAAAAAAGGTTATAGTCGAAAAGCCAGAAACAGATATTGCTTTAGTAGAGTTCAATAGGATAGGTGCGGTCGGAGAAGTTAAGTGGAAGAAAATAAAACAGGTGGAACTGGAGGAAATTGAGGAAAAGCTATGCAAATTTAAAGATGCTGAAAAATATGTTATTTTACAGGAGAAAGATGGACTTGAAAGTAAGAAGGTAAAGCTGCTTGACTACAAGGATTTTACTTAATTAAACTCTAAGCTAGTAATAGAGAGTTTTTAGGATTCAGTTTCTTTGCTTACCTCATCAATAAAAACTTTTAATAATTGTTAACTATTCCTGGAAACGCCTCTCCCAACATTTCCTTACTTGAGTCTTCTACGAAG
>JBAMLO010000060.1:0-16762 GCA_039793485.1 Nitrososphaera sp. | reverse complement strand
GTACTTAATCCTCGAAAAGTACCTAAAAGGTGGCAGCTGATGAAGCTAATGGAAACTTGGGTAAAAACTCCATGCTTAAAGGGAAAACATCTTCTCATAGTAAGCGAGTGTCTTCAGTACATAAATCCTAAGTTGTGGAAAGCTCTGGCAAAGGGAAAAACAGTTTTAACTTACTGTCCAGAAAACGAATGCTCAGCAAGCTATGGAAAAATCGCTTCGATGATTCGCAGTTCTTCTCCAAAAAGCATAACTGTAGTAACAGTAGACGGAAGTCCTCACTGCTTTCAACTTCATGCAGCAGTAAACGAAGCCGAGTATATTCTTGGTGAGAAAGTGAATCGAGAACATTATGTCTTAGTTGACGGAAAGAAGTTAGTTAAGATAGACCCAAACACAATACGACTAGCTAGATACTTAAGTGTTTTAGATAAGTTTGTAAGTTCAAACAAAGAAATCTTAGAAGAACTTGGAAAGCATAGCTTAGAGTACCAAAGGGCAAAGAGTTTAAATTCAAAAGATAAAAAATAAAAAATAAAAACTAAGTTCACTTCTTCCTTACGAAATAGTAAACAAGAGCTACAACAACCATCGCCGCTATGGCCCCAACGATTACAACTTCCGTTGGAAAACTGGGCTGAGTTACTTGTTGAGGAGGTTGCTCTTGCTTTTTAGCTGGAAATAGGCTGTATATACTTACTTTATTACCCGCTACGTCGCTCACCTCCGCTTTTAAATAAAGTTTTGTCCCTCCAGAAATTTGGTCTGAAGTTACGTTCGTCCAAACTTTGTAAACACAGGTTGAGTTTGGTAAAGGAACTAAGTCAACTAGGTTCGCAGGCTTCCATGTGCTATTGTCTGTTGAGAAGTAAAAGTTAACCTCCCCAATTCCCCATCCTTCGTCGTATGCTTTAAAGTTGACTATTGAAAACCTTCCGTTAAACGAAACATTACCAAAGAAATTTCCCTTTGGCTTAGAGTTGTCTTCGACGTCATAGATTGTTAGATGAAAAGTACTCTTTGGGGGTAGTGTTACGTTAGCAACATCAACAACGTAGTAGTTCGTTGAGTTAAATACAGAGAAACTAGGCTTAAACGGGCTCCAACTGTAGCTACTAATTGGCTTATCCTTAGGCAAAAGAAAAGTTATCCTTACGTTTTCAAATTTTTCATTAAGTTCATTCTTAGAAAAGAAAGATACCACGTGATGCTTCCCATCGTTATTTGTGTAGTAATACTTTAAGTATCCTATTTTGTATGGAAGAACTTTCTCTCCAGAATCAATTGGAATTGAGTTAGGGTACTTGAACATTCCAGTTCCATTGTAGTACAAGCTAGCTTCATTCAATGAGCCATTAGAATACAAGGTTAGTATCTTGTAGCCCCTTATGTCGTAGTCAGCCACATCGTAAGCTATTGCCGCCGGGGAAATGAAGTAGTGCTTATTTCCGTGGCCATCAACAAGGAGAACGTTTAAGTCCGTATGGATGTGTTCCGACAGGATTAGTCTTACGTCTCTCTGAACAATCACTTTCAGCAAAAGTTTAGTTTCATTGGGATGAGGCATAAAGGAACCATAAATAGCGTTTGAGGCTAATAATTTATCGATTTCAGATTCATTTCTTACGTAAAATACTGCACTCCCATTGCCCTTTACAGAAGGAGAAAACAACGGATGGTGGAATGCAAGTATCTTAAAGCTGGCGTTACTCTTCGAAAGAACCTCATCAGCCCATGCAATATACTTCTCTCTTATCCAACCGTCAGAGTCAGTTGGAAGGACTACTAGTTGAAAGTCTCCTATCCTAATTGTGTAGTTTATGGGTCCAAAGATTGATTGGTAGATATCGGAAATTCCCACTCCTTCGTACTCATGATTTCCAGAAACAACGTACGTTGGAACATTTGACATTAAGTAAGAGCCCAAGAAAAGTTTCCATGCAGAAGAGATTGAAGGCGTTTCTACTAAGTCCCCAAGGAACACAGCAAACGTTGGATTAACTAAGTTCATTTCTCTTATGGTTTCGTAAAGATAAGGAGCTCCGGTTGGAGTTTTTACGTCTCCAAAAGCAAACAATTTTACAACCTTGGGGAAGTTTGAAATTACCCAAATACTGTTTGGTTCAACTTCAGCCGTTCCGTTTTTGTAAACTAAGGTTAAATTGTACAAACCATCTGGCACTTCCACAACAGGGCCAAAGGTTAAATTGTACAAGTTTTCACCAACTTGCGTTATTGATGTTAGCTTAAATTCAAAGCTTCCATATATGCTTTCTAGCTTTGAGCTTGCTACGCTGTTCGCATCTTTTCCAGAAATGATGACGTAGAACTCTTTTCCTTTAAGAACTGGCTCCGGAATGCTAAGCAGAGGAAACTTTACATGCAAAGCATAGAACGCAACTTTAGCTTGAGGGTATTCTATTTGTGACTTTAGGCCAATTCCTATTGAGGAAAGGAAAATCGTTGTAACTAAAATAGTTAACAAAAGTCTCCTGTACTTCATTCTTTTATCTCCAAAAACCTATTTTTACTTAAGCACTTAAAAAACGTTTCTTATTCATTCGTGTAAATTTTAACAAGGTAACTTCAAGAGAATATTTTTTCTAAGCTTTTAGTTCTATAGAGTATGCTACGCCTTCTTCTTTTTCCTTCTTTATTACTATAGCATCGCTTGGTTTAAAGAAAAGTCTTATTTTTTCTCCTTCTCTAACTTCTATGTTGCTTGGAACATTAAACACAACTTCACCAATTCCTGTTAAAATTTTTGCCTGCTTATAAAATCCAGAGAAATAGACCCAACTCACTTTTCCTTCAACAAAATTTCTAGCATAAGCACTGCTGAAGCTAAAAGCCTCTGGTCTTACTATTACATTAACTTCTTCTCCTTCCTTAAGTTCTTCTGTACTCGTTGCTTCCATTACTTCTCCGTTCTCTAGCTTAACTTTTACTACTTCGTTTTCCTTTTCCACAACTTTTCCAGAAAAAACGTTGCATTTTCCTATAAATGTAGCAACAAACAAATTTTTTGGATTTTTGTATATGTTCATCGGCGTATCTACCTGGACTAGTTTTCCGTTGTTTATTATTCCAAGTCTATCTGCAATGGACATGGCTTCTTCTTGGTCATGCGTAACGTAAACTGTTGTTATTCCAAGTTGCTTCTGAATTGATCTAAGTTCTGCCCTCATCTCGACTCTTAGCTTTGCATCTAAGTTGCTTAAAGGCTCATCTAAAAGTAAAATCTTTGGCTCTATAACTAAGGCTCTTGCCAGTGCAACCCTTTGTTGCTGCCCACCACTTAGCTGGTTTGGATATCTTTCTTCGAGGCCACTCAGCCTTATAAACTCAACTATCTCCTTCACTCTTTTCTTTATCTCCTCTTCTTTGAAGCCTCTAATCCTTAATCCATAGGCAATGTTCTCATACACGGTCATATGAGGCCACAATGCATAATTCTGAAATACCATTCCAGTCCCTCTCTTGTACGATGGCTCATAGGTAACTTCTCTTTCATCAAAAAATATTTTTCCCGAGTCGGCAAACTCAAGGCCGGCAATTAGCCTAAGTAAGGTTGTTTTTCCACTTCCACTTGGCCCAAGTATAGCAAAAAACTCGCCGTGGCTTATCTTTAAAGAAACATTGTCAACCGCTTTTACTTTCTGAAAGCTCTTCCGTAAGTTTTCTAGCGTAACGTTAACCATGGCAATCACACTCCTAGAAATGCCGTTCTTTGTTTTAGTACCTTGTTTGTTATAAACATTACCACGATTTGCAAGCTCATGAGCAAGACACCCAGCGATGCTGCTACGCTAATGTTTCCAACAGCTCCGCTTGAGTAAATGACTTGGCTCATATAGTAGGTTATTGGTCCCTGCTGAGGCTTCAAGCTACTCAAAGTTATGCTCGTACTAACTTCGTTCATAGAGTAAACAAAAGAAAGTAGTGTGCCTCCTATTAGGTTAGAGGATATAAGAGGTAAAACAATGCTTTTTAAAGTTTCAAACCTGCTTGCACCTAAGTTCATGGCAGCTTCTTCTAAGCTAACATGCGTTTGTTGCAGTCCTCCAAATATAGTTCTTGCAGAAAACGGAAGGCGTCTAACAGAGTAGGCAAAAATCAGTAGAATTCCAGGATTTATAAACGGGTCAATCAAGCTGCCGGAAAAAACTGATGCAAAAAACAACAGGTAACCAAGAGCTAGTATAATTCCAGGGATTGCTATTGGCATAGTAGAAATGGTGTCGAGTAAGCTAAGGCCAGGTAAGTGGCTTCTTGAAACCAAGTAAGATACACTTATTCCAACTACCAACATTATTACTGTGGCAACGCCCGAGTACAAAATGCTATTTGTTATTGCATTTACCACATCTCTGTCTAGAGCCATCTGGAAGAAGTACTTTAAAGTAAAAGTTGTAGGCAAAGCAGTTCCACTCATTGCCCAGTTTGTGAAGGCAAGTATAAAGGTTCCAATCTGTGGCAAAGAGCAACTTGCAGCTACAAAAAGCAAAAACAGCGCTAAAATTATTCCCCAAGCTCCTTTAATTCTTCTTACCCTAGGGTTAAACCTTCCTCCCTTCTGTAGCATAGAATACTGCCTCAAGGTCATATACTTCTTTATTCCTAGAAAGGCAATGGTAGAAATTATTATCAAAATAACAGCTAAAGCATACGTGCTCGCATGAACTTGTTCTATGCTCCCAAGACCCCTCCTGAATTCACTGTATATATAAAAGTTTATTAACTTTTGATGTAAGCCACTTCCAAATGCTCCACTAAGCCCAATTGGTGCTCCTAAGTCTTCAAGACTTATTATAAAAACTAATGTTGCACCAGAAGTTACTCCCGGAGTTATTAGTGGTAACGTTATGTCTTTGAACAACCTAATTCCTCTAGAACCCAAAACTTCAGCCTGCTCTTCCATTGCTGGATCTAAGTTTGTTAAAGAAGAAGAAACATTTATGAAAACAATTGGAAAGAATGAAATTGTTTGGATGATTATCACTGCTGGCAGTCCATAAATTAAAATTTTAGCTGGAAGTATGTGGAGCTCATCGTAAAGGATGTAGTTGAGTAGCCCATTTGGACCTAAAAACTTTCCAATTACGAAAGCATTTACAAAAGGCGTAGCAAGCATTGGCACAAGCAGTAGACTTCTTATTACGCTTTTAAAAGGAAAATCATACCTAACAACAGCAAAAGCAGTCACTATTCCTAAAAGAACAGAAAAAATTGTAACAAGCGAAGAACAAACTATGCTGTTGAGAATTATTCCAAAGTCAGGGCCCCTTAAACCAATTAAAATAAAGTTTCCAAGAGGTGTAGACGCAGACTCAACGAAATTTAAGTTTGGAGGCCAAAGTATAAAGTCCTGACTACTAAAAATCAAAACAAAGTTCTGAAGCGATATGCTTCCCTTATAAACAAAAGCTTTCCACATTAAGTAAAAAATTGGAATTAAGAAAAAGACAATAAGTAAAAAAGAGGCTAAAAAAAGCTGAATTGAAGTTAAGTTGTCAAGCTCTCTCTTTAGCTTATACGAGCTTCTTAGGTTGTTCAACTCTATTTACTTACAATTTTTTCCAATTCGCTTGCTACATTGCTATACCTACTTAACGCTGCTTTCGACCACGCTTCAATCAACGCCTTCCTGTAATCTAGGTCACTGAACACTCTTTGACTTATGGATTGTGCATACTCTTGAGTAAAAACTTTTTCTACACCGTCAGCAGGGTCAACAAACTTTAGCTTTAGTGGGTTCGTTAGCTCGTCTACTAAGGCTGAGAAGTCCTTTTGGCTTATCTTTCCACTTAGCTTTGCTTTTGCTAATTTCCCCCAAGTTTCTTGAAGTTGTGAGTGTGGTTTGGTAATGGTAGAATAGTAGAACCACATTACTGCTTGCTCGTAGGATAATGCCAAGTTATCGCTAAAGTTTATGCTCATAGAAGCAACAGTATCTTCGTAGGAAGCCTTTAAGTCAGGCCTTTTCTTCCCTTCTGGCGTATCAAACACTGCAGGATTTGCGGGCAGTCTGTTGGTTCTGTTATCAAGCCATATTTTTTGTCCTTCAGTACTAAGAACCCAAGTAATGAATGCAGTAGCGGCTTCTTTATTCTTACTAGAGGCCAACAATGCTATCGGGTCGCCATTAACTATCGACCCATCTTTTGGAATTATGTACCTACAGAGGGTTGGATTTTCAAGCTGAGCAGTGTAGCCGTAGAAGTCAATTGTGTTTCCTATTCCTATGTCTCCTCTTATTACTGCGTCTCTCACAAGCCCAGATTCATCGTATATTACTGAGTTTGCTCCAATTAGTGTTAAGACTTCCCAGCCTTTTTCCCAACCATAACGTTGCAGGATAATTTCAAATATTCTTGTGTTGCTTGTGCTAACTGTAGCGTCTGCAACTCCTACACTTGGAACTGGTAGCGTAGAAGCGTATGTTTCATTTGCCAAGTCAATCCAAGTTTGAGGAACTGGAAGTTTAGCTTTGTTTAAGTAGTTTAAGTTCACTGTAAAGCCAAACGAAGAGATTGCCGCAGCAACCCAAATTAAGTTCCCTTTCGAGTCATACCTCTTCATTGGAGCTCCCGACAAAGTGTCTGGAATTTGCTTAACTACTGAAGAAATTTCACTTCCTTCAAGAGGACTTAGTAATCCATTTGTTGCTAAGAGGTCAAACAATGTAGGTCCACCACCCCAAGCTACATCAATTTCCTGCCCTTCCTTACTTGCACTTGTTTTTATTATGTCAATCCACTCCGAAGGGTCTACAGACAGCCACTGCACATCTTTTATGTTGTACTTCTTTACAACGTCTGAGCTCATAAAAGCCGATTTTGCTACGTCCAAAATATCATAGCCATGCCTCGTTATTACTCTCAGAACTACGGGCTTTTTTGGTGGGAAAACATAAACATAGGCAAGATAAGCTGTTGACGCTAAGACTAAAAAAGCTACAACTATAGCCAAAATGCTTTTTGAATTCAGCTTCACTTTGCTTTTCACCTACCTAAACCTAAAATCTTTTAATATTTTAACATTTCTTTCGTTATCGTATTCTTGTAATTTTTTAATTAAACGTGTGAATTAACATTTATATTTACTAAAAACAGATAAAAAGGCATGAGAAGAGAAAAGGAAATTGGAATTTTAGTAGCTCTCGTCCTTCTGCTGTTACTTCCTACGCAAAGTGTACTCTCTCAAGGAAAGCCACTAGTTGTAGTATTCGCAAAAGGAATGCTAAAAGCAAACCTTGAGCTCAACTACATGATGGGCAACATATCGCAAGTAGATTGGAAGGTTTATACCGATACTATAACTTATGACGACATAAAGAATGCAATAATGGTAATACTTGTGCAAGTTGATACTGGTGCAAACTATACGCAATCAGAAATTTCAGCAATTAAGCAGTGGATGGGCACAGGTTCTGGAAAGGTACTTTGGATTACTGGAGACTCTGACTACCAAGGTGGAGATTACCTAAGAATAGCGCCAGCAAATGCAGTGGCTGAAGCTGTTGGTAGTAGACTTAGGAACGATCACTGTGAAGCTACAGACCCTGGAAGAGCTCCTGCAAAGCCTTATCATGTAGCAGCAGATATAACTCCAGATAAAGAACTTTCTGTACTAGCAGACGGAGTCTCAGGGTGGGTCCTGTTCCATGGGCCGGGAGCAATAGCTGCTTACGATAACGGAAAATGGTACACCTTAGTTGATCAAAGCTTAGACAATATATACAGAATTGCTTGGACAAGTGATAAGGGTGCAATTCAAGAATTCGTCTCACCACTACCGTCTGCGTACAAGGTAGGCTACGTTGGAAAAATTTTAGTGATGGCTGCAGAAGTTTTAAGTAATAACAACATAGTATTATTCAGCGCGGAGGCTCCATTTGACCACTACAGGGGAATGTGGAATGCAGCTTATGAAGAATTTCCAAGTCTTTCAGGTCCTCAATTCGTTACTAATGTAGTACTCTGGGGTGCTGGACTAAAAGGAACAAAGCCAACTTACGTAACCTTCTGGACAAAAGCTACTCCTTACATCGCAGGAGGTATAATTGTTCTAATAGTTGTAGTAGCGCTCTACTTTTTCGTCATCAAAAAGAAGAAGTAAACTTAATCTTTTGTTTTTATTTTTTCAAATTTATTTCTGTTTTGAGTTATCTGTTAGAAGCTAACATGCTTACGAAAAATTTAAAACTACTTTTTGATTCTTTAAACGAATGACTCTAAGTGCAATCTCATTTGATTTTGGCGGCACGCTAGCTTTTGAAACAGAAGAAGACTACGAAGTGTACCATAGGATTCTCACAAACCTTGGTTTTAATTTTAGCTTAAGTTCTTTAGAGTCTGCATTTAAAAAAGCCAGAACAATCTGGGATGCAAAGCGTCAAAGGGGTGAAGTTTGGAATGAAGAGCATATGCTTGAGCTTGTGAAAGACATGCTAAGCTTCATCGGAATAAACAACGAGGAGTTAGCTACAAAAGTAATGAATCTCTGGCCAGAAAATGTTAGCTTTAAAGCATATGAAGACGTTTCTAAAACTTTAGATGAGCTAACAAAAAGCAAGTACAAGCTGATAATAATTTCTAACGTTTCATCAGAAAGGAACTTAAGAACCTATCTTGTAAAGTGCGGCTTACAAAAATACTTCAGCTACTTAGTTGCATCTGGAACCGTTGGAATTGAGAAACCAAATAAGGAAATTTTCTTACTAGCATCAAAAATGCTGGGAGTAAAGCCACGTAGCATTCTGCACGTTGGAGATGACTACGAAGCTGATTATCTTGGGGCAAAAAATGCAGGATTTAAAGCTGTATTGTTAGATAGGGCAGAAAAACATAAGGACAAAGATGCTCTTAGAATAAAGAGCCTACTTGAGCTCCCAGAAGTTTTAAACTCGTAAGTCTACTTTTACGTCGCAACTTCAAGAGTTGCCACCAGCGGAAGATGGTCAGAAGAATTACTAGAAATAACTTCAAAGTTTACTAGCTTAAAGTGGTTTGTAAAGAAGATATGGTCAATCTTTACTGTAGGTTTATTTGATGGAAATGTGTATAAATTAAGCTCAGGATAGACTCTACTGATTTCATTTAGACCTCTATCCAGCAGTATTTTTACTGCTTCGCCAGAAATTGGTTCATTGAAGTCTCCAACCAACAACGTTGGCAAACCATCTGAAAGGCAAATTTCTAAAAGCTTTTTACTTTGCTTAATTCTTTCGTCCTTACTTAATCCTAAGTGTGTGTTGATGAACTTAAACTTAAATCCATTTAAATTTAGGTACATAAGAATCGCGTGTCTCTTTTCATTTAAAGGAACCTTAAAACTAAGAATTCTTTTAACGGCATGAGAAAGACTCCTAATTGGTTTCCAGGGTAACTGAACGTCAACTGCCTTTACTATTTCAATATCTTTTCGTACTAGCGCTAAGTTTCCAAAAGTGTTTGAAATTGTTGGACACCAGAAGAAGTTCATGTTGAGCTCCTTTGAAAGTATTTCTCCCATAAAACCAAAATCTTGACTCCAGCTATGCTTTCCTTTCGTACACTCTTGCAGTCCAATTAAATCTGGCTTTATGTTCTTTAGTAAAGCCACGCTTTCTTGAAACTTCGGCTTAAAGTCCGGGTCTAAGCCCGCATGTAAGTTCCAGGTACAAACTTTTATCTTCATGAGAGCACTAAGAAATAACGATCTACTAAAATCTTTGGCTAGTCTTATTTTTTAAAACAAAAACTTAATAGTATACCTCTAGGTTCTTCTTCTACAAAAGGTTAGGATGCATAACGAAAACAACGAGCTTCCAAAGGAAATAGAAGAAGGCAACATAGAGTATAAACTAAAGGTTGTTATCAACAACCCTGAAAGGTTAGAAGAACTTGCTACTCAGCTAAACTATAGGTTGAACGAAGGAGGTGGTGAAGCCTTTTATGAACTTGGAGTTTCAGATGAAGGTGAACTTATTGGGCTTGAAGAAGAAGAGGCAAAGATTACGCTTGCTAATTTTGAAGAAATCTGTAAGAGAGTTAATGCTTCTTTTACAATAGTTAGAGAAGCTGAGGGCAAAAAAGGGAAAGTTTACGAGCTACTTGTTAGAAGAACCATAGACTCTCCTCCTGTAACAACTTCGATTGTACTAATTGGAAACGCAGATGCTGGAAAATCAACGATTAAAGGAGTCTTAGTTCACAACACACTAGATGATGGAAATGGATTGGCAATGAGCAAAGTAGCGCGATACATACATGAAATAAAGATGAGGAGAACATCTTCAGTCTCAACTCATATTCTTGGGTTCAACATGGAAAACGTAACTGTTAACTCTGAATTGCCCAGCTACAACGAAAGTGAGATTTATTTAAGGTCTTCAAAGATAGTTAACCTAATAGACTTAGCTGGGCATGAGCGATACTTAAAGACAACCCTAAGAGGAATAACTGGAAACTTACCAGACTATGCTATGCTTGTTGTTGCAGCAAACTCTGGGATCGTTGGTACATTCAAGGAGCATCTTGGAATATCTTTAGCACTGAGAATTCCTGTTTTCATTGTAGTCACAAAAATAGACATAGCACCAAAAGAAAAGTTAAAACAAACTTTAAACGACATTTCACACGTTCTTAAGTTACCAGGCATAAACCAAATTCCATTTGTAATTAAGTCAAAGGACGATGCAGTTCTTGCCGCTAGGAACATGAAAAGCGGAAGAGTAGTTCCAATATTCATGGTCTCAAATGTGAATGGATTTGGATTAGAAAACTTAAAGTCTTTCTTGAATCTTTTACCTCCAAGACTAAGGTGGTATGAAAAGGTAACAAAGCCATTTAAGTGTTATGTAGATGAACTATTCAACGTTTCTGGAGTTGGAACAGTAGTAAGTGGACTTGTGGAAGAAGGTGCAATATCAACGGGAGAAGACGTTTTCATAGGCCCATTTATAGGCGAGAGAAAAATGTACAGAAAAGTGAAAATTAAAAGTATTCAAATTAACAGAGTATTCGTAAACAGAGTATTCGCAGGACAAAGCGCGACCTTTGCAATTCCAGAAGTTGAGTACGATGAAGTTAGAAAGGGTATGGTCTTACTTGGAACAAATGCTAAACTGATATCTATAACTAAGTTTAAAGCTGACATAAAAGTGTTGCACCACCCAACAACAATAAAAGTTGGTTATTCTCCTGTTATTCATCTTCATACCATAAGGCAAACTGCTAAAATTGTCAGCATGACTAAAGACGCTTTAAGAACAGGAGATTCTGATGTAGTAACTTTTCAGTTTATTCAAAGGCCAGAACATGTTGAAGAAAATGAGGTCTTCTTGTTTAGAGAAGGAAGGACGAAAGGCATAGGTGTTGTACTAGAGACATATAGTTGATATTGCCAACTTAAAGCCACCGTACATTATGTTCATATTTCTGGTAGAAACCAAAGATCTAGACTCGTATGCGTTAAATTGGTAGCATCTTGAAAAATCTTTAAATATTTGTTTTTAATTCTTATTTTATGCCAAGAACTTTTAAATTTATTTTGTTAGCGCTTGTAGTGCAAATTATATTCTTCAACTCTTTAACCAGCTTAATTTTTGTGAAAGCATCTACCGAAAACTATTCACACTTAAAAATAGTGCCAGAGCCAGAATTTTTGAACTTCACTGGAAGGTGGTTTCAATTCGATGGCTTTAGCAACTTTCCAACTTTTCTGAGAGAAGCCTTCAACGTTTCAAGAGGGAACTGGAAAGTTATTAACACAACTTTACCAAGTTCATTTACAAGCTACGTAAGAATAAAAAATGGAGTAGTTGAGGTTTCAGGAGACTTAAGCATTGCGTATGCTACCATTTTACAGCTGATAAAGCAAAGACCTGGGTACTTACCAGAAGTTGAGGTTGGCGAAGCTCTCAATTTTAAGTTTAGAGGTTTTCACCTAGACGTAGCAAGAGGAGGTGTCCCAAGAGTTGAAACGTTCAAGGCTCTTCTAAACTTACTATTCCTGCTTAAGTACAATTACTTAGGGATATATCTTGAAGATCTCTTTCCTTGGCAAAGCTATCCTGAAATAGGTGCAAACAGAGGTAAGTTTACAAGAGAAGAACTTTCAGAAATCATTAACTATGGCAAAAAGCTTGGGATTGAAGTATTTCCTTCTCTTGAGCTTTCAGGGCACATGAACAACATACTTTCTATTCCAAGTCTTTCGAAGTACAGCTTGAATGGCAACACCTTCCAACTAGACCTCAGCAACAAAGAAGCAAGAAACTTTGGCTACAGTCTCTTAAATGAAGTTGTTAATTTTTGGCCCTCTAGCTATATACATATTGGAGGTGATGAGAACCAGCTTAATGGTGTTAGCGACGCACAAAAACTTTACGAAAGCTACTACAATAACCTCATCGACATTGTCAAAAGTAAAGGAAAGACCCCAATAATGTGGGGTGATGTTTTACTTTGGACTTGGCCCAGCCTTGCTAACAATACAATATGGAAAAATGTTATCATTGCCAATTGGGATTATGGTACAGCTTCAAAGGAACATTTTATAAATAACATTCGCTTTTTCAAAGACAGAAACATAACTCAAATAATTTGTCCAGGTCTTTGGAACTGGAATGCATTTTATCCTTCTTTTGATGCCGCTCTCGTTAACTTAAATTCTTCATTAACTGCTGCTAGAAGTGAAAGAATCTTTGGCTTCCTGATAACTGCTTGGGGCGACGATGGTTGCGAATGCTTACTCTCTTACCTTCGCCCTTTGTTGTTAATATCAATGGAGATTGCTGAAGGAAAAGGTTATTGGGAGAAAACTTGGCTAGGCAAGTGGATTACGTTAACAGGCGAAAGTAAAGAAGTTGCAGAGGCAAGAGTAAAACTAGGAAGTACAATCATCTTTAGAAACTTAAAGCCTCTTCTCTTTAAAGGTAGTACTGTTGATAGCGGAGCAATTTCTCTTATGAAAAGTATTTTTGATAGCGTAAGCAAAGTTGAGTTGCCCAGCGACTTATCTTTCATTAGGGCTATGCTAAATGTTGCTATTAAAAGGGGTGAAGGAAAACTAACTCCAGACGAAGTTTCAGACTTAGAAAAAACGTACTCAAATCTTTGGCTAGGAGAAAGAAAGCCAGAGGGTTTAGATTACAACTTACAGAAGTTTCAGAATGTAGTTGAGCAAATGAAGTCAGAAAAGCTACGCCAAACAACAGCTTTGCTTTCTGTAGCCCTGGTTGTGGTAGTTGCCTTAGTAATTGGAATAAAGCTGTTTTATTCAAGGTAATTTTTGATAATGCTCTTAGTTTCAACGCAAGGAAAAGCATATCAAGTCAAGTTTATGTTAAAAGCTTATTCTTTATGAAGCTGAAAGAGTTTGTAAAAAAGTATGGCGAGCCTTTTTCTAAGCAGCTTGGAATAGACTTAAAATCAGGAAAAAACGAAGAAATCTTTAAGTGGTTTCTGGCTTCTATCCTTTATGCGAAGCCAATAAGAGAAAGCTCAGCAACAAAAACATACTTTTGCTTTATGAGGCATAGGCTAACAAACGCAAAAAAGGTTTTAGATGCCGGGTGGGAGAAACTAGTTGAAATTTTAGACGAAGGTGGCTACACTAGGTACGATTTTTCTACTGCAGATAAGCTTCTAGAAGTATTCGGAAACTTGCAGAAGAACTATGGAGGCGACTTGAATAAACTTCATCAAGAAGCAAGGAGCAGCGAAGATCTAGAGAAGAAAATCAAAGCACTAGGAAAAGGAATTGGAAGTACAACAGTTTCAATTTTCCTGCGTGAGATGCGCTATGCTTGGGAAAAGGCAGACCCCAAACCTTCGCCTTTAGTAAAGGTTGCAATGGAAAAACTCAACATAAAGGACTTAAAAGAAATTGCAAGTAAGAAAAACATTGATCTTGTTGAACTTGAAACTGCCTTGCTAAGGTACTCAAAAGATTTTTTGAAAAAGGGCAAGAAGCTGAAGATAGAACTATAGCCGTTTTAAGCACATTGGTTAAAGGGCTGACGTAATGTTCACAAAAAGTTCATTGTTCGAGCCAAGATTGGTCTCTCCGAGAATCCAAACATTTTTTAACTTACTTAAAGTACTAAAAAATAACAAGAGACTGAAGAGTAGCTTCTGAAGTAAAATCTTATCTCTTTTTAAAGTCATGGATTAAATTTTGTCTCTTCGTTAATGGTAAGCTTTCCTATGAGCCTAATATCCCTTGAAGAACTTCCAACTCTTACTTCGTATTCTCCTTTTTCAACAAGCCACACTTCTCCATCAAAACTTGCAAGCGACCTTAGATCAATTTCTATTTCTGCTCTTTCAGTTTCACCAGGGTTTAAAAGTCTAGTCTTATAAAATCCCTTCAACTCTTGAAATGGTTTGTCTAGTTTTCCTTTCGGTGCTCTAATGTAAACTTGCGCAACCTCTTTTCCAGGAAAGTTTCCGGTATTCGTAATTTCAAACGAAACTTTTATCGAATTATCGAACGTAGTTACCTTAAGGTTTTTGTACTCGAACGCTGTATAAGAAAGTCCAAAGCCAAATTCATAAGCAGGCTCTACTCCAAACGTATCATAGTACCTGTAACCAATGTATATTCCTTCATCGTATACTACTCTTTGTGGATTGTCTTTTGGTTCGCCAGGAAAATTCCAAGACGGAACGTCCGAATAATCCTTTGGAAATGTAATTGGAAGTTTTCCAGATGGAGTAATCTTTCCAACGATGGTATCTGCAACTATTCTTCCTGTCTCCTGTCCTGCTTGCCATACTAGAAGAATACCATCTACCAAATCTCTCCAACTATAAACTTCAATTGGAGAACCAATGTTGAGTACTACTGCAACCTTCTTTTTGTGTTTATGGAATGTCTGAGATATTCTTCTTATGAGGTTTTGTTCATCATCACTTAAGTAAAAATCACCTTTTTCTGGTTCTCTGTCGTAGCCTTCACCAGAAATTCTACTTATCACAACGATTGCCACATCATTTACTTCTGCAAATCTTTCAAGTTGTTTTTCGTCTAAGAAGTCTTGAGGAAGTCTTGGCAAACCAGGAGCTTTAAGCTTGTATTCTTCTTTCTTTCTCATTTCGCTTACATACTTGGCATAGATTTCTGCTAGCTCTTTATCGATCCTAAGGTTTCTTTCTTTCATGCCTTCTAGTATGGATACTACGTATTTTGGATGCGTGTCGCCACTCCCCGTTCCTCCCTTGATGGTTTCTATTTGTCCTGTTCCAAATAAAGCGATTTTTGTATCTTCGTTTACGGGCAAAGCTTCATTGTTCTTAAGAAGAACAACTCCTTCAGCACCTGCGTCGTAAGCTACTTTTGCATGTGCGTTAAGGTCTGGAATGTTGGAGTACTTGTACCGCCTGAAGGACGGCGAATTGATAAGTACTTTCAGTATGTTTTTCACATTTCTGTTAAGAACTTCTTCACTAAGTTTTCCTTCTCTAACAGCGTTTATTATTTTTTCTACTTTGTCTATCCTTCCTGGCATTATCATATCGTTTCCTGCTTTCATCTGCTCTACTGGGTTGTCTCCTGCACCCCAGTCTGTCATTACGAATCCTTGGAATCCCCAATCTTCTCTTAGAACTTTCGTTAGAAGCCACTCATTTTGAGAACAGTATTTTCCGTTTAGCTTGTTATAAGCACTCATTATGGTCCATGGCTTCGACTTCTTAACAGCAATCTCAAAACCTTTAAGGTATATTTCTCTGAGTGCCCTTTCTGAAACAACTGTATCGATAAGAACCCGGTTTGTTTCTTGGTTGTTAGCAGCAAAGTGTTTTAAACAAGCACCAACTCCCTGTGATTGAACACCACTTACAAAGGCCGCAGCCATTTCACCAGAGAGAAAAGGATCTTCTGAATAGTACTCAAAATTTCTGCCACATAGAGGGTTTCTGTGAATGTTCATGGCTGGCGCAAGGAGTATATCTACTCCATACTCTCGTACTTCTTCTCCCATAGCTTTTCCAACAGCTTCTAAGATGTTCTTGTTCCAAGTAGATGCTAACATGATTTCGACTGGAAATGCAGTAGCGTGATAAGTCTTACTATCACCTTCTCTTATCGGATTTATTCTAAGGCCAGCTGGACCATCCGCAAGAACAACTGATGGTATACCAAGTCTTTCTATCGAATGCGTTTCACCTGCAGCACCAGGAACTCTTGGTGGTACTCCTATTCCCACAACGATTTTTGCTTTTTCCTCTAAGGTCATCTGGGAAACTATTTCATCGATTCTTTCTGGTGTTATCATTTTTCTCAAACCTCCAAAATCTAATTATTTCGTAGGAATACATTATTAAATGTTTTTCTCTGCAAAGAGTCTGGCACGTTAGCTTAAGTTTTCTAGGCTAAAGTTACCGCTTTTATGTTTAAGTAACCTCAGCACTTTGCAGTACTTCTACGGCTTAAGCTGAAGGTTGCTATATAACTTCATCAAGAAGGCCTAAAGTTTCATTTGTGGAGTATGTAAAGAAATTCTGTGTATAAACATCGTAAGTAATTTATACCCATTACTAATGGAGAGGACAAACACTTTCATATTTGGAGAAAATGAAGCTTTAAGGAAGACTGCAGATAACCGTCCTAAGCATAGAATAAAAGTTGAATAAATAAATGGATATACAACTTCTATGGAAGTATTTTAAGAAAGAAGTGTTCAAAATGCTTAAACTGCAAACTAGAGGCAAACAAAGACGAAGAGCGTAGTAAACATAGGCTTGCTTATGAAAAGTCATTAACTTAACATTCT
>JBAMLO010000059.1:0-17725 GCA_039793485.1 Nitrososphaera sp. | reverse complement strand
TGTCTAACGAAATAAGCTTGGCACTCTCCTTATTTAACTAAGGAGGACTTTGCTCTAAAATGTTTACCGTTTTTACTGTTCATTAAGCTTTCACTCTACAATTCATTCTACCACTGCCCTAGAAACAATATGTACCACTACTCTAGTGGCCAAGTCCCATCCTAGGGCAACAACATTAATACTCCCGCTGCATCTCTATGTGTCTCTAGCACAGTTTAAATAATCTTATTCTCCTTAACTTTTAAGAATGATATCTTAGACATGTACCAGAAGTTTATATCTATTCATTCCTCTAACTTTATTTCGCATTCTTCCGTTTTTCTTCAAACTATATGTCCAACCCATTACATAAAGAAATTTTAACTTTCTAGTTCTGCCTACTGTTCATCCCAACAATTTAAATTTCTTGGCACTCTTTGAAACAACTCGAAAAATTAAATTGCTAAATTCAAGTCACTTTTACCAAAGTAAAAGACAAAACATATCAAGCCTTCATAAATTTTTCCCTTCAGAAAAATGCCGATTACTTCTTACAGACTACTTGCCCCTTGCAACTCTTTAAAGAAAACCAACGACCTCTTTATCTAGCAATAAAGTTTAAATTCAATACTTTACCTAAAGAGAACCAACTATGGAAACGGGAAATAACAACGATGACGAACGCCACGAAAACGAAATTGTAGAAGTGCTTCAAGCTACTTCTTCACCAATCAGAATTTCAATCCTCGAGCTGCTTGAAAAGGGGCCACTAAGGTATAACGACTTAATGAGAAAGCTTGGGCTGGATCAAAAAACCGATGCAGGAAAATTCTCGTTTCATGTAAAAAAGCTTATGAGAACAAGGCTTATAGAGATTGATGAAGAAGAAAAAAAATACAAGTTAACAAGAAGAGGGGAATCAATCCTTAAAAAAATATATGAGATGCAAGAAGAAAGCATCGAATCAGAAGAAAGACCATTAGTTAGAACATCTAGACTAAAATTCGAAAGGTTTGAAACTAGAAAAATAGTTGAGTCGTTGGTTAAGGAAACAGGTATGGACGAAGATGAAGCTAACGAAATAGCTTTAGAAGTTAGCGAAAGGATAAGCCGACTAAAAATTAGATATCTGACAGCTCCTCTTATAAGAGAGCTGGTAATAAACGTACTACTTGAAAGAGGCGAAGAAAGACTGAGGCACAAAATCACTAGACTTGGTTTGCCTGTTTATGATGTTAAAGAAAGATTACTAAAAATGCCAGGTGGAGAAGTTGTGTTCTTAGAAGCAGGAAAAGAAGTCTTACGCCAGTATTCTTTCTTAGAAGTTCTTCCTAAGAGGATTGGAGACATGCACATGGAGGAAACTATTACAATAAGGTTTCTTGAGAGTTGGTCTGTTAAGCCTTTGGAAGTGGTTCACATACTAAGCGAAGATGCTAAATGGAGTGCCTTAATTTCTGGTTCTCATTTAAAAAACAGTAAAGCAAGTAAAGAAGAGAAAGACATTGTCCTTGGAGAATTTTCTTACTTTCTTTCTAAAGAAGTTGATGGCTACCAAACAGTCTTGTTAACAAACGATACTCTTAACTACATAGGTGACTTGAATAAAGTCATTTTACTCTCGCTTCAGAATGCCGTTAAACTAAATCTAGGCATAGATTTCAAAGAAGTGGGAAAGGACAACCTAGTAAAAATTTTAAATGATATAACAGCTTTATCTAAAATTATGTTAGCAAGAGATTTAAGAGTAACAGTGTTCAACGTAGAGAAACCCGAAGATGTTCTTAGCTTAGCTGAAAACGCAGTAAAGTTAGCTTCTCTCGGATGCCAAGTTAAAGTTACAAAGCAAGATTCGCTCTCTCTTTACAGTAACATTCAGATAACGAACGTCAGCAATAAGGATGAGCTTCATGGGAAGATTGTTTTAGGAGAAATTAACGTTAACCTCCTAAACATTTGGGCACAATCAAAAGGAAAGGAAGCTTTATTCTTTGATAAGCTAAGGAATACAATTAATAAAATTTCTGAAGCTTTCAAAATAAAGGACAAGTTCCTCCAAGAAAGATTACAAAACAAACTTTTGCCTATTCTCTCGAGTGTTGGGAGCAATGGAAAAACCTTTTTTAATGATAAAGAACTCCTAGGAGTCATAAGCTTCAGAAATATAAGAAGCAGTGCAAAAGAAATGGCTGGAGGCGAATCCCAAAGAAGTTATGAGGGTATGGTCGAAAAAATTATTAATAGTCTAAGAGCAGCGACGTTACGGGGTTCTTCAGACAAGATTAAGCTACTTATAGCTCCAATGGTGAATGACTACATTAACTTTAAAGAAAAGCTTCCCTTGGCTGGTCTCGAGGGAGGTCTTCCCGTTTCTGACCAGCTTAATGCGATGAAAGAAGACCTTAATCTTCAAGATAAACTCATTGGAACAAATTTTTTAGGCTTGAACGTAGACTATGTTGAAAGTAAGCTCATAAGAGAAATAGCCATCAATGAAGAAGTGAAAAATCTAATTCTGTTTTCAAGAAGAAAGTTGTGCAATAATTGCGGTGAAATTATTTCTGCTGACTCTACAATTTGTCCTTACTGTGGAGCCAATGCGTAAAGCTTAAAAATCCCTTTGTTTACTTCTGAATTCAAGCCGGCCATAGGACCGTGGATCCACCCGTACCCATTCCGAACACGGAAGTTAAACACGGTCGCGGTCAGGGTGGTAGTGTACTCCTCTGGGTACGCGAAGCCCTGATGGCTGGCTACCTTTAAGTTACTTTTCGAGGAAACAGTCTTGGTCTTAGTATATTAAATAAATTAAAGTAAACTCCTTTTTGGGATTTAGAACATTCCTCTTCAGTTCTTGAGAAGGAACAAAGTTGTTCCACGTAAAAGTAAGAGGGCTTTTAGACCTTCAAGTAAAAAAGATAACTATGTCCAAATGTGTTCCTTGGAGCTCAACTGTAAAATTTAATAAGCTCTTTTTAAGTACCTAAAACGGCCCGGGAAGCCCGGTGGTGCAGCGGTCAAGCATGGGGGGCTTTGGACCCCTTGACGAGAGTTCGAATCTCTCCCGGGCTACCACCTGAAAATTCGTTTGAAAAGGCAGAATTCAAAGAAAATATGCTTGTTTTAGACCATAAGAATATACAGCTCTTAGTTTGTGAACTATAAGCTGATATTCTTCACGACAAAGTCGGGAGATTCTTGCTTCTAAGGCGTTCATTGATTTAGCTTAGAGTAATCATCTGCTACTCTAAACAAAGCTTCGCTTCTTTCTGTTACAAAAGTGTTTGGCCTTTTTATTTGCAGCTAAGATAACTTACTTGCAAACTTTATATGTTAAATGCCATCCATGGATGAAAACTCTAGGTTCTTATAAAATTACCATAACGTGTGTATACTTAATTTATTGACAAATTCGCTCACGGTTAAGACCATAGACTTTCTTGTCGGATTACAAGTAAGCATATATTTTTCAGTACACTTTAGCAAAGACGCAAAAAAGTTTTTAGCATTGTTTAATTTGATACAACCAACACACTATAAAGAAGTTACAGAAGAAACTTGTACACTAAGAGATTAATTAAGATAGAGAGAATGGCGTGAGTAGACCTGCCAAAAATCAATAACTCTTGCTAGTTGCTACCTTCACTTCTTTTTCGGCGATGTTTACACCTTCTTCAAAGGCCTTTAGGTTTTCTTCCAAACTCTTCTTTGGAACTTGTGTAAGCAACGCTTCTTTAAAAGTTTCAAGAGGTATAACGTCTTGTTCGAAAACGGAAAAAACACCATAGAGAACAGAGTTCGTTACTCTGGAGTTGCCTAGTTTCCTAGTTATTGCTTTCGTATCAAGTATAATCGTAGCTCTTGCCCATCCATTAAATTCATCTTTCACATCCTCTTCGGTGGGGTACCTCTCGTTTTTTAGAACACTGGTAACAGGAACTATCTTTGTATTTGAAGAAATCACAAGCCCATTCTTTTTTAGGTAAGGACCCATCCTCAAGGCTTCTGCTAGTTCTAAGCTTATTATATAGTCTACTGAGTTTTTCATCAGTATTGGGCTTTCGTTGTTTGAACCGTAGATGATTATCGAGTACGTAGAGCCTCCTCTCACAGCGTGCCCGTGAATTTCGCTCCCTATAATACGAAGACCAGACAACTTCGCTGCCAACATTATGCTTCTAGTTAAGAGCATTATACCTTGGCCTCCAACTCCAGATACTATTACTTTGGTATCCCTATCTTTCATAGCGAGTCACCTAACTGTGAAATGGCGTCAAAGGGGCAGACATATGCGCATAGCCCACATGCAGTACATAGCTCTCCATCTATTGTCATCTTTCCATCAGAAAACCTTAATGCTTGGCATCCTGTCTTTGTTAAACAAAGCCTACATCCAGTGCATTTCTTAGGATCTACAACGTAAGGCTTCCTTTTTATTCCCTGAGCCCTTAGTCTTCTTTCTTCCTGTAAAGCGCACTCATGCCTAAAAACTACAACGCTTACGCCTTCATGATCTAATGCTTTGTTGAGAATTTCTTTAGCCCTATCCACATCGAAAGGATCAACAACCTCAACGAAGGAAACACCGAGATCCTTTGCCAAAAGCTCAGGGAATAACCTATTCGTGGGCATTCCAACTGCTGTTAACCCAGTTGAGAAGCTTGGCTGCTGTCCAGTCATGGAAGTCCATCCGTTATCGAATATGGTTATAGTAAACTTAGCATGATTGTATGTAGCGTTAGCTAAAGCTGGAAGACCAGCATGGAAGAATGTAGAATCTCCAATAACAGCTATAATTGGTTCTTTCACACCAGCCTTAGATATGCCATAAGCAATCCCAATGCTAGCGCCCATATCCATACAAGTGTCCAATGCCTCAAGTGGAAACTTAGCTCCTTGATTGTAACAACCTCGGTCTCCTGTAATTATTCCACCACCCCTCTGTCTCAGAACTTCTTTGATAACATAGTAAGAAGCCATGTGGGGGCATCCAGCGCAAAGACCTCCAGATCTAGTAACAGTTGCTCGCGGTTCAAAAACTTCGATGTTGTTTTTAACTAGCCCCATTAAAACAAATGACTCGGAAACTTTGTCTGGGTCAAGTTCACCAAAGGAGCTAACGATAGAATCATCTTTACCTCTTACGTGTTTTCTAATGTCTTCTATAGCAAACAAGTTTCTTATTGCGCGCTCCACAATTGGGTCTCCATCTTCAAATACAAGGACTTCGTCTACTTTTTCCGCAAAGTCGATAAGAGCCCTCTTTGGTAGCGGGTTGGATAAGTTTAGCTTAAGGATCTTTATTCCTTCTATTCCAAGTTCTTCTGCAACGTACTTTGCATAAGCAGCACCGATTCCAACTCCAACTACTCCAAGCTTACTTCCAGTATCATATATTACTTCAGCACCGAAGGTACTTAGTTCTTTTTCAATTTCTTTCATTTGATTGAAGAGCCACTTCTTTCTTTCATACGCCTCTTTTGCAAGAAGCACGAACCTTGATTTATCTTTTATAAACTTTGGAGTTATGCTTAAGTCGTAATTATTTATCTCTTCAGTTTTCACTAACCCTCTGGCGTGAGCTATTCTTTGAGTGGCTCTTAAAACAACAGGCAAAGAAAATTTTTCTGAAAGCTCAAAAGCAAATTTTGTTAGTTCTTTAGCTTCATTTGGAGAAGAGGGCTCTAAACAAGGAATGTGAGCAAGCAAACAGTAATACCTTGAGTCCATAGCGTTCTGAGAACTATAGGGGTGAGAGTCATCAATACATGTTATAACTAGCCCACCTCTCACGCCACCGTAGGCAGCGACAAGCAAAGAATCAGAAAGGACGTTCATACCAAGATGCTTAGTGCCAACTAAAGCTCTAAGACCACTTAGACTAGCGCCATAAGCAGCTTCAAATGCAACTTTTTCGTTTGCAGACCACTCAACGTGAAACTTGTATTTCTTTGCATATTCGACTAAAGCTGTAGTTATTTCTGTTGATGGTGTCCCAGGATATGATGCAACAAACCTAACTCCTGCTTCAACAGCGCCTCGTGCTATTGCTTCATCACCCAGCATTAATTCCTCATGAATTTCTTTTTGTTCTAGGTACAAGCTTAAGTTCTAAGGAGGAAAAGCCCACCATTTTTTAATCCTTTCTTTATGAAAAGAAAAGCGCTTAGTTTCATGCCGTATTTTAGGAGTCAGAATTAAGGGCCTTGATTAAACGACGCCTTTAGAACAATAAAAACTTACGTGAAGATTGAAACAATTAAAAGAACTAAACCCTCTGGAATTTGGAAAAGAAATAGTTTTATACTTGAGGTAATCTTTTGAAAGAAGGGGGGCGTCGGCTAGCTTGGTTTAGGCTCTACGGCTTGGGCCCGTAAGACCCCGGTTCGAAATTTCAACGAAAATCCGGGCGCCCCCATTCTTATGTTGTAGTAAGAAGAAGGAATTGGTTACTGCCACCTCGAAGAAAAACTTAAAATAGTTACTGTGAAAAGAAGTATCTATGCCGGGGTCGCCCAATTGGCTAGAGAACCTCCACGGCTAAGGCGCCAGTTAAGCACCTAGCTTAGGCCAAACTCATAATCTGGAGGTTGCGGGATCGAGGCCCGCCCCCGGCATTCTTCAGAATGAAAACCATCCACCTTCTGGTTTTATGCTCACTTTTACAGAGAGAACCGTTGAATCGGTTTCTTAGATTCCTCAATAGAGGATACATCTTCATACCATTTGCCCAGTAGCTAGAAGCTCCAACTGTAGACAAACTTTTTGGCATCCGTATGTGACATTCTCTTTACGACACATGATGGCATCTTAGAGCTTAAGTTCTATGTTTTCTGGACACATTATTATAAGCCCACGGTCGTTAAGTCTTTCATGTTGTTCTTCAAGCCACATCTAACAATAGGAGCGACCGCTGTAGAAATTGAACCATTCCTCTCTTGGATACAAGAAGGAAGAATTAAGTTATATATTTTTACGAACAATATATTGAGGAGCTTATGAGCTTCATTATTTTCAGAAAAAACTTTCCGAATAATTAGAAGTGCTTCTTGGTATCTCTTGAACATTATTGCTTATTCTAAAAGATAAAAAGGATATAAAGCAAAAGCTTAAGTAAAGGTCTTACCTTTTTCTTCTTTCATCTTCTTTCTTCCGGTTTTCCTTGGAGCGATTAAACCAACTTTTGCTCCAGGAGGAGCGTTTCTGCTAACTGATGTAGAACCTCCAACGTGCATATGCCTTCCACCACCGTGCGGGTGATAAGCTGCAATCATTGCAACACCTCTCACAATTGGATACAGTCTTCCTCTACTTTTCATCAGCTTAAGCTTGTTTCCTGCCTTAAGAAACGGCTTCTCTGTTCTTCCACCACCAGCAACAACACCTACAGTTGCTAAGCATCTTTGATCGACGACGAACAGCCTTCCCTTTGTATCTTTCAAGGTTACGGTTCCATCAGGGTTATGACTAATTACAACTGCAAAGTTTCCAGAAGCTCTAAACAACGCGCCACCGTCACCCACCTTTCTTTCTACGTTAAGAACCATTGTACCTTCTGGAATTGAGCCCAGAGGAAGTATGTTCCCTACTGTTGGAGGCGCATTTCTCCCAATTAGAATTTCTTGGCCAACGTAGCTACCTTCAGCAGCTACAGTATAGAAGCTTTTTCCAGAGGCAGTTTCAATCAATGCTAATGGTGCCCCTCTGCCTGGGTCATGAACTAAGTCAACAAGTCTTGCCTTCTCCAACTCGGTATCAAACTTAACGTTGTAGGCAGCGGGTGCAACTCTCCTATGTGTGGGTGCCATAAAGTTTGGCGAGCTTCCTCTTCTTCTTACAATTGGTCTTCTTCCCATTTTTAATTCACCCTACAGTATCTTGAGCTTAGTTGCTATCTCTTGTGCCTTTCCGCCCTCTTTTAACTTTATGTATGCTATCTTTTCGCCGGAGAAAGTTCTATTTACATTCACTTTTTCCACTTTTACGTTGAACTTTCTTTCAAATTCCTTCTTAATTAGGTCTTTTGTCGCATCTTTGTCCACAACAAATGCTATCTTATTCTCTGTTTCTATCAGCTTTGAGGTTTTTTCTGTTACTTTAGGATACAACAATATTGACCTTTTCTGCATATTTCCTCACCCTCTGCTCTAAGACTTCCAAAGCTTTCTGAGACCAAAGAGTAAGCCTCCCAACTTTTCCATTTGGAGCTAACTCTCTTAGAGATAGCAAGTTAGCGTCAACAACGTCAACACCAGGTATATTTCTAGCTGCCTTAAAGAGCGGCTCTTCTCTTGTAACTACGAATAAGGGCCCAACTTTTCTCTTCTTCCCTCGCCCTCTTCTTGCTGAAACGCCTGCTCTAAGCTTCACGTTTCTTATTCTTTCAAGCTCCTCGGAAAGACCTATACTTTCTAAGAACTTTACAACCTGTGAAGCCTTAGTAAAGTTTGATACAGAAGAATCGAATAAAATTGGTAAAGTTAAGCTGTCTGGAACCCTGTGCCCTCTCTCAACGACTAACTTTTTGTTGGCTGTTGCTGCAATTGCAAAGAGAAGAGCCTTGGCTTTCTCTTTTTTATTCACTCTCTTGACTATTACTTTCTCTGCTCTTGGGGGATGTGTTAGTCTACCTTTTACTGTTGTTGGAGCAAAGATTGCTTTTCCAGAGTGAAGTCTTGGAACTCTTGCAAGACCATGGTCAGCACCCCAAGACTTTGCAACATAACGCTTTCCAGCCATTGGATCTCTTCCCTGTGGTTGATGCCATCCTGAGAAAAGTAGGAAAAACACTCTTTTTACCAGCGTTCTATCTGGTGTTAGAGCCATAAACCAAGGCAAGCTTGTTCTAGAAGCTTCTTTTCCTTCGCTACTTAAAACTGGAACTTCGCTCATGTCTTTATACACCTTGCTGACTCGTTTGACTTATGTAAGTTATTTGAGGAGGCGTTACTTCTTCTCTTCTTCTTGCTGAAACTCTTAGCTTAACCAGCCTTTTTGCAGGTCCTGGAACTGAGCCCTTTAGCAGAACAAAGTCTGACCTTAGAAGACCATACCTCAGGAAGCCACCCTTCAAGTTAATCGGCTTTTCTGAACTCCCAACTCTAAGAACCAATAGATTTCTAACGTATCTTTGATGAACACCCATTTGACCGCCCCTAGGCACATAGAACATAACATTGTTGGGGCTCTTTGCACCTAGAGTTGCTATGCCTCTATGCGTTTTGTTGCTCTTCCTTCCAAGTAACTTTACTCTATATCGCTTTACTACTCCAGCCCAACCCTTTCCCTTTGTAATTCCAAAGACATCAACAAATTGGCCCTCTTTAAGAACATCAGAGACTCTTACTTCCTTCCCGATTACTGAGTTCACGTAGTTCACTATTTCTTCTTTACTTTTCCCTCCGCTAATTGCAACTTCGAATATTTCTGGAGTTTTTTTCCTGATTCCAGCCTTTATTGGTTGGCTGGAAACAATCAACCGAACTTCATCATTTTCATCTAAGTCTTCTTTCGAAATAAAAGCTTCTTTCTTTTCCTTCATGTTTTTTAAAGTTACAAGCTTTCTGTAGACAAATTCTGGAAGTTGAGGATAGATTATGTCTTTCTTTGTCTTTAATCCCTCTATGGTCTTTTCGTAAATTCTTGCACCTATTACAAGCAGAGGAGGAGTTTCCACTATGGTTGCAGGAATTACTATTTCTTTGCCCTTCGTTGGAGAGTGTTCCTCGTTGTCAACTATAGTAACCTGCGTCATTCCAACCTTGTAGCCAGCAAAGGCAAGAGGTTTTGGAGTTTCATACTCGACTTTTGGCCAGTACCTAATTCTAGCTACTATAGACTTAGCTCTAGCCCTTGGCAGAAAGGCTAGAGAGCCATGTCTTGGTCTTGATTGCTTTCTATGACCCATTCTTTCGTTTTCACCTTTATTTTTTATATTATTTCGTTGATCACGGCCAAAGAAATAAGGATTGCTTCCTCAGTTCTTATGGTAGCAACCCCCTGGTCTTTGGCCGTGTTCACTACGACATCAAAAACCTCATATAAATTAATCTTTTCCTCGAGTAGGATTTCCTTTAAGCCTCTTTTTGGACCTCCAAAAGCAATTAAAATGCCCTTTTTCTCATAACCTTTCCTTATTGCATCTTTAGCTTTATAAAAAGGCATACCCAACCTAGAGGTCCCAACTCTAAAAGAAGCTTTGCTACTCCTTAAAAGAGAGCCCAGACTCGAGGTGGCCTTTTCCACTTTGTAACACCAGAATGTTTTTGGTTGCTCATCGGCAATTTCAACTTCAAAGTTCCTTATGTCCTTCAGCTTAAATAGCATTCTTTGACCTACTCCAACCTTACTGCTACCCCCCTTGCTTGCATCAAGTTTCAAGAAAAACTTTTGGCCTAGGCCAAGCTCCACTTCTGCTCTTGAACCACTAACTTTAGTAATTATGCCTTCCCTCACATCTCCCAACTTGACTTCACCTAGGTTCCTTGCAACTAGGTGGCTTGGAGTTTTCAATGGAGGAAGAACGCCCACATATCTTAAGTAAGGCTTCATTCTAAACTTAATTTTTCTCAAGTACTGCGGATAGGAAAGATAATCAAGAATTTCATAGGAAATTTCTTGAAGCCTTCTGTATGTCTCATTGTCTTTTTCGTTGTAGACGATTATTTTATCTATTCTAAAGATTGCTGCGGCTCTTGCGATGTACCCAAGCCTTATAGTTGCGAGCATTAAGTTGTCCAGAGGATAAATAACAGAAGATGGGAACGCTATGGAAATTGGGTGTTCTCTGGCTCTAACTTCAATCATTCTTGTTTTTCTAAGATAGGAAACTCGTTAAAAAAGATTAATCGATGGAGCTTAAGAGCCTTTTTCTTTGAAAAACAAAAGTAGCATAAATTTAACAAAGTAGGAACTCGTTAAAAAATAAAGTATTGCTTCTTTTTATTTTGTCTTTTGCACATTTTGCATAAAAGTGAAGAAAAGTGGGAAAGAGATAAATAATACGTTTTTCTTTTTTGGTGCGAAGAAAAGATGTTATTAGAAATAAAATGGATTGGACGTGGGGGCCAAGGAGTTGTTCTTGCAAACCAAGTCTTTGCAACTGCTACGATTAGAGAAGGAAAATACAGTCAAGCATTTCCAGAGTTTGGTCCTGAAAGAAGCGGCGCGCCAGTAAGAGGTTACACAAGAATTTCAGATTCTCCCATAGAAGACCACTCCATAATATACGAGCCAGACATAATAGTAGTAATAGACCCAAGACTTTCTTTAGAAGCTGAATCTTACTCAGGACTGAAAGAGGGAGGTATTGCAGTCGTTAACACAACTGAGAAAAGAATTGATGATGTAAAAAAAATCGATGACCTTAGAGGAAGAAAGGTGTTTTATGTAGACGCCTGGAAAATCTCAAACGAAGTATTCAAATCAACAAAGCCAATATTCAACACTCCAATGATTGGCGCTTTAGCAAAAGCTCTTGGAGAGCCTCGGTTAGCTACGCTAGAAGAAGTAATAAGAGATAGGTTTAAAGGGAACATAGCTGAGCAAAACATCATGGCAATAAAGCTAGGGTTTGAAGAGGTGAAAAAACTTTGAGCTTTAGCAAGAGTTGGAAAGAAATGGAAATAGGAGCTGTAGTAAAAGGAGGAAGCGGCTTACTCTATAAAACTGGAAATTGGAGGAGCGAGAAGCCAATAATAGACTACGCAAAGTGTACAAACTGCTTGATTTGCTGGACTTTATGCCCCGATTCAGCCATATTAAGAAAGGGAAACAAAGTTGAAGTTAACTATGACTACTGTAAAGGTTGCGGTATTTGCGCAAACGAGTGTCCAGTTAAAGCAATAAGTATGGTTAAGGAGGAGGTGTAATAAAAATGGCAACGGTAACAACTACTAAAAAGTTTATGGAAGCTACTGGAAACTTAGCAGTTGCATACGCTGTAAAGCAAGTTAACGTTGACTTCATATCAGCTTACCCAATAACGCCGCAAACGATCATAGTTGAGGCTCTTAGCCAATATGTAGCTGACGGTGAGCTTAAAGCAAAGTTTGTTAACGTAGAATCAGAACATTCTGCGCTCTCTGCCTGCATAGGAGCCTCGATAGCTGGAGCTAGAGTCTTTACAGCTACTTCGAGCCAAGGACTTGCTTTAATGTTTGAAGAGCTACCAGTTGCCTCTGGCCTTAGGCTTCCGATAGTAATGGCACTTTCAATGAGAGCTTTGTCCGCGCCAATAAACATACATAACGATCACTCTGACTTTATGAGCGTAAGAGATCAAGGATGGATAATGCTTTCAGCTGAAGACGCGCAAGAAATTTATGACTTGACAGTAATGGCATTTAAGATTGCTGAAGATGAAAACGTACTACTTCCAACAATAGTAGCAATGGATGGTTTCACGATCTCACACACACTACAAAGAGTTGACGTCCTTGAAGATGAAGTTGTAAGAAGATTTGTTGGAGAAAGAAAACCAAAATACAAGCTAGACGTTGATGATCCAATAACTTTTGGCCCACTTGCTTTAACAGACAGCTACTTTGAGTTTAAGAGACAGCAACATGAAGCTTTCAAGAATTCTGAGAAAGTAATAAGAAAAGTTTTTGAGGAATATGAAAAGATAAGCGGAAGAAAGTACGAGCCACTAAAGAAGTTCATGATGGAAGATGCTGAAGTTGCCATAGTAGCAATGGGAAGTACAGTAGGCATAGCAAGAATAGCTGCTAAGAAACTGAGGGAGGAGGGAATAAAAGCAGGTGTCGTGGGCTTTACGCTGTTCAGGCCCACTCCAAGAGCAGAGATAAACGAAGTCTTTAAAGACGTGAAAACTGTGGCAGTTTTTGAAAGACATTTAAGCCTAGGAGCTGTCGCAGGCCCGCACTACATGGATATAATAAGCAGCCTAGAAAAGAAAGACAACGTAAAAATTTACGACTACGTCTACGGCTTAGGTGGAAGAGATATAACAGCCAAGATGATTGTTGACACAGTTAAGAGAACAGTTAAAAAGGCTGAGAAGAATGAGCCTATGGAAGTTGAATTTGTGGGGGTGAGAGAATAAATGGCTTTAGAGTATAAACCACTTACAAAACTGAGCGACTTACCTGAAGAGAACTTATTTACCTCTGGGCACAGACTTTGCGCGGGATGCGGCCCAGCAATAGTGGCGAGATTAACTGTACTTGCTGCTCAAGAAAAACCAATAGTTGTAAACGCAACAGGTTGTTTGGAAGTTGGAAGCACTTTATATCCATACAGCTCCTGGAAAGTACCATGGGTTCACGTTACGTTTGAAAACGCAGCTGCAGTAGCAAGCGGAATCGTTGAGGCTCTTGATAAACTAGCGAGCGAAGGAAAAGCAAAGAAAGCTCCAGTGATAGCTATTGGAGGAGATGGAGGAACTTTTGATATTGGCATCCAAGCACTATCAGGAGCACTTGAAAGAGGTCATAGATTCCTTTACATATGCTACGACAACGAAGCTTATCAAAACACAGGCATACAAAGATCTGGCGCAACTCCATTTGGCGCAGCGACAACAACCTCACCAGCAGGAAAAGTTATTCCAGGAAAGCAGGAAAGAAAGAAAGACCTCATTGGTATAGTTCTTGGGCATCACATACCTTATGCTGCCACAGCTACAATTGCATACTACCGAGACTACATTAACAAAGTAAGAAAGGCTTTGAGCTTTAACGGCCCAACTTTTATTCACGTTCTAGCTCCCTGTACACTTGGCTGGAGATACGACCCTTCAAAAACAGTAGAAATTTCAAGACTAGCTGTTGAGACGAGGTTTTTCCCAATATACGAAGTTGAAAATGGAAGCCTAAAGATAAACTTCAGAGTTCCAAAACCAAAGCCAGTAGAAGAGTACTTGAAGACACAGGGAAGATTTGCGCACCTATTTAGGCCAGAGAATAGCCATCTAATTAAGGAAATTCAGAAAAACGTCGACGAAAATTGGGCAAGGTTAGAAAGGATGGAGAAAGCAGGACAAATCTTTTAGAACCATTTTAGCTCTTTTAATTTTTTTTATTTTTTAATATTTTTTGAATTCTTTGGAGAGGTTATAACTTCTGATCATTTGACTGTTTCTACTTAAAGTGAAGGTCACTCAACAATTTTGGTATAGGGAGAGCACAATTAAGAAAAATGCAAAGATGCTTGAACCCAAAAACTAGCCCATTCATCTTTAGGAAGGCAAACAGCTTGAGTTCAATTTGGAGAAACGACAATAAGTCTCCAGTTGCTTAGAGCTTACTAACAGAAGACAGGAGAGAAATTTATGTAACTGCAAAAATAGAAAACATAAACTGATTAAGTAAAGCATTACTGCTCTTCTGACAATTTGTCTGCAAGCGACTTTACTTTCCCATGTTCGACAAACTTAACTGAAGTTTCTATGTAAACATCAAGACCCAAACTTCTAAACAACGCGAGTAAAGTTCCACCGTCTATTTTTTCGTTCAGCTTACCAGAGACTATCATCTTGTAAAGTCCCAACTTTACGTAGTTTGCTTCGTTTGGATACTGCTGTTCGGCGGCACGCATCACTTCTGGTGCGCGCTCAACTAAGTAAGAGTAAACAACGTTATTGATCTTTGCCATATCAAGCTTCTGAGCTTTCTCTTTTTCTTCTTCCTTCTTCTTTAACTCAAGGTACTTGTAGTACCTTTCTAGTTTTTGCCTCTTAATTTTCTCTAGTTCTTCGTCCACACGTGATTCTGCCCGTTTAGGGGGTTAAAAAGCTTTAATTTTGTTTTAAATATTTTTTTCTTTAAATATTTTTGAAGAAAGATGGAGAAAAAACGTTAAATACTACGACATTAGGATTAACAAAACGAAAAAAGGGGGAAGAAAGAGAGAAATGTCTGAAGAATTTACGTTTTCGGCCATGCACAGACTTTTAAAAAAGGCTGGAGCTGAAAGAGTTGGAGAAGATGCGGCCACTGAACTTTCCAGAGTGTTGGACGAAATTGGACTTAGAATCTGTAGGCAAGCCGTTGAGCTTGCGTCTCATGCTGGAAGAAAAACGGTAAAAGCATCAGACATACAGATTGCAGCGAAACCTTACCTCGAGTAAAACGCTTACAAACAGGAAAGTGCCTTTTTAGCAAAAAGTTTCATATTATTGTGATTTCTAAAATGCTGAGAGTGGGAAAACTAGGCTACTATGTTTTTTCAACAGCGCGTTACTGCCTTCAGCAGAAATGAGTTTAGTTTAGACTAGCTTTGCAGCTTTAACTCTTTTAGTGCATTGTGAGCAAAAAAGAAAAAGATAAAAACTAACAAGATTAAAGAATATGAGCGAGCTGCAGGGGTTCCCTAGCCTCACTATTGCTAGAGTGGTAAGGGGCTAGCCTGCTAATAGCAAAAGAGCAGCAAGCTAGTGGCGTTATGCGCCTCGCGGGTTCAAATCCCGCCCCCTGCGCTCTAAACTTTTAGTATTGCAGCAACCCCTCCAAAGCCTTTAAGCAACATTCTTCCTTCCTCTGATTTAGAGGAAATAAAGTCAACCTCAGCATTTGCTTTCTCAGCAAGTTCTAAGAATTCTTCAAGTACGCTTCCCACAATCGTGCCAGTTAATGAAGTTGCCTTGCACTTTGGGCAACTTTCAGATTTTAACTTTGAGAGAAAAAGCTCTATTTTCTCTTCCTCCTCAGTAGTTTCATAGGAGTAGCCGCATGAAGAGCATTCAACGACGACCCTTAGCTTACTTAGATCTTCAGATATCAAAAGTCTAGAAACCTTGTGCGCCTGAAGAGCTTGCTTTACCTCCTCTTCACCATAAACTGCTAACCCACTGTCTTTTCCAATTTCTGCAAGGAACCTTTGAACTGCTTTTTTCTCCTCCAGAAGTTCGATCCTTTCCATCTTCGGTGCAGCTCTTTCAAGAGCTTCTTTTACACCTTGCTCTTCCATGTAGGAAGTATCCACAACTGCTGCGATCTTACTCTTAAGCTGATAGTTTAAGTAATCTCCTTGTACAAAGATGTTTTTTGTATTGCCAGGACCTCCAACTATAATTTTGTCTAGCTTTGGAAGAGAGAGAAACGCAGAATTCGCATGGTCTCCAACTCTTTTATAGAAGTCGTTAAGCACTGATTCTCTAAGCCTTTCAAACCTCCTCGCAGATTGACCTCCCTTATGCGACTTCCCAGGAACTCCAGAAGTGTGATAACCAAGGATTTCAACGTCCTTTCCTTCAACTTTTGCTATCGTAGCTTCAGAGTTATCTATCAAAACGACTCCAATAACTTGCTGTGGTTTTACCATCTCAAGCAAAGGATCAAGGTAAAACTTGTCGTCGCAGCTGTAGTAAGACAATTTTATTGGCTTTGGGGGCTCAAGGTCGTAAATTTCTATAACCTCCGAACCTGGTGGCCCTCTTGGGATTGCTCCACAGAAAATTACCAAGCCATTTTCTGGAGCCTTATCGTAAAGCTTCAGCCTCTGCATAACCTTTGTTATTGCATCTTGAACGTTCTTTCTTGTAGTCCTCGACTTTATGTTTGAAGCCTTACCGTACTCCTCTCTTAAGTTGTTCATAACTTCACTTATTTGACGTCCAGGAGGTATATAGAGGCTAATTAGCTCAGTACCTCTGCCTTTTTTGTTCCTCAGCTGTCTAAGCAACCAAGTTAGCTTTAGTTCTGCCGTCTTCTCGGAAATAGAGACTGCCACTTTTACTTCACTTCTACTTTCCTCTGGTTAACCTTTTATCTCTATTAAAAGTTTATTTTTCTTAAGATAAACTTAAGTTTTAAATTATAAAGTAATGGAAAATCGAAAACCGCTGATTCTATGAGCCTTTAGAATAACTCTAGGTTTCTCGTTAATTAAGCTTACAAAAAGAGTTCCTACAAAAAAGGAATGCAAGTTATTCGGTCCTATTTTCAAAAACTTTAAAATAGAAATAAAAATATTAACTGCCTACATAAAGACTTAAGATTAGGTTTGAGTTACATAGAAGTAAACTGTTGGAAAGCCTTTCCATTGTGAAGAAGCTTTGTAGATGTTAAAGTAGTAACCTTTGTCCCCCCAAATTTGGGTATGCCATACTATTGTAGTACTACTTTCAGATCCTATTGACATATCTCCAACTAGAGTAATTAGATCATAGAGGGGATTAAGTTTCCCAATTGAAACGAGTAAGGACAAAAACCACCCTAGATCAGTAGAAGTAGAGTACGAAGAGTATTGACTAGAGATTTCGTCGTAAATTAATGGATCAATGGCTTGAGTTCCTCCACCTGGAACATTGCACCTTACAATACTGTAGCCAACTTTTGCTTCTTCCCCAGGATCGCCACTCATTGTTCTTGGATAAAAAGCTATGGGATAAACCATGTATTCAATGTCATCTGTTGTAGTTAGCCATTTCTCATATCTTTCTCTTATTACCATTGAAACATAACCAGTACTTGAATAACTAATGCTAGTACTGTAGCTATATGAATCTGAGCTACTTAGCCCAAGACTTCCTCCAACATCCCAACTTCCAACACTTTCAAACAACACACTAACTGAAAAAGTTAAAGTACTATATGAAGAGTAGCCTGCTGTTAATCTTCCTACACTATGAGCATTTGTTTGCAGTTTCATGAAGACCACTCTTTTCTCGGATTCATACCAATCAAGTGGGTATTCTGGAGTACCACTTAAATAATAATTCTTTACATCTTTGCTTTCTTCTTTCTTTGCAAATACTAAGTTGTTTTCTTTACTCACTTCTCCT
>JBAMLO010000058.1:0-17883 GCA_039793485.1 Nitrososphaera sp. | reverse complement strand
AGCGAGATCGTTAGGAGCACCAAGATGTTAATCGCGCCATTGTATAAGAAGACAAGAAGCAGACCAACCATTCCAGAATTCAGTGTAAAGTATACCGAAGCTATAACTATATTCAAAAGAGAGAAATAAAGTACTGTTCGTCTTAACTCTTTTGATTCAATTGTTAGTATTAGCAGAGTTGTAGCTAGTAGAAATTCAAAAACTTCGACCAAGTCCAAGATCGATCACCTTAAAAAGAACATTTTTACTAAAAACAATAAAATTAACTGAAAAATAGTTAATGGCGTAGCATACTTCCAGAAGAACGAAACCACTTGATCTATCTTGTATCTTGCAAGTACAGAGCTTATCAAAGTTAGCAAAAAAACAACAAGCAACAGCTTTATAGCAAAACAAAGTATTCCTAGAGTATAGTTTGAAAATAGATAGCTATTTGGACCTCCAAGATATAAATCTACAATTATTGAAGTATTCACTAAAAAGCCAATATTGCTTGCAAGTTTTATTGAAGCAAGCTTCCAACCTGATATTTCGCTAAGCCATCCTCCCCCAATTTCAGTTTCTGCTTCAGGTACATCAAATGGTGCTTTCTCAAGCTTTGCTATTATTGCTATTAAAGAAACAACAAAAGAAATTGGGAAGAATAAAATTAGTGGAAAGCTTCTTTGGTACTCTATTATTTTTGAAAAATTTAAGCTCCCAACTAGCAAAGAAGGTATTAAAAGGGAGATAATGTAAGGTGTTTCATACGAGACAACTTGCTGCAACATTCTTCCGACTCCAACTGTTTCATAAGGGCCAGTGAGGGAAAAACCAAGCATTCCAATAAATAAGCTATAGATTGTTATTAGTGCTACAGAAATTAATAAACTAAATTCATAATTAACAATTGGTTCATTAGTTCCAAACGGAACAAAGAAAGCTAAAGCTATGCTAGAGGTTAAAAGAAGCAAGCTTGAAACAATTGAAAGTGCCCAATCCGAGCCATAAGAAGTAACATCTTCCTTAAAAACCAGCTTTAAGAAGTCTGCAAACGGTTGAAAGACACCTAGAGGACCAGTGTACTTTGGGCCTATTCTTTGCTGTACTTTTGCTCTGATTTTTCTTTCTATATATTCTACTAAAAAGCTAAGAATAAATACTAAGATCACAAATTCAATTATTTCTACCAACACTTTCACCACCCCTTGGTCTCGGTATTGAGATTGCAATCAGTAAGAATATTCCAGCATAAATTAAAACTGAAATGAAATCTTTAGCTTCAAATGAAAAAACTATTGGTAAAAAGAAACTTTCAAATATTACAAAGATTGAGGCATAATATATCCAAGTTATGTGGTACTCTGCTTCTGCAGGACCAACCTTTTCACCACTCAAAAATGGAGAGGTTTCTCTTGGCTTTACTTTCCTTTGGGACAGAGCATAAAGAAGAAAAACAAGCAACGCCACAAAAAAAGAGGCTATAAAGACAAGAACAATCTCGTTCATTTTAACCCCTCACGTAATCTTTCTTTTTATAGCCAATGAGCGCACAACTTTTTGTAAATGTTAAAGCTTTTGTTGGGCAGTAATCAACACAGAGTCCACAGAATATGCACTTAGAGATGTCTATGACTGGTGACTTCTTAAGTTTTGTTCTATTGTCTTCCGTCATGACTATCGCTTTAGACGGACAAACTTTTTCACAAAGGGAGCAACCAATACACTTCGATATGTCTAGGCTTAACCTTCCTCTGATGAACCAATCCTTTTCCTCACTTTTTTCTTCGGTAAATGGCTTTTTAAAGAGATTTTTTATAGCCTCAGATACCAATTCCATTCTTCTCACCTTTCTTCATACCATTTTATTCCGTAGTCAACAAGTTCGGCTTCAGTCATTATTTTTTCTTTCCCCTTTTCATTTAGGATTACAACTCTATCCATGCAGCCCATGCATGGGTCAATTCCAGCCGCTATTACAGGAACGTCTGCTAGATAGTGTCCCTTTAGAGTGTGAGCAACAGCTTGTATGTTAGCTAAGGTGGGAGTCCTTATCTTTATTCTTTCGAAGTTTGTTGAGCCATTGCTCTTTAAGTAGTAGAACAGCTCTCCTCTTGGAGCTTCTACTCTAGAAACAGCCTCGCCTTCAGGTAGCTTTGAAAAAGGTGCAACTTCAACATTTATCTTACCTTGAGGCAGGTTCTCAACGATCCACTTTATTATGTTGGCAGAAACTCTAAGCTCTTTAGCTCTTACCAAAGCCCCAGCGTTAACGTCGCCATCTTTTTCAACTACTACTTCAAACGGAACGTCAGCATAGGCAGCATAGCCTGTCTTTCGAACATCTATTGGGACTCCTGAAGCTCTTGCAACAGGCCCAACAACGCTTAACTCTTCTGCTTCAGCTTTAGTTAGTGTTCCAATCCCCTTAGTTCTAGCCAAAAACCTTCTATCGTTAAGTATAAAGTTCTCGTAAAATTTGCTTCTTTCCAAAATAAAATCGCTTAACCTTCTAACTTGCTGAATTAAATTGTCGGAAAGATCCCTTCTTGCTCCTCCGTAGGTTATCGTGCTGTAAGCAACTCTTCTACCTCCTAGTTTCTCAAGCACGTCTAGAACCCTTTCTCTATCTCTCCAAGTGTACATAAACATCGTTTCAAGACCTATTTCGTGCATGAGTACGCCAAGCCAAAGCAAATGACTGTGCATTCTTTCTAGCTCCCAGGTTAGTGTTCTTATGTAAATTCCTCTTTTTTCTGGTGTAATTCCAGTAAGCCTTTCTACACCTTGGACATAACATCCTTGATGCGATGAGGAACAAATACCACATATTTTTTCAGATATGAAAATGAATTGTATCCATGTTTTTTTCTCTCCGAGTTTTTCTATGCCTCTATGTGCATAGCCTATCCTTACTTCAGCATCGGTCACTAACTCGCCTTCTAACTTTAGCTTAAAGTTTATCGGCTCCTTAAAAGCAGGATGAAGTGGTCCTAGCGGCACTGATGACATCCTATGCTCTCCTCAGGGGATGGTAATCTTCTGGAACATCCTCCGGCAAAAGAAGTCTTTTCAAGTTTGGATGCCCAATAAACTTTATCCCAAGTAGGTCAAAAACTTCTCTTTCATAAAGTTCTGCAACTTTAAATATACTACTTACTGAAGAGACCTCTGGATTTTCTCTACTAATAGAGGTCCTTACATTTACAACAGTACTGTAATCTTCTAAGCTTGAAAGATGATATATTAGGCAGAAGCCTTTATCAAGACAATCTAGCCCAGAAATACACGATAAGAAATTTAGTCCTAATCTTTTCAGCTCTGCTAATGTTTTAGGAACCTCTTCACTTTTTACCGCTAACCAAAAATTTCCGCTTTTGTCTTTAGTAAACGAGAAACCATTCTTACTCAATACTTCTTCAACGTTCATCTTGTTCCTCACCAACCTTATTTGACAGCTCCTTCAATGCTTTAAGTATAGCTTCTGCAGGCGGTGGGCAACCGTAAACATAAACATCGACAGGAATTAATTTATCGACACCTCCTAGCACATTGTAGGCTTCTCTAACTATTCCTCCTGAAGCAGCACAGGCTCCAATGGCAACAACGTACTTTGGATCTGGAGTTTGCTCGTAAATTGTTTTGACTTTGTCAACATTTTTTCTTGTTATAGCACCAGTAACACAAAGCACATCAGCATGCCTTGGGGAGCCTACAAGCTTCACTCCAAATCGTTCAGCGTCATATCTTGGGGTAAAAACATCCAATATTTCGATGTCGCAACCATTACAGGAACCAGTGTTAACATGAAAAACCCACAAGCTTTTCTTCCTGCTCCAACTTTTTAACTTGTTGAGAAGCTTCACAGCACAACATTAGGAATAGGCGATTTAAGTATTACTCTATCATTTTGTTTAACAAAATTAGAGTTTATATAGTAGAATGTTTTAAGTTGACTATCTACGATTATAAAGCCTTATTAGTTTCGTGGAAAAATCATTTAAAAATGGGTTTCGCCTAGACTTAAGTGATGCAGGCATGAACAGGGGAAGGCCTAAACTAAAAACGTATTTTTGTACCATTATGTTTCTTATTCTTTTAAAAAATCAACTTTTAAGCGCAACTCTGGCTAACGATAGTTTACAGCGAATAGTTTTGGTGTACATCGATAAATACAACAATATGACAATATCGGATTATAAAGTTTTGCTAAGTTATTACAATGGAAGTACTATAAATGACACCTTCTTCAATACATTTCTCTTCTTGGGGCAGTTTTCTAACAGTGGCGAAAGTTATGAGGGTTATGAAAAGGGTTCGTCCTACGCATCTTGGATGTGGTGGCTAAGCAAAATTTTTGGCAAAGATGGCCAAATGGAAATTTTAAACAACGCTACTGAAGAAGTTTCAAAACAAACAACCCTTAAAGAAGTAAGCGTAATCGTAATGATTCCTCGTCCGTTAACAAATCTTACTCTTGAAGAAAGATATGAAAACGTGGAAGCGTATGTAGCTAAAACAATTCAGTTATTCAACGAAGGGAACTACAACAAGCTTAAATTAATTGGATTTTACTGGATGTGCGAAACTGTTCCGAGTCAAGACTACAATCTAGTTAAAGAGGTATCCCGCTTGGTTCATTCACTTGGGCTTAAATTTTATTGGATTCCTTACTTTGGAGCAGAAGGGGTTGACAAATGGCAGGAACTTGGATTTGACTATGTAATGTTACAACCAAATTTTGCATTTTCAAACGTTGATACAAACAGATTTAGTACTGTTAATGAGATTGCAAAGAAACTCAATATTTCTATAGAAATGGAGCTTGCGACCTTTGTTTATAACCCAAGAGTCACCTGGCAAGAATCATTTATTCTCTATATGTATTACTCTTCACTATACAACTGGCAAGACTTTCCAGTATTAAGCTACTTTAATGGAAATCAGTTTTCTCAAAACCTATTTAAGGATTACAGAACCTACTACGACTTAGTTTATATGCACGTTAAAGGAAAAGATTTAAGGAATAGCAAGATGGTTGCAGATGGATACAATGCCTACATAACGAAGGTAACACTTTCTAATTTATTTTCGATGCTGATCCTCTTTGCACTTTTTGTTGCTATTGCGTTTTTGCTTTTCGTAAAATTGAAACTAAAGGTGCCTAAGCTATCAATCCTTAGCTTAAGGTAGCATAAAAACTTATAAAATAACACTTAAGTAAAACGTCTTTATGGAGGAGTACAGACCGCTCACATATTATAAGAAGCTTTACGAACAAATTGAAAGAAAATTTTCATTTAGAGCAAAAAGCATTGAAGAGTGGCAACAGTGGAAAAACGAATTTAGAAGTAAACTAATTGAATTAATAAACTTGGATTACCCAGAGTCAGAGCTAGAGCCGAAGAAAGTTGAGGAAAAGGAGTTTCAAGAGTACGTAAGAGAAAAAGTAATATTCAGGAGCGATAAATTTTCTTTGGTTCCTGCTTACGTTCTAGTACCTAAGAACCGTGAAGACAAACTTCCTGCGGTTGTAGCTATGCATGGCCATGGTTACGGAAAGAACGACTTAGTTGGAATTTGGGAAGATGGAACCGAAAGAATAAATCCAAGTTCGAGAGGCTACCATAAAGACTTTGCTTTAGAATTGGTTAAAAAAGGATTAATTGTCATAGTACCAGAACAAGCTGGCTTTGGAGAAAGAAGAGAAGAGGAAGATATAAAAAAGGGCCCCTATCAATCTTCTTGCTGGAGTCTTTCTACGTGGGCGTTAATGCTTGGAAAAACTACTATAGGAAGAAGAGTTTGGGATGCTATGAGGGCAATAGATTATCTTCAGACTAGAGACGACGTGAAGAAAGATGCGATAGGAATGATGGGTATCTCTGGTGGTGGAACAACAACGCTGTTCACTTCTGCTTTGGACGAAAGAGTTAAGGCAACGGTAATAAGCGGATACTTGAACACATTTAAGGACAGTATACTCTCTATTTATCATTGTATAGATAATTTCATACCTGGAATACTGAAGTATGGAGAGATGTACGACGTTGCCTCTCTAATCGCTCCAAGAGCTTTACTAATAGAAAGTGGTACGAAAGACGACATATTTCCAATAGAAAGTGCAAAGTACGCTTATGAAAAAGTGAGAGAAGTTTACAGGTTTCTAAATGCTGAAAATAAAGTTGATTCTGATTTCTTCGAGGGGAGGCATGAAATAAGCGGTAGAAAGGCCTATGATTTCTTAGCCAAGTGGTTGCATGCGGAAAAGCCTTAAGGATTGCAAAGATCCTTAGAGTTAATCTTTTTTAAACTTGTTTTTCTAAAATTTCTTTTATCCTAGGAACTTCTTGGTTTCGTAGGTCTCTTCCTTTTAAAATGGCCTCCTCATACGTAGGGCTCTCCTTTTCATAAAAAACTCCAATTGGTATTTTTTTAACTTCTTCGCTATTACTATAGTTCCATTCCCTAGCTCTTAATAAAGCAGAATTCCAATCCGTATAATCGTGTCCAACTTCCTGTAGATCATAGACTCTTGCATTATAGTACTTATATGTGTCAAAAAAGCTTACACATGGTTGAAGAATATCTATTATTGCAAAGCCTTTATGAAGTACCGCACGTTTAACTAACTCTTTTAGATGGTCTAGTTTTGCAGAGTATGCTCTGGCGACGAACGTTGCTCCACTGGCTAACATCAACTCTATAGGATTCAAAGGTTCTTCAACTGAGCCTCTCGGAGTAGATTTTCCAGGAAATCCTTTTGGAGAAGTTGGAGTGAATTGACCTGTTGTTAATCCATAGACCCTATTGTTATGAATTAGCAGTTTTATGCCAATGTTTCTCTTTGCCGCAAAGATTAAGTGGTCTAATCCTTCACCATACGCATCACCATCTCCTGAAAAACCTACGACCTCAAGCTCAGGGTTTGCAATCTTTATTCCAGTTGCTGGTGCGACTACTCTCCCATGCAAAGAGCGAAAAGAATTTAGGTTAATGTAATCGACAATTTTGTCATGACATCCTATTCCTGCAAGGATAACTAAATTTTCTTTTTTCACTTTATTTTCATTAATTAATTCTACAAACGCCATTTTAACAGCCCTTTCAATGCCAAAGTTTCCGCAGCCTATGCACCACGTATTTCTTGCATATGTATTTAACTCGTTTATTTTTATTGATGTATTCACTTCTTAATCACCTCATTTATTCTTTTTTCTAACTCATTTACGGAAAAGGGTCTTCCATCGTACTTTAATATATTAGCATCTACCTTGAAACCATTGTACTTAAGCCATGTACTCAACTGAGCTTTAGAATTAAGTTCGATATCTACTATGTTCTTGTCTTGTTTTAAGTATTTATTTAGCTCCCACACTGGAAGCGGATACAAGTATAATGGCTGTACAGCAAACAGGTCATATTTTTCTGAAATTTCAACTACAGCTCCTTTTGTAGCACCCCAAGTAACTAAGACAGTATCGCTTTTGATATTCCCATACGTTTTTACAGTGCTTCTACTTTTTAGTTCGTTTTCTATTGCTTTCATTTTCCTTAATCTTTTTTCGTGCCCTCTAGTTATAAGCTCTGGCTCTTCAGTTGTAATTCCATATTCGTCATGCTCATAACTATTAACTTTTATAATTGCATCTTTTGTTCCAGGAAAAGCTAATGGCGAAACACCGTCTTCGGTTAGTAAATACCTTTTGTACTCCCCATTCTTATCCCAATCTTTTTCTTTTTCAATTTCTACTTTATTTTCATCAATATCTACTGCATACGTGCTCTCGCTTAGATTTTTATCGCTCAAGAGTATGACTGGAATCTGAAATTTCCATGCCAGGTTTAAGGCTTCTGCAGATAAGTAAAAAGCCTCATTTGCATCTCCAGGAGCAACCACTATTCTTGGAAATTCTCCATGGCCTGCAAAGATAGCAAAAAACAGTTCACCTTGAGCTGAGTAAGTTGGAACCCCTGTAGCAGGACCAGGTCTTTGCGAGAGAACTATTACAATTGGAATTTCTGCCTGTCCAGAAAGACTTAAGTGTTCAACCATTAAGGAAAAACCACCGCCTGAGGTGCCTACCATTGCTCTAACTCCAGCATACGCCGCACCTTCAGCCATGCCTATTACTGCGATCTCGTTTTCAGGATGGATAACAGATATATTCAATTTATCTTCATTAGCAGCAAGATAATGCAGAATACTTGAAGATGGAGTCATGGGGTAAGCCACATACATTTTTAGCCCTGCCTTGATAGCACCAAGAGCTAAAGCTTCATTTCCAGTTAGAAGATAATGTGGCTGATTCTTGGAAGGAACTACTTTGATGTCACTTTTATAACCTTTTGCTAAGTTGTATCCTTCCTCAGCAACTTCTATATTTTCTTCTATATTTTTGCTAATAGTACTTTGTATAACATCTTTAACTATGGAGAAATCTATTCCAAGAATAGAAGCTAAAGCTCCAATCGCAATTGTGTTTCTTAAGATCAAAGGTAATTTCTTGTTCTTTATGATGTTACTTAAAGGTAGTCCAAACCCATTTGCTTTAACTTGGCTAGAATCAAAAATAATCAGAGACTTCTCTTTTAGTCTCCAAGCATGTTTTTCTATAGATTCCTGATTTAATGCAATTAGCACATCAATTTCATCATTATGAGCTAAGATTTGCCGTGAGAAGCCCTTACTATCGAAAAGTTGTGACCTCCTTTAATCAAGGACTGGTAATCTTCATAAATAAATACCCAATAGCCAACTCTATTAAAAAGTCTAGCTATGGAATTGCCAGTTTGTTTTATTCCATCTCCAGCTTGTCCACCTATTAGGACTGAAATCTCTTTACTCATCTTTCAAGTATTGGTTACCAGTTATATTAATAAATATTTCTTGCCAGAAAGGTTAATGGTTCGAGTTTCGAACCTTTAAAAAGTTCCCCACACAATATCCTTTAAGAATAGTCGTTGAGTTACTCGTCTATCTTTTACAAAGAAAAGTTTAAATACCTATAGAGATACAACTTTATCTATGGTAAATGAAAAGTTGAAGAAATACAGATGTACAGTATGCGGCTACGTTTATGATCCCGAGATAGGCGACCCTGAATCAAATATTCCACCAGGCACACCATTTGAAAAACTTCCAGAAAGTTGGGTATGTCCCGTATGTGGCGCGAGCAAGGATCAATTCGAGCCAATAGAGTAATTTGGTCATGTATGCTAGACTAGGACTCTCATTAAACGTCAGACTTAAATATTTTGCAACAACGTATTAGTTTTATGAGTGGAATGCTAACTGAGATTTTTGATATAAAAGTTGGTTTGTCCAAAAGCATAATTACTCCTACAAAGCCAGTTTTCTTAGCAGGCCTAGGTTATAACAGAGTGAGTAAAGGAGTTCATGATGATCTTTACGTAAGAACAGTAGTTATTTCTAATTGCAATAAAGCAGTTGCAATAGTTGGGGTAGATTCTATAGGTCTAATGTATAATTACGTCAAGAAAATTCAAAAAGAAGCTAAGGAAAAATACGGTGTAAAGGTTATAGTAGGTTCATCACATTGCCACTCAACACCAGATACAATAGGACTCTGGGGTCCAAACCAAACAACTAGCGGAGTTGATAAAGAGTATTTAGATTTCTTATCGAACAAAATCCTAGACTCAATAGATATTGCGTTGAAAAATGCAACTAATGCTGAAATACTCGTAGGCCATTCTAAGCTACCTTTTGGCGTTGCAAAGAATACAAGAGATCCAGGCATTATAGATGAGGAAATTTCCTATATGCTTTTTAAAGATGCAAGTAGCAAAAGAGGACTAGGCTTTCTGATAAACTTTGGATTACATCCTGAAGTTTTATGGAGCGATAACTTGTTGCTGACTGCAGACTATGTTTATTATTTGTTAAAATATCTGGAAGAAAACATGGGTGGAATAGGCGTATTTTTAAATGGTTCTCTTGGGGGCATGGTTACGCCTGACGTAAAAGCTCACACATTCGAAGAAGCAGAAAGAATTGGAACTACTTTAGCAAAATCTATTCTTGATTCTATTAGAACCAGCAGAGTAGAATATGAGATTTCCGGCGATGTAAAAGTATTGTGCAAGAAAATCCTTTTTCCTGTCTCAAACGAGAACTTCATTCAAGCTGCTAAGTTCAAAATAATAGATAGAGAATTTTTAGGTGAAACGTATCTAGAAAGTGAAATTTGTCACATTACAATAAGTTCTGCTGTTCAGATTGTAACGCTACCTGGTGAACCATTACCGAAAGTAGGATTAAAGGCGAAGTCATTACTTAAATCACCGTATAAATTTTTAATAGGCTTAGGAAATGACGAAGTAGGATACATAATAGATAAGGAAGATTGGACCGTTGAAAAATATGAAGAGTCGATGAGTTTGGGTCCTCTTACGTCAGACATAGTGCTAACAAACATAAAAGCGCTACTAGACCTATGTTAAGAATGAGTTCTTAATTAAAAGTCCTAGATTAATACAAGAAATAAAAATAAGGTAGCATGATGCTTCTTAGCCTTTAGCATCAAGGAAAACTTTAATATTTCCTTTATAAAGCTGTGTTCCTTCATGATTTTAAACAACAACCCTGACAAGGAAGAGCTAGCAAGATTAATTGAAATGCTAAAGAATGGCGAGGGTATAGGCGTTAAGAGTGTAGACGACAAAAGGATTCTACGTATCGAATGGCTCAACTTAATTTATTCTCCTTCTGTTGTGCTTACCACAAGTAAACTACTTTCTTACTGGATTAATAGGCTTGGCTTATTTCCAGATGCGATTTCTTCCATTGAAACTTCTGGGACGAAGTTCGCTCTAGTAACTTCTCTTCTTCTAAATTTACCTTTCTTTTCAATCCATAAAAGTGAAAAAGTAACTTTTAAAAAACCAAAGAGTACAAAGTCGATTTCCATAACTCAGGACAAAGAGGTTAGTTTAGTAGTTGACGAAGAAGTTGTTAAAAAGTTTAAAAAAGTAGTTCTGATTGACGATATTCGAAGAACCTCTGGAACATTTATGTCCGCTATAGATTTACTTAATTCCTGTGGAAGTTCTGTAGAGGCTTGCTTTTCGATCTTAGATTTTAAGTTTTCATCTCATGAAGTTCCTACAAAAATTAATAATTGCAGATACTATCCGCTTTTCATTATTTCTGAAGTCTACGAGGGTGGTAAATGTGAAGTGGAAGGCGGTCTCGCACTAAACTATCTTTCTGAGAAAGTTTAAGTTGCATTTTCGATATTAACCTAATTACTTAAATTTCTCATTGGCAACGTAAAGCATTTAAACGCTTGTACTAGTATTGCTCCTCGATGAAATTCAAGTCTTTCTATTGTCTATCTTTTTTTGTAATCACAATACTAATACCTTCTCTCTATGCTTCTATGCAAAGTACAAACCCAGTGAACAATTCTTACGTGAAAACTGCAGTACCTTCGATAGACTTGGAAAAGTGTTCTTGGGATCATGCAAGCATAAACATTTTACTTATTCCGAATTCTTCTTCCTGGTTTGATGAAAAATACTTAGTTTTTACAAGACTTGCAATAGACTCATGGAAAGCTTCGATTAATGCTTATACCAACGCCTATGGATCAAGCTATTTGAATAAGATTACATTTAACGTTTTTGTTCTTGGTGTTAATTCTTCTTCACACTACGACATTTACGTAAGGTTCTACAAAGACATAACAGACGGAATAGCGGGACTTACGGATTATAGATACTACGAAGATAGTGGAAAACTGGTAAACGTAACAATAACGATAGCCTCAGAAGTCTACGGAGAAAAATTGAGTTATACTCAAATTAGAAACGTTGTAGCACATGAAATCGGTCATTCGCTAGGACTTGGACATGCTTTGCAGAAGGATACAATAAATGGTCTTGAGTTAATGTACTATGCTTTTGATTTAAGCTCAACAGTTCAAGATACAATTTATCCTTCAACTTTAGATATCTATGCTCTTTCTGTAATTTACAAGTGGTTAGAGACAGGAATATATGAAAGCGTTACTGTTTCGAGCGTTTCCTTACCCGGCAATATTCCATATAAAGAAGCAGTTTACTTTAGGCTTACTCTAATTAATGCATATGGCTCTACTGTAACATCAGGCTGGTACTTGTTTGAAAGTTATGTTTACATAAGTGTAAATGAAACTTACGAAATGAATTCAACTTTTAGGTATAGATTCCTGAGGTGGCTTGGAAAAGGCTCTGGATCTTATTCTGGAAGTTCTAGAAGTTTTTATATTAAAATTACTGGAGACGTTTCAGAAGAAGCAATTTGGATACCGCAGTATTTCGTAAAGGTTACTTCCAACTCTTTAGGCTTTGCTTACGGAAGTGGATGGTACGACAACAATAGTATTGCGAAGGTAAGTACAGTTTCGAAGTTTAGAAACGAGTCGCAGGTCATGTATGTTTTTTATTCCTGGAGTGGGAGTATTCAAACAAAAGAACAAAACTTTTCGTTTTTAGTGAACAAACCCATTAACCTATTTGCTATGTGGAAATGCTTCTACTACGTTAATGTTAATTTTGACAAGTATACAAACTTTTCTTCAGGATGGTATGAAAATGGTACTTCAATAGTTTTAAAAGCTAAAGAAATCATCACCTTTAACAATAGAACACGCCTAATCCTTATGGGCTGGAATTACTCAACCAAAAATTCTTCGATTCGAATAGACGTAACAAAGCCAATGAAGTTAAGTCCAATATACTATGTTCAGTACTTCGTAACAATAAGGGAAGGAGATGGGAAAGTGCTGAATTCTTCTTCTTGGATATTTAAGGGTGAAACAGTTACTATAGCTGCATACTACCTTTTTAACGTGTCTAAGGTAGAGAGATATGTCTTTCTTGGATGGATTGGAAGCCATAACTTCTCTTCAAATGTATTTAGAATACGCATCGATAGCCCAAAAGTATTTGAAGCAAAATGGAAGAGACAATTTTATGTGAATGCGACTTCTTCGTTGGGATTTGTAAATGGCTCAGGATGGTATGATCAAGGAGCTTATGCAAGAATTGTTGTTTACCCAACTACAAAAGGGTTACTTGTATTAGATGTGTTTGAAAAGTGGACCGGAGACATAGAGAGTAGCAATTCTTCTTTAACTATAAAAGTAGATAGTCCAAAAGTATTGGTAGCAAAATGGAAGAAAGATTACTCCCGACTTATCTTACTTATGATATTTCTGCTTCTGCTTTTTGTTCTACTCAGAAAGAGAATTTTTAAACTCACTTTATTCCGATTTTTTCTTTTATTTTTGCTATTTCCAATTCTATTTTTTGAAACCTTTCCTCCATATATGTTTTCAGATCTTTCCTTAAGTCTCTAACTTCATTTATCAAGATGTCTTGTTTTTCCAACATTTTATCTTGTTTTTCCAGCATGAGGTCTTGTTTTTCTAGCATCTTGTCTTGTTTTTCTAGCATCCTATCCTGTTTTTCCAACATCTTATCTTGTTTCTCCAACATTTTATCCTGTTTCTCTAACATCTTATCCTGTTTTTCCAGCATTTTGTCCTGTTTTTCTAACATTTTATCTTGTTTTTCCAGCATGAGGTCCATTTTTCCTAACATCTTATCTTGCTTATCGAGCATCAAATCTTGTTTTCCTAGCATTAAGTCTTGTTTTCCTAGCATACTTATTCCCGTGTTTACAATTTTTACTAGTTGATTGAGGCTAAAGCTCCTGTAGAACCCTTCTATCGACATAACGTTTCCCTCATAATCTTCGTCAACGACAGATTCAACCTTTGCGAATTCAGGATAATTTGTTTTTGCAAATTTTATAAATTCTGCTACTTGTTTTTCTTCTCCTTCTATCAGAAACTCAACATAATTTTCAACGTTTCTCGCTTGAAAACCTTTTAACCCGAAGGATTCAGCTGCTTCTAATAAGAAGAGTCTATAACCAACATCCTGCACTTTGTCTCCCTTTATTACGACTCTTCTCTTCGTCAACTCAAACCTAAAAAAGAATATCTTAGGAACATGTATTTAAGCATATACTTTTTAGGAGCTACTTATTCTTCCACTTTTTCATTTTTTAATGTCTTATTGGCACTCTTATTAGATAACGTGAGTACTTTCTTCTAAGTATTTATCGTTTTTTTTTTTTTTTGTTCAACTGAGCTTTTATTTTTCTACTTAGAAAACAATAAGTAACTAAGTAACTTGACCAGTAATCGGCAAACTTGGATAAGTTTTAATTTTCCTCAAAATTGAAAGTTCTCGACTTTTTCTATTGATGAATACTAAAGACATCATCTCTACAATTTTCTAAGGATAGACATCTCTTCCCAAAAAATGAGTTTTAACTCATGGATGAAAATTGAAATCTTTTGCTGAGTCTAAAGTGCAATTAACTTATGAAATGAGGTTCAAAAATCTAGAACTTTACTTTTACCATTTAGCACGTTATTCTATTTCATATTTCATCTATTGCCCTCAGAAGCATTAGCCTGTAGGCTTCTAGGAATTTTTTAGTTCGCAAGTGCTTTTATTGTATGCTCTAACTTGATGCGATGCTTCATTTTTTGTACTTTTGTTTACTTATAAGAACCAATGTTTTTCAATTTTCTATTAAAAGTTATCTATTTTTAAACTACTACTATAGCGTTCGAGTACGTTACAATGACAAATGAAGTCTAAACTAAGGAAAAGTTAGAAGCTTTCGACTAAAGTCTGAAGAGAAACTTATTAACTTAAGTTAGCAGTTTCAAACGAAATCGTTTTTGATCAAAACTAAACACTAGATCTTATAAGTAGATAAGCAGCTCTACGAAACTTCTTGAAAGATTAAATAAGGTAAATTACCTCAAAAACATCAAGAGAAACCTAGAACCAAAGTAAAATAAATTGAAAAAATACGTCAGTCTTAAGACTATGGAGTTTCAATTCCTTATAACTTTTTTTAACTTTTAAGCGTCGTTAAGCGTTGGAACTTCCTTTTAACCCTTTAAGTGGCACAAATGCAACAGGTCCAAGATTATAAGTTCTAACTAGCCCTTTGTTGTCTTTCTCTACGAGTATCAAATTTTGGTAGAAGTCCGATGAACCTACTGGAACTATCATTTTTCCATTTTTCTTAAGTTTCTTTATGAGTTCTTCTGGCAAATTTGGAGCTGAAGCAGCGACTATGATTGCATCAAACTCTATTCTAAGAGGTGGTTCTATGCTTCCATCAGCCACGATTACGTCTACGTTTGGTCCATGGCCAATTTTTACTATATTTCTCCAGGCTTTCTTTGCTAAGCTTGGTAAGATCTCTAAAGTGTAGACATGGCCATATTTACCTACAATTTCGCTATACACAGAAGCCATATAACCAGAACCGGTACCAACCTCAAGAACATTCATTCCAGGCTTTAGTTCCGTTAGCTCGCACATCATTGCCACCATATGAAGCGCTGAAACGGTCTGGCCTTCGCCTATAGGTATTGGCATATCTTCATAAGCGTGAGCTTTGTACTCTTCAGGGACAAACTCCTCCCTTGGAACATTTAGCATTGCCTTTAGTACTACTTCTCTCTTTATTATGCCTTCAGAGCGAAGACTCATTAAAACTCTTTCAGCGTCTTTTCTCGATTTGCTCTCCATCAACTTAAGCCATAACATGGCAGATTAAATCTTTTTATTGTGCAACGAAGTTATTTCATTATTTTGACACTCCCATGACCAAAGTCGAGAGATTTTTGGTTTTTCAGCATCATGGCTTTCATCATACCGAGTTCTGAGCTATGTTAAGCCAGCCCCGCTATGAAGCATATAGCCCATAGCTCGCTTTTCATGAGTAACTCGCTACTCCATTGTAGTCTCGTTGTACGAATAGCAATAATTTGGGCATTTGAAGAGATTTCCGACTTGAAGCTCCATACTCTTGTACTTTTAACATAGGGTCGTAGCGTTTTTACGTTTATGGTATTTTTGAGTGTTTCTTTCGCTTATCTTGATGACTTTTATTCCAAGCCATTTGGTTCAACCTATAGTATGAGAATCCCATTGCGGAGTTTCCTATCGAACCTTTTACCTTTGCCCTTCTACCTTATCCCCTTAAGGTTCTCTAGGATTATCGTTGAGCTGTTCTCAATTGTCCCAAGTAGTTTCTGCCTTCTTCCTTCACCTAACAGTCTCTCTCACGAGCTAGCTCCTTTATATAATGTTAAGTGCCATTCTTTCTGGAATTATTTTTTCTAAAAAGAAAAGTAACTGTTTATAGTCTTCCTTCTTCTTTTTAGGAATAGTGTTTCATAATAGTTACAAGATGAACTTTCATGGAAACCTTTGCATCATTTCTTCTTGATCTATCCTCCTCTTCAAGAAATACTCTACTGCGCCCATGGTAGCATACTGTGGACCAAAAATGAGCATAGCTTTTCCTTCTCCAAGAGATAGTAAAACTTTGGGGGAAGTCTGTTGTGTAGACTATACTATGAACAACATTTGGTTTTTCATCATTAACTATTAGACTTATATTCTTTGCAATCGTTTTTCCTTGCTCTAATGCCTCACCCGCCATCTTCTGAGCTACTTTACCACCGATTTCTACATGGGCAACATCTCCGATTGCGAATACGTCTTCTCTACCCTTAACTAAAAGTCTTTCATCTACTTCAATGTATCCTTTGTTTAGTTTTGCGCCTAAGATTTTAGAAGTGAAACTTGAAGCTTTTACACCCGCAGTCCAAATTGTTAGATCAGTTTGAAGCTCTTGTCTATCTTCTAAAATTACCTTATCTTTGTCTATATGTTTTACGCCTTTACCTAGAATTATTTTTATTCCTTTTGAGCTGAAGTGTTCAAACGCTAGTTTTTTGGCAAGGTCGTTGTTATATGCTGGAAGCACTGTATCCATTTTTTCTACTATCGTGAGGTTTACTTTCTTTTTTAACACACTAAACAGGTCAAGTACCTCTGCCGCAACTTCAAGTCCTACAAATCCAGCTCCCGCTACAACTACTCTTTGATTGTGTCCCAACTTTTTCAATTTTTCATTCAACAAAGTAAAGTCTGATAAGCTATAGGCTGAGACTGCGAAGTCTTTTCCAGGGACTCCAAAAAAGTTTGGCTCTGAGCCCGTTGCTACTACTAGTATGTCGTAGCTTATCTCTCCCTCTCTTGTCTTTACTATTTTTTGGTTTAAGTCTGTAGTTTCTACTTCGCTAACACGAAGGTCGAAATTCCAATAGGTTGAAAGTTCCTTAAGGTCATACTTCAGATCATCAGGTTTAACTTTCTCACTTATTTAACTCTGTGGCAGCAATGGTATTCTCAAAGTATCTTTTGTTACTGATTAATACAGTTTCAACATTTCTTAAGCCTCTTAGTACTATTTGCCTTAGTACTTCTGTTCCTCCATATCCACCTCCAACCACAATGACTTTTTTGCTCATTTTTATATCAGCGTTATAATAGTATAACACTATTATAAACCTTTTGTTTGTTTATTATTTAAAGTATCTCTATAGTTAAGACTTGCTTAAGGAATTTCAGAAACCATTTTTATCATAATTGCTTTCATTTCTACTATCCGAAAGCTAGATTCTTAAGAGTGTGGAGATTTTGATGAAATTTTGTACACTTTTATTAAAACACTTAGGAAGTTCAAGCATTAGAAAAGCTCTTTGACTTAGAGCTAAAGTTAAGATATTAATTTCACATGTTGAAGCGTACGCTAAGAGGATTCATTTGAAGGTAAGACTCTTCTTTTTGTTTAGCTTGAAAACTTTTCTTACTATTTGACACTCTTCACAACCAAAGTTGGGAGCTTCCTGTTCCTAAGATGTTCATCGTTCCATTGTTCATAGAGCTTTTGTCCTTCCAATTCATTCCATTCCACCTTAGAAGCAGAGGACGTGCTGCCCTATTAAT
>JBAMLO010000057.1:0-18227 GCA_039793485.1 Nitrososphaera sp. | reverse complement strand
ACAGGCCTGCTTTCGGGGACCATCCAAAATTATAACTGCTTTGTTGAGTAGCTCTCTTCCGATAAGCATCCTCCCAACTCCTATTAGTGGAGTTTCAACATACGTTTCTATTTTTGTTTCTTCTCCAAGCCATACTATGGCTTTCGCTACTTTCATAGTTATCAGCCCAGCCATTGAGCTATATGTTCTCCAGTACTTTCTTGGCAGCTCTCCAACTTCAAAGAATTCATAAACATCGTTCTTTACTAAAATTGAACCCTCGAATCCAGTATCTAGAGCAAACGAAAGCATACTTGGATATTCTTCCAGTCTTACGTTAAGTAACTTCAAGTTGATTTTTGGATAGGAGTTTAAAACTGACTTCTCGTAATCTATGCACTCTTTAGCTCTATAGACCCTCCCAACCATTCAAGTTCACCAGGAACTTTATCGTCGTAACCAACTCTAACAACTAATGCCTGCTTAACCGGGGGGTAGATTTTTTTCATGGCTTCTGCAACTTCTTCCAATGACTTAAAAACACCAACGAGCGCTCCTCTGGCAACAACAACATATTTACCGCTTTGGTCTTTAAACTTGTCTTCCATGGCTTCATAAGTCATATTGTTTAAATCAGTTTCACTTATGGCATACTTTTCCTTAAAAGTTAGCCATGTTCTAACGGCTTCTTCAAACGCTTTAGACAAAGATAACCCCTTTCTTGCCGCTTCAGCCTTAAACTCCCTTATGATCTTTTCATCTACCTTTTTTATAACTAAGGTCACATTTTTCACCTAGGTTCTCATGTAAACCTAGGTATTTAAATTTTTGGTAAAGGCGCTCATAGCCATAGTTAAAGGTTACACACATTTTATCTCTCCTTCATCTGATTTCGAAGAACTTTACTAGCGATGTCGCTAGTCTAAACAAGCTAACAAAGAAAGAAATGCTAAAACTATTTTGAAACCTAAGTGGAATTGTCACAGAAGCTGCAGTAATCGAAAAATACAAAGTTGTATCCTATCCTAGGTTAAGCTTTTGCCTTAAAATATGAACTAAGGTCCTTCCATCCAACTAGGGTTATCTTATACTCTTCCACAAGTTTCTTTGCTTCATCTGAAGTAACAAGCTTGTAGTCCAAGTACCTTTCCATGTAGCTTGGAGTTATGGCTTTGAGCTCTTCGTCGTCTAACCCAAGATGAACTATTATTTGATTTATTGTGCCTGGTTTAATCTTAGATAAAACTGACCTAAACCACCTTAATCTTTCTTGAAGATTAGAACCTTCAGTGCCTGTAATTAAGTTGTCCAACAAAGGTAAGTTTGAGCTTGTAATGATTTTAACTATCTCTTGAACAGCAAGTCCTGCTTCTTTTGCTCTAGCAATAACTTCTGAACTAGGCTTAACTAGCATAGGAATTAAGTTGTTGTTCAAAGCAACTTTAATATAACTTTCTAAAATTTCTGGCTTGAGGTAAACTACTCCCATATGTGTGTCTAGATGAGAAGGTCTTAGACCAAGGTTAAAGCTTCTCTTAACTTGAGTTTCGAGTTCATTTTTTATTTCTTCTACTTTTGCTCTTGCTGCAGCTTCAGCACTTCTCCAAAGGTAGCCCTCTTCGTCCAAAAGAGAAGTTACCTTATCTTTCGAGCTCACTGAGCTCCATCTGTAAAATTTCCATTCACTCGTTAAAGTAGAGTGAACTCCATAGTCATACTTAGGGTTTCTTCTAAAGAAATCTACAGCTTCTAGAAGCCATGGGCAAGGCATCATAATACTACAACTTGAAACTATCCCATTTTCAAATGCTTCGAATGTTGCTCTATTTTCTGAGTGACACATACCAACATCGTCCGCATGAATAATAAGTAACTTCTCATTTTTATCAAAACTTTGCGTCATTCTACCTCAAAGTTAATCTCTTAAATTTATAAGTTTTGTTGCAAGTATTGGCACGCTACCTTCCAGATCAAGCTTACTACTTCTTATATTCTACACAACTTCTACTAAAGACTTATGCACCTTTTTAATCTTGTAATTTCATCAAACCTTTATATCCTGAGAAAATTTTTAAGCATTAATAAAACAAAACTATTTCACAGTTACTACCAACGCAGTTGAAATTGCTCTCAAGAAGCCATCAGATGGTTTATTTTTTACTTCGTTGTTTAAAATTAAAGTAGAAGAACCTCCTCCATCTAAGTTAATGGCATTTTTACATCCAATATTTTTTAGTATTTCCGTAAGTTCATCCAAAGTTGCTCCTACGCTGTATCTTTCTTCTGGTCTTAGTTTCGTTTTTCTATCATCGTCTATAGTGATCAGCAAGACTTCGTCTTCAGAAGTTGCAAAAACACTCCTTGGAGCCCTTATGTTAAATTTAATTCTTGATGGCGGAATTCCTTCTTTGAATTCCTCTTCATTTTTTACTTCTTTCCCATTTTTTAAAAGTATTGGACCTGCTGAAATTCCATGAACAACTCTTTTTTCCTCAAGCTCATCTATGCTATAAACAACGCTATTTGTTTTTGCTTCCTTTATTTCGCTTATGAGCTTTCTTGCTAAGTCTTTTTCTCTTACTAAAATTATAAATCCGTTCCTTGGAACTTCTACTTCCCTTTCTTCTGTTATTTCAACAACGTTTTTTCCTACTACAACAAACTTTATTCCATCTTCACTTAAATTCCTAGCGTAACTTAATGTATACAAGCTTACTTCACTTTCAGAATTTAGTTTAACCCTTATTTCTGAGCTATCTTCTTTGAAGCCAAGTTTTGTGTTTCCAACTTTTATCGTTAAGTCTAAAATTGACAACGTATCAAATTCTATGCCTTCTTCTAACACAAGTATCACACCTCTTTTAAAAATTGGCGGGTTGACTATATACTTATCAAACATAAGCAATCCAACTGGGTCATTGAAGGCATCATACTTACTTATTTCTTCAGGGAAGTTTAAGAAGTAGCCTCCATTTATTCCAGCTATAGCATTATTCCTTTTTACTATTTCCATCAAGTTTTCGTATCCGCTACATAAAGTAATCGGAAGTGTTGGTCTTACAACTTGTTCTGTTTCACTGCTTTCACCAAAGTAGATTATCTTGTTCTTTAATTCTTTAAGAATTGTTTCTTCCTGCAGTGTAGCATTCTTTAGCCTAAATTCGTCCTTTTGGTTGTCATAAAGTAGTTTTTCTTCCTTTATAAATCTCTTTATCGCCTGAACTCTATATAGATCTCTACTCAGTATTATTCTGCCATCTTCTTCGATGAAAGCATTCGAACTATCTTCCTTTGAGATGACAAGAACGTTGTCCTTGCTTTCTAACCCTCTAACTCCAGTCTTGTCAGCTGTAGCGATTCTTCTAAGGGAGCGAGCAACTTGAATAAGTTCTTCTTTTTTACCTGGGACTCTTGCCAGTGCTGGCTTTATATCAAGCCTTTCCAGCTCGTCAAAGCTTATCTTTACTATGTGAACCACTCTTTTTCCGAATTCACTTTCAAATACCCTCTTTTCGTATTCTATCATCTTTGTTAAAGCCGACTTTTACTCACTTCTTATTCACTAAATAAGTTTTTCATTGCTTATTCTGAAACATGAAAAAGAAGTCTCTATTAAGTAACCAGATTTTTCTCGTATTCCTTTTCACTCTTTTTCTTTAAATCTTTTTTAAGTTATCTACTGCTTCATTAACAAATGTGTACTCTGGTACTATAAGTTCAAGCTGATTTACACTTTTGTCTAAAAGCTTTGTAGGTATTCAGATCGAGTAAGATAGGGTGTAAAAACACTTGAATCAACTACAATACGTCGTAGAAAAACTATGAAAGCTATTACAACTTTCATTAAGAGAAGTTCAGCTTGGAAGCAAAGGCTCTAGCTTTAGAAAGTCCTTTTAAAGTTAACTGAAAAGACAGCACAAAGAATAGAAGATAGAACTTCTCCACTTGTTTATTAAGAAGTTTTGATTCGAAAACTTAATGAAGTGGTGCTTTCTATGAATCTTAAGTTAGTATGACATTGATAGCGTTTTTATTAGCTCAATTTTAACGAGGTGTTATCCTTTCTATTTTTCCCAAATCGTCTTTACTACTTCATGTAAGCAAAACAAATGAATTAATCTAAACAATCTTAAAACTTTTCTTTAAAGGTATAAAAATAGTTGCAGGATGTTTAATAGGGGATGTACGTTTTAAAAGTAAGAATCTTCTAACTTAAGTTGTGAAATGTATCAAAGTTGCACCTTCAATTGGTTTGAAAGCTATTATGGATGTCCTTGCTAGTGTCTCGTCCTTGTAGTATTCTTCATAAAGTTTTTTCGTTAAACTGCTTAAGGCTTCTTTTTTCAAAAGTATTGCTACGCTTCCTCCTAGCCCTGCACCAACAATTTCTGCTCCAAGAACGCCATTTACAGAAGTTGCTAAGTCTACTATAAGGTCTGTTTTCTCATGTCCGCATCCATAGTCTCCACTTTGCATATACAGTTGACAGCTTTCTTCATTCTGTTTTTCTTTAAGCTTTCTTATTAGGTTGTCAAGGTATTCATTGCTGCAATCATTTATCCACTTTACTTTCTCTCCTTCTACATACTTATACTCTCTATCTGCATTGTGAGAAATGTTCATCATGGTTCCAAATCTCGCTGGATCTTTACTAATCATTAGCGGCGCTATCTTTGCACGCTCTATTTCCGAAACTCCAAACAGCATCACTCCTCTTACCTTATACCCTTCCTTAGGCTCTTCATGCTCTTTGAACAACGTACTTAAAAACTCAGCGTTCTCGCTTAGGTTGCTCATTACCTCATTTCTACTAATAGCTTCTGGAATTTCCTTCAAAATTTCATAGTAGTCTTCTAACTTCACTCCCATGTTTTCTGGAATAAGGTCTCTAAATATCTTTACTCTTTTTCCATACTCTGGAAACTTCTTCTTAAACAGGAGTAAAGCTATTTCATAAGTTGCAACCTTTTCGTTGAATTTACTCTTACTTTCTCTTGATTTTCTTGCCTTTACTAAAGAATCACAAACAGCTATCAAAAGTTCCCTTGGAAAACTAACGTATCTAACTTTAAGGGGCATAGTTGTTATATTTGCAATTTTTCCTACTCTTGAAAACATCATTGCAGCGTGATCTCCATAGCCACCTCGCGTGCCGACTATCCATTCTGCCATTCCACACCATTCAACAAACCTTCTCTTTGAGATCCTTAGCTTATTTAGTACTACAATTCCAAGGTTTATTGCAACAACTAAAGCTGACGAAGACGAAAGTCCAGCGGATTGAGGAATGTCTCCAAGTACGACTATGTTTGCTCCATTAAACTTCCTAATAAAGCTACCGTCTGAAAACCTGTACATGTTTTGAAAGAATACTACACTTCTAGCATAATCATACCATTCTATAATTTTTCCTTTTACTCTATCTTGCGTCCATATTCTCCACTCATAATCTTTTATCCTAGCAGGAGGAAGTTCTTCTGTTATTGAAAAGAAGAAAGGTCTATATTGTTCATCAGCATTAAATAGATTTATCATACCATCATTTCTTTTTGAAACTACAGCAATTATTTCTCTTGGAATTGCAACAACATTAACGCTTCCTCCTCTATGGTCAATATGTCTTCCCATTAGATTTAACCTTCCAGGAACCCTTACTACTATAACTTCTTCATCTCCAAAAATTTCCATGAACTTTTTGAGGGTTTTTAGAATCTTTTCTTTCCTTTCGCTTGCAACTTCTTTGCTTCCATAGATTTTTTCTAGTTCTTTATTTTTTCTTCTTTCCAATTCTTCTATTGCTTTACTTACTTTTATTGGTTTAGCTTCTAAGTTTACTGTTTCTTCATTTACATCTTCTCCCAAAATTTGTTCTCTTTCTCTTTCGTTGCTTATTTTTACTACTTTTTCATAACTTCCCTCTACTAGGCAATTTTCTAATATTGATGAGTTAACGCATGCGTTCTCTCCAATTTCTACGTTTCTTAAGTAGCAGTTTTCAATCTTACAAAAACTTTTTATATCAATGTTCCCACTTAAAGCAACTACTCCAAGGAATGAACTATTAACTCCAACTCTAAAAGTAAATTTCTCTTTTATTCCAAATTTTTCATACCTTTGTTCTCTTAACGAGCTTCCATACTTTTCAAAGAACCTCTTTGTACTACCTTCTTTCTTAAGATAAAATTCAATGCTTTCAAGTAGGGACTTAATCTGTTTATCGAAGAATATTTTTGTACCAGGATAGATATTTACTCCAAAGACTTGTTCAAGTACTTGTAGCTCATTTTCTTTTGCTTCAACCAGCTTATCTTCCTTGACTCTCCTAAGAATCTCTTTGTTTATTGCAACTTTTCTTGGTTTTAACTGAATAGAAAGCATCCTCAAATCTGTTCTGGTGTCTACTCCAATTGCCTCCCTTTCCTTTATTCTTACTACTCCCACTTTCTTTCCTATCTTCACAGCTTCATTTGCTACTTCTGGAAGAAAGTATTCTTCCTTGTGTTTTCTTAGGACAATCTTTTTTTCTATTTCGCTTTTTGCATCGATATCTCTTATGGTGTTAAGTAAGACCTCTCTAGATACTACCATACAAAGCACGTTCCTTTCCTTTATTGAGTTTATGTAAGAAGCAGAAAGTTCATATTCAAATCCGCTTAATTTTATAGTTCTTTTCTTTATTTCTTCTTCATCAACTCCTATTTGTTCTTGCTCAACAACTCCCAAGAACTCTAAGCTTCTTTCATCAAACTCAAGAAATTCTCCACTGCTAGGTTTTACTTCAATTCTTTTTACTAAATTCTTATCTACTTCTATTTTATCGCCCTCTATAATTCCTCTTATTGGATGATACTTTACAACTTTTTCTCCTTTCTTTAACTTTTTTATTTCATTTTCAAACAACGTCAGGAAGTTCACCCAATATGGTTCCTTCCCTTCAGCTACCCTTATTACTTTCATTTTTCCTTCTTTTATTAGATTATTCAACTTCTTTGATTTTTTTGAAAGTTCATCGTATTTTTCTTTGATTCCCTTTAAGATAACCGGGTACCTTACTATTCTCCCGTGGCCAAGTATGTTTTCTTCAATCGTTGATACTAAGGTTATGTCGTTCTTCTGTGCCCTATGAACTTGAATTATTTTTCTAATGGTTTCTGGTTTTATTGCTGGAAGGTCGCTAGAGATTATTAGTATGTCTTCTATGCTGGAGTCTTCTCTTACCTTTTCTTTTATATCTTCAGAAAGGATGGTCGATCCAGTTCCGTCGTCTTTTTCGTCTAAATTGTTAAAATAAATTTTCGCGAGCTTTTTTTCTTCGATAAACTTTACTAGTTTCTTTATTGCTTCTCGCTTTACACCAGGTTCTTTAGAATCTTCTCTTAGCAGACTCTTCATCCCAACTCTCACATAAATTTCATCAAAGATTCTTGCCTTTCTTAGGTTTTCTATTACTAACTCAAGTAAACTTTTATTAGTTGTAAATTCTTTTACAAGAGGTTTTGGAAAATACTCTTTTTCTATGTTGTTTATATTCCATTCTGGAGTCATCCTTGCTCCTATTCCTGCTGCTGGAATTAACGCAATTACTTTCCTCTTACTTTTCAACCTAGGCTTGTCGTTGCAATGAGAGAATATAAAAATTTCACTACTTTCAAATTTTATTTTTGAAATTTGAACTTAGAGCGACATATAGTTTTTAAAAAGCGTAAAGGCTCAGCTTGTGCGTGCGCTACTATCAAAATTTTTAAGTCTTTAATAATTCTAGAGGAACTCTTTGGCGCAACCTATTCTTTCAAATAAGATACGCCTTGTTTTACTCCAGGAACTCTCTTCCATTCACTAGCGATCCTTATCTTTTTCTCTCCCTCATTTCAGCGTCAGATGATTGAACTATAAATTTTTAAGTCCTGCTTTAGTTGACTTTAGCTGAAATTGTAAATGATAAAGATTGGACTTGCTGGCACTGGAACAGGTGCTTCTTTTGTTGCACAAGCTGTAGAAATTGCAAAGAAAGAAGAGTCTATGGAGCTAGTGGCTGTCTTCAGTAGAAACTTAGATAAAGCCAAAGACTTTGGTGAGAAGTACAACATCAAGAGTTATTACAACGATTATGAACAAATGATAAAGAAAAGTGGCATAGACGTTGTAGTCATATGTACGCCACATTTTCTTCATTATACTATGGCTAAAATTGCTTTAGAAAACGACATTCATGTTCTTGTAGATAAGCCAATGGCAATAAGCCTAAAAGAGGCAGACGACATGATTAAATTAGCAGAAAGTAAGAAGTTAAAGCTTGGAGTTATTCTTCAAACTAGATTTAATGAAGATGCCCAGCTACTTCGCAAGTTGATTGACGAAGGAAAGCTTGGAAAAATCTTGTTTGGAAGTGTTAATCTTTTTTGGTACAGATCTCAAGACTATTATTCAAAAAGTTCATGGCGTGGTAGGTGGGAAACAGAAGGTGGGGGTGTACTAATAAATCAGTCAATTCATACGATCGACTTGCTTTTATGGCTAGTTGGAGACGTTGAAAGTGTACATGGGTTTATAGACACAAGAACTCATAATATAGAAGTAGAAGATATAGCCGTTGCATCATTGAAGTTTAAGAGTGGTGCTTTTGGAGTTATTCAAGCTACAACTTCAGCAGACCCAGGTTATCCAACAATTTTAGATATCGTAGGGACAAAAGGAAGAGCAACTATAGAAGGAAGCTCACTAAAATTTTTAATGTACGATGGAAATATCATAAAGAAAAGTTCACATGTAGACACTGGCTCGTGGTCAAGTCCAGCATGTGTGAAACCGATTGACCATTACAAGCTAATATTAGATTTCGTAAGGTCAGTAGTTAGTGACTCTCGTCCTTATGTTGATGGCTACGAAGGAAGAAGATCTCTCGAGCTTATTCTTGCAATTTATTCTTCCAGTAGAAGAGGCAACGTAGTTAAGCTTCCATTGCTTTATTAAATTTCTCTTTCTTATTTCTAAGCTTTTTTAACATAAATGCTACCTGTTTCTTACGATTAAGCGTTACCAAATTGCTACGATCTTGATTCTCCTTTTTATAACTAAAAGTGGTTGCGTTTATTTACTGCAAACTCAAGATGGCTCCTTTAGAAATGTAGTGAAATACTAGCTCACTAATTTGCTCAAGATGGTTTGTTGTAACGCGTTTTCATAAAAATTTATAAGTTTGTAACGTGGTACTCTTTACTTCGAAATGAGCTCAGAAAAAAAGGTTAATGTTGGAATAATTGGTTGTGGAATAATCGCTCCAAGTCATATCTCTGGTTACTTGAAATCTAGAATGGCTAACATTGTAGCTCTTTGTGATGTAAAGGTTGAAAGGGCAAAAGCTTTAGCAAAAAGATTCAATCTTTCTGAAGTAAAAATATACTCTGACTATGAGCAACTGTTAAAAGATCCTAATATTGATGCAGTAAGTATTTGTACTCCTCACTACTTGCATGCTGAAATGACAATAAAGGCTGCAGAATACAAAAAGCATGTTCTCTGTGAAAAGCCAATGGCAATTTCTCTAAAACAAGCAGACGAAATGATTAAGGCTTGTAAAAAGAATGGAGTAAAGCTTGAAGTAGTTTTTCAGTATCGTTTTTCTCCAGACACACGAAAAATAAAAGAAGAGTTTGAAAACGGCGAGTTTGGAACTCCAATTTATGGAGAAGCTATTGTAAAATGGTACCGTGAAGACTCCTCTTACTATTATGCAGACGAAGTAGCAAAGTCTTGGCGTGGGAAATGGAGTACTGAAGGTGGTGGTGCATTAATAAATCAGACAATTCATACAATCGACTTGTTACAATGGATTATGGGGCCTCTTGATTATCTTTATGCAATCTATGACACAAGAACTCACAACATAGAAGTAGAAGATATAGCGGTTGCATCGTTGAAGTTTAAGAGTGGTGCCCTTGGGGCAATTTTGGGAAGCGTTGCTCTAAGGCCGCAGGAAAACTGGCTTGGAATCTATGGAAGCAAAAAGTCCGTTATAGTCGGAAGTGACTTGAAGATTGTAAAACAATGGGAAGAAAAAGGCGAAGCAAAAGTAGTAGGCGAAGTAAAAGAAAAGAAAGAAACTTTAACTCCTTCCGTAGGACATGATGGCGTTGTTGAAGACTTCTTAAAATCGATAATAGAAGATAAAACACCCTACGTCACTGGAGAAGAAGGAAGAAAAGCGCTGGAAATCGTTCTTGCAATTTACAAGGCTCATAGAACTGGAAGTAAAATAAGTTTTCCACTTGTTGAGTGAAAGGGGTCTAAAAATGACACGCATCTTTAAGCTTTCTTTTATAACTGATGAAGTCTCTCAAAGTTTAGAAGAAATAAGAGAGTTCGCAAAAAGTTTTGACGCAGAGGCAATAGAAATAAGGACAATTTTAAACAAAGGACTTCCAGAAATTCTAGAAGAAAAAGACACTCTTAAGAAATTCCTCGAAGAAAACAACTTAAAAGTTTCTGCAATTGCTTCGCCAACATTTAAGTGCGACATTGACTCAAAAGAAGAATACGAGAAGCACATAACTATATTTAAAAGCGCCTTAGAACTAGCAAGCCACCTCGATACAAAATTAGTTAGATCCTTTACGTTCTGGAAGAAAGGGAAGTACGAGGATTACAAGGAAATAATCATGAACAAATTTGAAAAAATAATCAAGCTAGCAGAGGACTACGGTGCTACAATAGTGGTAGAAAACGAACCTTCTACGTTCGTTGGTAATGGAAGAATGTTGTCTGATTTCATTAATTCTTTAAATACAAACGTTGTAAAGGCACTTTGGGATCCGGGAAATGACCTTATGGACGAAGAAGAACGAGAAGAACCTTACCCTACCGGCTTTAACTATGTGAAGAACCTAATTGCCCACGTGCATCTAAAGGATGGTGTCAGAGAAAACTCAAAGGTAAAGTTCCTAAGAATAGGTGAAGGCCAAGCGAGAATAGAAGAAAACTTAAGAGCTTTAAAGGAAATCAACTACCAGGGTTATGTCTCCCTAGAAACTCATTGGAGGGTAGCGCAAGATCTCGACGAAAAACAAATAAAGTTGCCTGGAGGAAAAGAATTCAGCTCCGGTGCTTATGCTGCCTCTTTTGTTACGATGCAAGGATTGTTAGAGGTTATGTCTAGATTATGAGAGCCGAATCTTTCATCAAATAAGCGTACTGTCTACTTCTTTAGCAGCTTCTTTCAAGACCTCTAATGCAAACTTTAATTCTTCCTTTGGGCTTTCTCCTAGCCTTGCTTCTATGGACATTGCTCCTCCATAGTTTATCTCCTTAAATACTCTAAAAAGTTTTGAAAAGTTAATTATTCCCCTCCCAGGAACTTTGCTGTTGTTGTCTGCTAAGTGTACGTGAACAATTTTTTCTCTTGCTAATTTTATTGATTCTTCTATGTCAGCTTCCTCTCTTATCATGTGTCTAACATCTGCCATTACTTTCACGAAATCAGAGCCCACAGATTCAATTAGTTTTACTGCTTCTTCTATTTTATTTACAAAGTTTGTTTCACTTTTGGGAAGAGGTTCTACTGCAAATATTGTATTGAACTCTTTACCTGCTTTCGCAGCCTCCTTTAGCACTCGCAAGTTTCTTTCATAACCTTTTTCTAAAGGTACTTCTGGTGGTATTTTTCTAACTTTTCCAGAACCCCAAACTAATATTGGACAGCCAACTTCTGAAGCCGCTTCTGCAATTTTGTAAGTGTACTCTATACTTTTTCTCCTTAGCAATTCGTCATTTGATGCATGAGAGAAATCAGACGGATAAATAATATTTGAAGCAACAATGTCTACGCTGTAGCTCTTCGAAAGTTCTCTTATCTTTTTTAGTTCTTCTTTTGAAACATTAAATGGATTAAGTTGCAAGGCCCCAGGTATTTCTATACCTTTTATACCCACTTCTGAGAGTATCTTTAAGCTTTCCTCATTTATTTGCATGCAAACAGCAATTTTCCAGCTCATCTTTGTTTCAGAATAGGTTTTATCTTCGTTATTTAAACCTTAACTAAAGAAAAGCTTTATAAGCTTTCAGACATTTTTCTTATTATGAGCCAAGAGAATGTTTTTAGAAAAATTTACAACGAAGTAGTTGATATCCCAGTAATCGACATTCATACTCACTTAAATCCTCTTCAGCTAAAGTCAAACAACTTATCTGAAATAGTTTTGTATCATTACATAGCTACTGAACTAGTTACTTCTGGAATGCCACAGGAAATATTGAACATTAAAGATCCAAATGAAAGAGTGAAAAGAAGCTTACCTTTCTTAAAGAACATAAAAAACACCTCTACCTTCTGGGCTCTAAAAAGAATTCTCTCAAATTTGTTTGATTTCAACGAAGAACTGAATGAAAATTCTTTCAACATACTTCAGGAAAAGTTCCAAGATTTTGAGAAAAACTTTAATGGAATTAACTTCCTTAAGGAAAGGGTAAAAGTAAGGAAGGCTTTTCTTACACTTCAGTTCACAGATGTGGATATAACTTTTGATAGCTCTTTCTTTACTGGCTCTTTAAGAATAGAAAAACTTTCAAAGGATATTTCCTTAGACGACTTAAGAAAGCTTGAGGAAGTTTCTTCACTAGAAATTAAAAGTGCTAGAGACTTAAGAGAGGCAATAAACACAATATTCGAGAAGTTTAGGAAAAGGCTTTCTTCCGTTGCTATTAGTTTAAATCCAAGTGAGCTAATCTTAGATGACTACAAAGAGAGTAGCATCGACGAAGCAATAAATGAAATAAAAGCAGGGAAACAAATAAAGCCCGAAGAAAAGGTCTTTCTTCTATCTTTCGTAACGAACGAGTTTCTTAAGTTAATGAAGGATAGTAAAGTTACTTTTCAGTTGATGTTAAGTGTAGAAAGACCCGTAATTGGAGCCTCTCCTCCAGATTATGCAATCGTTGTTAATGAACCTAAGCAACTGCTTTCGCTCTGTCCATTGTTCTACAAGTACAAAGAAGTTAACTTCGATGTTATTTCTGCAAGCAGGATGCAAACTCATGAACTTAATGTGGTGGCAAAGAATTATCCGAACGTCTTTGTTTCTGGTTTTTGGTGGTACTCTTACTACCCTTCAATAATGAACGAAAAAATTACTGAACGGCTTCAGATGCTCCCAATGAACAAATGGTGTGCATTTTTCAGCGATGCTTACGTACCAGAATGGTGTTTTGGAAAATCTCAGCTCGTAAAACATCAGCTTAGTTTAACTTTAAGTAGCTTAGTTGAGCAAAACTACTTTACTGAAGAATTAGCCATCGAAATAGCGAGAAAGCTACTATACGAAAATGCAGTAAACATTTATCATTTAGCACTCTAGAAAGTCTTTTTTAAGTGAGCCAGCTCTACATCTATATTTTATTTATAAAAATTTCTAATACCAAATGGTCAAGAGTTCTTGACTTTTATTTTCTAAAAAAATTAATATACTTTGTTTAGAGAAAGTGTATTTGGTGAAAGCGGATGAAAAAGTGGGTTAAGCCATTAGCTTTTTCAACATCAGTATTTCCATTAGCATGCGAAACAACGTCGTTCTCATGTGGTGATTTTGTATGTAGCATATTTTCGAAGTGTGGAACTTTCAGCTGTACTGTTTTTTGCTGATAAGAAGATGAAAACTAAAACTCTCTTTTTTTCAAATTTTTTAAACTTTAGAAAAGAGTTCTCTCTTTTTGACAATAACTTAATAGTTGCAAGTGGTAAGGATCTTAATGGACAAATTTGGTTTTTCAATGAAACTGCATACGAAATATTGAAACTTTGCGATGGCAATAAAAACTTGAAGGAAATAACAGAACTTATTTGTTCTTCATATGAAGGAAACAAAAATGAAATAGTTTCAGACATAAGAAACTTCATTATAAATGGAGTAAAAAGTGGATATATTCTTCTTAATCATATAGACAAAGAGAATCTAAATGATCTGCTCTGCTCTTGCAATGTGAATTTACCTTCTCAACCTTTAAGAGGTTACCTTTATTCTCCACTTTTAGTTCTACTTGAAGTTACGTACGCTTGTAATTTAAGATGCAAGCATTGCTATGCTTCTGCAGGTAGGCCTATGAAAGATGAACTTAGTGCTGATGAACTTAAGAAGCTTGCTGAAGAGTTGGGAAAAATAAAAGTATTTGATGTTGCAATAGGTGGTGGAGAACCTTTGTTAAGAGAAGATCTTCCTGAAGTAATTTATGCATTCGTTAAAAATAAAGTGGAGCCAATCTTAGCAACGAATGGTACGTTATTTGACGAGGAAATCGCAGAAGAACTATGGAAAGCTGGCTTAAGAAAAGTTCAGTTTAGCTTAGACGGCGCATCTCCAGATGTTCATGATTCAATAAGAGGAGTAAAAGGGTCGTTTGAAAAGACTATAAAGGCAGTAGAAGTAGCAAAAACAATAGGCTATAGTGTTGCGATAAAAACAATAGCTCAAAAAGAAAACTTAAACCAGCTCCAAGGGATAACTAAGTTAGCATACAACTTGGCAGTTGATGGAATTAATATAAACAGAGCAGTTCCTTATGGGCGAGCAAAAGAAAATCTCTTTGAAACATTCATACCTTATAAAATGTATGAAGAATCGGTAAGGGACTTAAAGAGAACTAACAAAGTTAACTTGAAGCTAGACCTATATCCTTCATCTAAAAGAATATCAGACAGAAAAGAATTTGCAACTTGTCAAGCAGCAACCATGTCTTTACATGTATGTCCAAATGGAGATGTAAAACCGTGCTCGTATTTTCCTGACCAGTATATTTGTGGAAACATAAGAAAAGAAAGTGTACAAGATATTTGGCTAAATTCTAAAGTTTTAAACGAACTTAGGAACATTCGCTTTAACGAACTTTGGGAACCATGCAAATCTTGTTCTATAGTATGTAACGGTGGGTGTAGAGCTGCTGCAGTTTCATTCTTCGGCGACTTTTACGCCCCAGATCCACTATGTCCGCTAGTTCAAAACAAAATACAAAGCTTGTTAAAACTTAAAAAACTTGAGGAATTGAAAGCAGTACAAAAAATATGCGCATCTAATCCAGAGGAGTACCTGAGTATTAAAATGGCCTAGGAGGTGATTTTAAATGAAGAGTGTGGAAGTTTATAATTTAGTTAAAGAGTATTCTACTAAAGACTTTAGTGGTGCCATAGGCTCGAATTTTATTCCTCTTTTCGACCTCTACGTTGCAGTTGCAAGGCTTGTAGGAAGTTGGAAAGTAGGAACAGTAAAAGCTTTGGATGGAATTTCTTTTTCTGTTGAAAAGGGAGAAATATTAGGCATTCTTGGTCCAAATGGAAGTGGAAAAACAACTTTATTGAGCATATTGGCTGGCCTTACTCCATTAACAAAAGGTGAAGCTAGAGTAGAAGGGTTTGATGTAGTAAAAGATCACGACAAGCTTCCTGAAGTTATGATGTATATGCCTGGTCCATCCATAGCACTTATTTTTTCTGAGTACTCTTTCAGTGTTAGAGATAATTTGATTAGATACGCAGAAATTCTAAAGGTTCCAAAGGAAAAGGTGGATGAAGTTATAGCGTTGACAGAGTTAAATGAATGGGCCACAAGAAGAGTAAGCGAACTGTCTACAGGTATTCTAGCACGACTTGCTTTCGCTTATGGTTTACTTAAAGAATCTAAAGTATACTTTATGGATGAACCATTCAGCGGAATTTCCCCAGAAGTACGAAACCATTTGCTAACGTTCATAAAAGAGGTACTAAGTAGAAAAAATGACAACACAGTGCTTTATGCCACTCATAGATTAGATGAAGCAAACTATTTGTTTGATAAAGTTTTGATTCTCGTAAATGGGAGGGTCATGGTTCTAGATACCCCAAAAAATTTAATGAAAAAACTTGAATTAAAAGAGCACATTGACATAGAAATAAAGTACAATACCGAGCCTGTTCTCATCTCAAAAAGCATATCTGAGGTGGAAGGAGTGCTCAATGCGCAATCGTCTGTCGATTCAAATCTGTACATTTTAAAAATGAAAATGACAGTAGAAGATAGTCGTGAGGTTATACCAAAGATAGTTGACAAACTTCATCAAAATAGAGCAAAGCTTCTTTATGTAAAAGTTACCGAACCAACGCTAGAAGACGTTTATATGGCTTTAGTAAAAAGTTGGAAACCTCCTGAGCCAAAACCAGCTTTAACAGTATGTGGAGAAGTATTCAGGTGATCTTTTGATGAAAGCGGTAAAGCAATTAAATAAAACCCTGCTTTCAATTACTTCTCTGATAAAACTGTTTTATAGAGATGTCATAAAAAGCTACTCAATATGGTGGGTTGTTTACGTTCCAAACCAGCTCCTAAACATACTCTTTGGGCTCGCAGCTTGGTACTACTATACTCTGTTTGCTGCCAAGGGCATAATAGAAACAACCTATGGGGGAGATATTTTCTCATTCTTAATAATTGGAATGGCGATTAACCCAATTCTTTCTACAGCTATAACCTACCCTGAGCGTTTGTTAAGATTCTCTTATCAAGGTACACATAGTACCGGAGGCTTTAGAATATCCAACTGGGCAGTTTACTATCTCGCAAAAATATCAAGACTTGAGTTACTCATATCATATTATCTTTATTCTCTTTCGGAAAGCTTAGTTAACCTTGGATTATACTTTATAGTTGGAGTCGCAATTTTTGGATTCAGACTAAACCCTCAAGCTAACTATTTAGTAGCATTGATAGCATTCATTTTAGGTTATCTATCTTGCCTTGCTCTAGGCATGTTTGTAGCATGTACTTACTGGATACTCCTAGATCCTGGTTTTAGTGTTACGAATCCATATGTTTGGCTTGTATCTCAGCTACCCACAATATTTTCTGGAGTTTACTTTCCAGTTAGTGTTCTTCCAGCTTCTTTAAGAGTAATTGGAGACTTCTTACCTCAAACTTATACTCTGTCAGTTGTAAGGTATGCTTTGCTCGGAGGAAAATCGTTTAGTGAGCTGCTACCAGACATTTCTAAACTGTTCATTTTCTCACTTCTTCTTCCAATTAGCGTAGTAGTATTTAAGAAAGTTGAACATTACATGGCAAGAAAGAAACTATGACAAAGGTTCTTCTGAAATTTTTAGATATTCTTCCTTCTTCAGCCAAAGGATATTTTGAAATTTACTTGCCAGATGGAAGAAAAGTAGTTCTAGATTCTATTTCATATAGAGTTTGGTCGTTATGCGATGGTTCGAGAACTTATGAAGACATCGTCGAATACTTCAGCAATGATATAAGCAAGCAAGTTGTTATCGATACTTTAAAAAATTTAATAAAAACTGGTTTAGTACGAGAAGTTGATGTAACTTGAACATCTTAATGCTTTCTCATATTCCACTACAAGAAAAAATAGGCATGGCAACTCATATTTCATATTTGAAAGAATTTTTGCAAAAAGAAGGAATAAATGTTCACTTAATAACACCTCAATTAGAAACTCATGATTTGTTATCAGTTACGCCTCAATTGCTTAATGCTTCATTCGAGTATATAAAAAGAGGAAGCGTCGACATAGTTCATGCACATTTTGTTGAACCCTCTGGTTTATGTTCATACTTGCTTAATCTTTCTACTGGAAAACCATACATTATAACATTACACGGCGGAGATGTAAGATACCTTATTAAACCAAACAATCGAAAGGATCTTTATAGAGCTGTATTGATGAATTCATTTAAAATAGTATCTGTGTCTGAAGCTCTTGTTGATGAAGCAAGTTCTTGGCTTAAAATACCAAGAGAGAAGTTCGTTGTTATACCAAATGGAGTAGATCCAGATTTATTCAAACCAAGCCCAGAAAATAGTTCAATAAAAAATAAGTACAACGTTGATGGTCCTCTAGTACTTTACGTTGGAAGACTGTGGTACAATAAAGGGTTACATTTACTTTTACTAGCATTCAAATCAGTAGTTCAAACAATTGAGAGCGCTAAGTTGTTAGTAGTTGGAGACGGTCCTTTGAGAAATGAATTAGTAAATGTGGCAAGAAGATTAAACCTAATGAACAACGTAGTCTTTGTAGGTGAAGTAGACAATAAAGAACTACCTAATTACTACAACTCCTGCGACGTCTTTGCATTGCCATCTGTTTTCGAAGGTCAAGGAATTGCTGCCCTAGAAGCTATGAGCTGCGGAAAACCTGTTGTTGCATTCAACGTAGGAGGTATTCCAGAAGTAGTAGAAGATGGTAAAACTGGATTTTTAGTTAAGCCTTACTCTATT
>JBAMLO010000056.1:0-19154 GCA_039793485.1 Nitrososphaera sp. | reverse complement strand
ATTTAGGTATTAAATTAAAAACTATTCAAGTTATAAAGCTAAGAAAGAAGATATCAACAAGAAAATCTTTCAAATTGAGCTATTTAAAATACTCCAGAACGATGCTTGCAATATCTTTTCAATAAAGACAATGACGTTGACCTGTTCAAGGAAGTCATAGTGCATAATTTCTATACACTTTTTTCATATAGATACCTATTGAAACTTCATAAACGTTCACAGCTTCTTTTAAAAATTTCGAACACAGGAGGAGACAACCCTTGGCCTAGAAAAAACCTAATTTAGTAGAGGCACTGCAATTTCAAGAAGAAACCTATAAAAAGGATAAGCTATACTCCTTTAACTTTTCGTAATGTTTTATGTTTCTAGTTAGTAGTTTTAAGTTCTTCGTTATCGCGGTAGCACCTATTATTAGGTCTCTGTCTTCGACAGTAATTCCAGCAAGTTTAAGCGACCTCCATATCTCTGATGCCTTTTCCAGTATTTCATTATCAAGCCACACAACTTGAAATGATTTTTCTAGCAGTTCCTTGCTCTCCTTTACGCTCTTTGTCCCTCTTATAAACTCATAGAGTGAAATTTCTGAGATGTAATACGAATTCTCCGGAGCCAATTCTAGTTTATCCCTGTAGTAGTCGATTAAACAATCTGTATCGATTAATATTCTCTTGCCCATTTCCTTACTTTCACGTCTTCGAACTCCATTTCTAGTAGTTCTTGCAACCTTTTTTTATACTCGACTCTTCTTTTAGATTGAGCTATATTCACAAGGTCATCTAATAGTTCATCCCATGTTCTATTGCCCTTCATACTTTGAAGCTTTTTTTTCGTTTCTGGGCTTACAGGAATAGTACTCAAGCTCATGAATTATTATCCATTAATAATTGTTTATAAATCTTTTCATTAGCTTAAGAAATAGAATTTTATTGGAAAAAATCATGTTAAACGCTGCGTAGAGAAACTCTATTTCCTTACTCTAAAGCTTTCATCTATTAAAAAATTATTGACACTCTTGATGAAACTAGACTGCTTTGATTTTGCAAACCGTAGCATTTTCCTGGCGATGAGCTCCGCCACTTTACTTGCACTCAAAGTGAATTATTGCTGCAACTAGGACCTGGTAAGCCATATGGCTTAAGAATCTTAAGAACTTTCGCAAGAGGGGCTTCATTGCTTACGTTGCTTCAAGAGTTCGCCTTACCTTTTTCTAATTAGTTGCTAACAGGCTTAATTACTGCAACTTTCGGAGGTCACAAAATCGTACTGGAAGAATGCTTGCTCCCACTTCTGCTAATAAACGCTTTTGTTTCGTTAAGGTCAAAGTAACTGTGTGAACTTTCCAGCATATATTCCAAAGTTTATGCTTCTTTTTGCGTAAAACGCTTCTCTTTAAAAATATATAACTTTCTTCTTTTGATTTCGTTCTATACTTAGCTTCTGTGCTACACTTTCCACTTAAATACTTTTTGAAAGTATCGCTTAAAATCATTTTATTCCTACTGTACTCTTCAACATGATTTATGATGTTACTTAAATCTTTCACAACATGTTGAGACTTTCTAATTGTGAAATCCTTTACCACAAAACTTAAAAACTGTTGGAGTTTTAGTCATATTGCTATGAAAGCTGTAATATTGGCTGCTGGAAATGGGGAGCGTGCCTCTCCTTATAGCTTAACTAGGCCAAAGGCAATGTTTCCTGTTGCAAACAAGCCTATAATTCATCATACTATCTCTCAACTGAAAGAAGTTGGAGTTAGAGACTTCGTAGTAGTAATAGGAAGACTTGGAGAAAGAATAGTGAACTATTTAGGAAGTGGTGAAAAACTTGGGATAAACATTAGCTATGTAACTCAGGCTACCTCAAATGGTACTTCGAAGGCTTTAGCATTGGTAAAGAATGAACTTAAAGAAGAAGACGAGCTAATAGTAGTTTATGGCGATACACTAACAACAAAGAGAACTTTTAAAGATTTAGTTGAAGCTTTTAGGCAAAGTGGAGCAATAGCAACAGTTGCAGCAAAAGAAGGTGATGCAATCCACAACTTTGGAATTGAAGCAAAAGGAAATGAAGTGCACTCCATAGTATGGAGACCTAGAGACCTAAACTTAAGAGCCTATGGTATAATAGCAATGAAGAATAAATTCTTGGATTATGTTGAAAGAAACCCGGGAATCATGCTTAATGTACCTGTTGGGATTATGCCTCCTCTTGAAGGAGAGCTCTTTCAAAGTATAAACGATGCAGTAAAAAACGGTGAAAGTATAACGTTTTCAAGGGTTGAGGACTTTATAGTAGATGTTGACTATCCTTGGAACATAATTGAAGCAAACGTGAGCATGCTTAAAAACATGTCAACCGAACTAACTAGTTCGCAGATTTCGCCTTCAGCAAAAGTTTCTCAGAGTGCTCAAATCAATGGAAATATTGTAGTTGGAGAAAATTCAAGAATAGGAGACAATGTTTACATAGAAGGGCCAGTATGGATAGGAAAGAATAGTATCATCGATAGGGGTGCTATCATCTTAGGACCAAGTGTAGTTGGAGACAATACTGTAGTGAGCAACTACAGCCTAGTTCAAGGAGTTCTCGGTAATGAAGTTAGAGTTGAAAATGCTGCTGAAGTTTTTGGAATTGTGTTTGATGGTGTTTACATAGTGCATTACTCTGAAATAGCAGGAATAGTTGGAGAACGAACAGACATAGGAGCAGCAACTGTCTGTGGAACGTTAAGGTTTGATGATGAAAAAACAATTGTAGAAGTCAAGGGAAAAAAGTTAGTTGGAGAAAACGTTGCCTTCATTGGAGACTACTGTAGAACAGGAGTTAATGCAATACTTATGCCTGGCGTTAGAATAGGACCATATTCTATCGTAGGACCTGGTGTTATACTCTATGAAGACCTAGAGCCTTATAAAATTGTTTTAGCAAAGCAAGAACTTGTGAAAAAAGACTGGGGACCAAATAAGTACGGTTGGTAGTAGTTTAAGTCCTAACTGTATTAAAAAAACACCTATTTGATCTAGATTTCAAAACCTTAAATAAGCAATTTAACTCATTTTGATACTCATGAGCTGGTATGGTTTGTATCCGCCTCAAGCTCTGTTTTTCAAAAGGAATTTTAGGAAGGTTATCTTAGATCCTCCAAACTTTAATCCTGGTTCGTGGTGCGGAGCCGGAAAGTTATGGATTGATGACGAAAACAAAGAATATTGGCTGACGAGTAGGCCAAGAGAAGGAGAAGTGAGAAGGGGTTATGCTGTTGAAATTTATAGGTCGAATGACGGAGAAAACTACAACTTAGTAACCTGGATTTCGAAGGAAGAGTTAAGTGAAACGATAAAGGCAAAGGTTCAAAGTATAGAAAATCAGCAACTCCTAAAAGACCCATCAACAGGTCGTTACCACCTTTACCTTTCGTTAGACGTTGCTCAAGAAAACTTAGCAGGTGAAGAAAGCAGAATCTTTGAAAGCAAGTGGGAAACTTTCCTTCTAACTGCTGAAGACCCTTCTGGCCCGTGGGAACCAAGGGGTTTTGTAATTAGGGGTGACGCAGAATACGATAGTGGAGAAGCAAGAGACTCCACAATCGATATAGTGGATGGACAATACTTTTGTTTGTATAAGGCAAGAAAAATTGGAACTAACACAGTTCATACTGCACTTGCAGTAAGTAAGGACGGAAAGGAGTGGCGAAAACTTGGCACTCCAAAGGTAGACAACGAACAGCAACCAAATTACTTTTTGTTAAGTGGCTCTATAATTCCGGGTTCTACAGGTTTATTCTTTGTCGGCACTAAAACGCTTGAAGTTGTTAAAGGTGCCGCACTAACGAAGCACTTTGTAGTCTACCGTATAGACTATAAAAATCTAAACTTGGAAACAATCTTCTCAGCACTATGGACTCCATTTTCACGTTATGAGCATAGAGAATATCCAATTCATACGTATTCCCAAGTTGTTTTTGATACGATAAGAAACGATAGGTGGCTAATTTGGATTGAAGCTGTTGACCCAAACTACAGTAAGGAGCCTGGATTAAACTTAGAAGTGGACAGAGTACTTCTCTACACTTCAAAACTAAAGTGAGAGGTGACAAGTATGCTAAAGTTTGGAATAATCGGAGCAGGAAGAAGGGGGTTAGACCACCTAAGAGCACTTAAAAACTTTGAAGAAGTTTCCATTCAAGCAATTTGCGAAAGTGATGAAAAAAGATTGTTAAAAGTGTCAGAAGAGTATAAGCTAAGAGGGTACCTAAGCTTAGAAGATATGTTACACAAGGAAAGTCTAGACGCAGTTGTTATAAGTACACCTGTTCCATTTCACGTTCCTCAAACTTTGCAATGCATCAAGGCAGGAGTAAACGTGATGATGGAAAAACCAATTTCTCTTAACGTCGCTGAAATAAAAAATTTGCTTGATGTTGTAAGAAGCTCTAATAAGATAGTGGTAGTTGGTTTTCAGTTAAGGTATAGCAACCTTACCAAGGTTGCTAAAGAAAATATCGATGAAGAAACACTTTCGATGCTTGTCGGACGGTGGTATTGGACTATACCTCCAATTCCATGGATTAGACTGAGAAACCAAGCAGGAGGTCAAGTTGTGGAACAAGCAGTCCACCTTCTCGACCTGTTTAGATACTTCGCAGGAGAAGTTGAAAGAGTTTATGCAGAGTATACTGAAAAGGGTAGGAACACAGAAGAAGACAAAAAGGACAACTTTGACAATTGGGCAAGCTATGCTGTAGCTTTAAGATTTGAGAATGGCACAGTTGGAAACTTGTATACTACATATTCTCTTTATCCTGAAGTTTTTAAGAACTTTCCAAATGAATGTTTAGCTTACATTGACATAATTTGCAGAGAGAAGCTCATAAGGTACTGCAACGACAGAGAAGTAAGGATTTTTAAGAAAAATGAAGAACCAAAAATATTCAGCTTAACTCAAAACTCTACAGTTGAAATGTATAGAAGCTTTATAGAAGCAATAAGGGAAAACAACAAAAACCTAGTTCCCACTCACTATGAAGATGCATATAAAAGCGCATTGTTATCTCTTGCAGCCAACGAGTCTGCAAAAACAGGGAAGCCAATAAGCCCTGAAACATTAATAAAATGAGAACAATTAAACAAGATGGGGAGACCCTGTAAAATGAACAAGTATAATGTAATCGTTGTAGTGCTAGATAGCTTTAGACAAGACCATGTTAGTTTTTACAACAAAGGAGAAAGAGTGTTTAAAAACGTAGCAGCATGCAGAACTCCAAATTTAGATAAGTTTGCAAGAGAAAGCGTAGTCTTTCACAACGCCTATCCTGCAGGATTACCAACGATTCCAGTAAGAACTGAGCTTATGACGGGGCAATTTACTCTTCCTTATAAGCCATGGTCTCCAATGTATCCTACTGAAATTACGATGGCAGAGATCCTAAAGCGTGAAGGCTACGTAAGTGGACTAATTACAGATACTTACCATTTGTTTAAACCTGGAATGAACTTCCATAAAGGCTTCGATTCGTTCGTATGGATTAGAGGGCAAGAGTATGATGCTTTTAATTCAGCACCTCCAAAGAAGAAAAACATAGAAGACTATGTTAATAAGAACTACACTGAGCAATGGAAAAGACTTGTTGCTAGATTCTTAGCAAACACTGAAGACTTTGAGAATGAAGAAGACTGGTTTCCTGCTAAAGTTTTCAGCGAGGCAATAAGATGGCTTAGAAAAAACAGAGTGCATGAAAAAGTTTTCTTATGGGTAGATAGCTTCGATCCTCATGAACCTTGGGATCCTCCAGAAAAGTTCGATGTCTACACTAGCAGAAACTACAGAGGAAAGAGACTAATTTTGCCAATGGGGGGAGAAGCAAAAAGTTGGGCAAGCGAAGAAGAAATTGACTACATAAGAGGCCTATACGCAGGAGAAGTTAGTTTTGTAGATCATTGGTTTGGAACATTCTACGAGGAACTAAAGGAGCTTGGCTTCCTAGAGAATTCAGTTATAGTGGTTCTCGCAGACCATGGTCATCCTCTAGCCGATCATGGAAAATTCTTAAAAGGAGGAGATAGACTTTACAACGAACTACTAAAGGTTCCGTTTATGGTTAGGTTACCTGGAGGAGAAAAAGCAAGAGAAACTAAAGCCATAGTACAATTTCCAGACCTTCTTCCAACAATACTTGAACTCATCGGCTTAGGAAACAACATAGCTTCAATGCATGGAAGAAGCTTCTTATCAGTGCTACTAAATGAAGCAGATGAGCATCGCGAGTATGCAATCTCAGGCTACTACGAAGCTGTTGACAGATGCATACGTAGTCAAGAGTGGAGTTATATACAAAGACCAGAGGGACAGTCTGATGAACTTTACAACTTGGTAGAAGATCCAAAAGAAACGAAAAATGTAATAGATGAAAACCCAAGTGAAGCTAAAAGACTAGCTTCAGCGTTTGGGGCATACTTCAAGAAAGTTGAAAGCAAAGTTGTGAAAGGTATTCAAGGAAAGTATGAACTCTCCTAAGAGATTCGAATAAAAAGCTAGAATCAATATTAGAATTACTGGATTTAGCTAAAAAAGTCTCGTTTACGATGTTTGAAACCAGCTTTACCCTTTGGATGTCTCCGTCTGGTGGAACCTGGTCTGCAACCCCTATAACAAACTTGCGATCTTTTTCACAAAGAGCGAGTATTTCCTTTAACAAATTCATCAATAGGTCAGGCTTATAAGCTGAGCTAAAGAATATTCCTGGCAAACCACCCCAAAGAATAATGTTGTCTCCAGCAACTTTTCTAAACTCACTTACTTTTAAGTCTCCAGCAGGATAAGGAGTTAAAGACTGAGCGCAGTCTATTCCAGTGGAAGCTAACAATGGAAGTAATCCTCTGAGTTTTCCGTCTATATGCAAGTATATGAATTTTTTAGCTTTGTGAAGCATACTTGCTCTTTTAGTGTAGTACTTCTTATAGTATTCCTCAAAATACTTTGGACTTATTACATCACTAGAGAGGTTTTCTCCAAAGTAAACAAACTTTGCAGGTGATTCTGTAATGAATTCATAGATCGGATCATCAGAGGAATACATAACTTCTAAAACTTCCCTTAAACTTTCCTTACTACGCCACTCTAAGATAAGAGTATTGTATGCTCCAGCCCACTCAACTACTAGCCTTGAAAATGGAGTTCTAGGTGGAAGCGAGCTAACTACCCCCCACCCTTTCCACAAGTTAATTAAGAATTCTTGGCGTTTAAAAGCTTCAACCTTTTTCGTGTACTCTACATTTTGGTACATAAATTTCAATACCTTTAGATCTTCTTCATTGTTTACTGGGTACTTCAACGTTGCAGTACTAAAAGAAATGAAAGAATATTTGTCTACTTTTCTTAGTTCACCAAGAGGCGTGTAGTAAACTGTTGTTCTAACGATCCCATCTTTTTCTTCCTCTTCAAAGACTCTTACGCTTACGTTCTTGAAGATGGTTTTATGAATTGGGAGGTAAAGCTCTTCGTGAGCTCCACACATTAGATCTTTATAAAGCAATAACTTGCCTTTATCGTCAAGATACTTTTGTGGAAGTGTTCTCTTTCTTAGTTCTGCAGAATACCAGTAAGTTAGATCAGCAAAAAAGGGAACTAATTTTGTTTTTCTGCCTTCAAAAACAGCAAGTATGCGTTCTTCTGGCAGTAATGTAGAACTTTTATCCATAGTGACTTTTCCCTTTTTGACTTTAAGAAAATTTACTTTTATAAAGTTTTCAGCTTTTCTTTTGGACTAAGACTTTCCTTATGTTTGAAACATCGACGATATCAGAATGCTTTTCTTCACCTTTGCTATAAATTATCTCAAATTTGAAGTTATCAATTCTCTTTATATCTTCTAAGACAAGGTTTGGTTCGTAGTTAGTTAGGAAAAATTTATAACTTAGGAAGGCATTCTTAATATTCAGCCTTCTGCGAACTAGATCAAAAGTGCCCTCGTAGTATACTCCTTTAGTGTTATCAATTCCAACTTCAAGAATTCCAAAAGCAACGTATTTCATGTTTACAACTTTTAAGTCTAAGCCAAAGTGCTTCGAAAGAGCATAAGAAAGTTGCTTAATGCTAGGAACTAATAAAGGCCCGTGAATCTTTCTGGAAACTCTATCTGCCATTACCGTGAACTCCAAATTCTTCCCTTTAAAAAGAAAAATGAAACTATTCTTATCTTTAACTAACGTGCGAACAGAAAAGGTCTTTTCATTCTTACTTAAAACTTCCAAACTTCTTTCATTTTTTAAGTAGTTCATAAGGGCATTTCGTGACAACTTCAACGCCTCTCTTTCAGATAGCTTTCTTTGAAACAGAATTTTCTTTAACCTTAGGTATGTGCTTCTAGCATAGTTCAAAAAATCCATGACTTTTAGTTGTAAGGCTTCCTCAACAACCCTTAAGCGATGAAAGAGGGATGGAAATGTTAGGTAAACAGAGCTTCTAGATAGAAACAACACGAGAACGATATAAGAAGTATAAACCACTTCGTTATTTAATAAATTACCAGAAAAAAATTTAGCAACCAATGAAAACACTAAGTAAAAAAGTGAAACTAGAAACAATTTCAGAACTTCCTTTTTTACGTAGTTGCTTCTTTCAAGAATAAAGAAGAGAACACCCTCTATTGAACATACCAGAAAAGTTAGAACTAAGTCTTGAGGAACAGCTTTCAATAGAAAAAATAAGGTTATGCACACTATAGAAACAGAGATAATCGTAGCTTCTAGTGCTTCTTCGAAGCCTAAGAATGTTTTTAGCTCACTCAACTATCTTCTTCCTACTTCTATTTTCACGTAAGAAATAAGTTTTAAGCTTTCTGAACACGCTTTCATGCAAAATAGGAAAACTTTAAATCGTTAAGAGTTACTAAAGCTCACATGAACAAGCTAAAAGTTGGAGCTCAACTAATAATTTGGGGAAAGAGAGCTGAAGAAGATTTTGAAGGTACTCTAATTGAAGTAAAGGATGCAGGTTATGAAGGAATAGAAGCCTCTCCTGAATTAATCCAAAAGTATGGCTCTAAAGCAAAAGAACTTCTAGCCAAGAACAATTTAAAACTTGTTGCACTGCACATGGGAATTGGAGACCTAAACAAAGCTGAACAAGCACTGAAACTTCTAAAAGAGTTTGGAGGAGAATACTTAACTTTCAGCGGACCTGGTGGAAAAGGAACTGAAGAAGACTACCTAAAGTGTGCAGATTTCTTAAATAAAATAGGAAAAATTGCAAAAGGCTACAGTGTAAAGGTATGCTACCACAATCATGGACATGAAATAGCAAATAACCAAAAAGGAATAAAGTTGATAATTCAAAACACTAACTCAGAACTAGTTAAGTTGTGCGTTGACACATACTGGGTTAAGTTTGGAGGTTCAGAACCTTTTAACTTCATTAAAGATAACAAAGATAGAGTTGCATACCTCCATCTTAAGGATGGATCAGAAGAAGACATGAAAAACAAGAGATTTTCTGAGCTTGGAAGGGGGTCCATAGACTTTCCATCCATCCTTAGCTTTGCAACTCAACTTAACATGAAGTGGGTAGTCGTTGAACAAGACTGGACTCCAAGAAGTCCGTTTAAGAGTATGCTAGAGAGCAGAGAGTACTTAAGGAAGATTGGATACTAATTCCTCTACTTAATAAGAGTACTTAACAAAGTGCAAACTTTAGAGTACGGATACAGGGCTGCCAAAAATGGTGATTTCTTTTTAACAACCTTAACTACTTAGTCTTTTTAAAAAGGTTTGTGCTCATAGTTGAAGTAAGCATACTTATATAGCTTACTTATCTTAGGTCAACCTTTCGTTCAACTCTGAAGATCTATCTTCTTGCACTTATACCAAGGTTTTATAAGCTCTTCCTTCGTGTTTAGCTTTCTCAGCATTTCTATAAACTTCTCTTTAAGAGCTAAAGCTACCTCTTTATGAGTATCTATTAAGTTCTTTTCTTGTCGTTTATCGTTCTTGAGGTTGTAGAGTTCAGTATCAATTCTCCCAAATGGCTTTAGAACTCTTAATTTACCGTCAACAATTAGAGTGTACTCATTCTCTTTTACTTGCATCTCAGCAGAAGAAAGTATTAGCGACCAATCTTCAGAAGTTATTGTAGGTCTAAGACCTCCGCTGGGGCCATGTACAATGCTAGGCGTAGAAACGACAAAGTCCCTTAACTTTGAAGATTCTCCCCTAATCAGAGGAAGCAATGAAGAACCTTCTACTCTGTAGTTTGAGCCAGCCAATTCTAGTATTGTAGCAGTTATATCTGGAGTTTGAACTAGCGCATCTAACTTAAGCCCCTTCTTAGCACTCATCATAGAGTCAGGTAGTCTTAAAACTAAGGGAATATGTGCAACTTCTTCATAAAGTGGGGTTAACCCATGAACATTCCCCATAACTATTGATTTGCCTATAAGACTATGCTCACCCAAGTAAAAGCCATGATCTGAAGTAAATATTAGCGCAGTGTTATCCCACAATCCTAACTCTTCAACCTTCTCTAGAATTCTACCTATCCATTTGTCTACTAAAGAAGCCTCTCCAGCATACATTGCTCTACAATGTTCAAGTTCTTCCTTAGTCAAATAGTCACTTGGACCATACATTGGATATATCACTTTCTCTCCTTTGTAGTTTGGGTCATACTGATCTACGTAGTACTCTGGAGGATCCCAGGGTTCATGGGGATCAAAGAAGTCAACATACAAAAAGAAGTTACGATTGTAGTTTTTCTCAAGCCACCTTATAGTAGCGTTTGAAGTTTTAGCTGGAATCCAATCTTCTTCAAATACTCTAAGAGCATTGTTACGCATATGCTGAATTGTTGTTTCTACACTTCTAAGCTTTTCAGGCTTACATGGTAAAACTATGCTTTCTGGATCTGTTCTATATCTATCATTTTCCTGCCCCCTAATCCAAATCCAACCATCGAAGCCTCTATCGTAGTTAAATCCATCTTTAAAAATATGAGGAGTGTCGCCAATTAGCATTGAAACATATCCAAGTTCTTTTATGATTTGGGGTAAAACAACCTCGTCCTTAGGCAATGGAGCCCAGTCAGAGTATGTAAAAGTATATTTCCCAGTTAGTAGATCATGCCTATTTGGAACTGTTGGGAAGGATGCGCAATAAGCTCTTCTAAAAAGCACTGATTCTTCTGCGAGCTTCTTTAAGTTTGGCACTTTTGCATATACTCCATTTTTTACTTCAAACTCACCTAAAAGTAGATCATTGCGAAACGTATCTGAAACTATTAAGATAACGTTATACCTTTCCTTGGAAGCCATAACCTCTAACATTACCTAGAAAATATTTAAGGATTTTTAACACGAGATGGCCCTTAGTTTGTTTTAAGCAACATCTTTCAACTAAATTTGCAAAAACTATAGCTCTAAAGTCATTCCGTCGTAGGCTACAATTATTCCATTTGGCTCTAATTTTTCTCTTAGCTCTTCGTAAAGTAATCCTCCATTATGAGAAAAATGCGTAGCCACAAATAAGGTATCTTTATCTGCAATCTCATCTTCAAGCATTTTATTCTTTGCTTTTATGTCACCCTCTAAGCCCATATGATACTTGATTTGTGGAAGAGCTCCATTCGTGCAGTCTAGTATTACAAGATCTAATCTAAAGTTCTTTAATGTTTTCCAAGTTTCTTCCGGAAACCAACCTGAGTCATGACCATAAAGTATAGTTTTACTACCCTTAGAAATTATGTAAATTAAGCATTGTTCATCCTTAGCGTGATCCGCAAGTAGCGGAGTAACATGATATGGACCTACTTTTGCTTCTTCGTAAGGTCTTAAAACTTTAGCTTTTATTGAACCCTCAAGCACTCTTCTTTCAACAGTGTTTTGAATTTTCATGAATACTTTTTCATTACCATAGATTGTTAAAAATTTTTGATTTAGAAGCTTTGCAAATGGTTCTATCCTCATGTTTAATTCCTCTGGATAAAAATGGTCCTGATGACTATGCGTTACCAGTATGTTTTCAACGTTAGCTAAATCTAAATTGTACTTAATTACATGATGATAAGTATCAGGAGGCAAGTCAACTTTTAAGTCAGAGTTGATCATTACTGAAGATCTCGTTCTTATATTCTTACCACCTTTTTCCCTTGCTCTCTTACAGTTTTCACATTGACAGAAAACCGCTGGCCAACCTTCAGCCGCAGCTGTTCCTAAGAAGAGTACTTTCATTTTAAATTTTTCTTAACCTCTTATTCTTTAGGCATCTTTTAACTTTAACTAAAAATCAAGGAAGTCCTAGTTTCTAACGAAATTATGAATGCTAGACGAGCTATGGGCTAAGAAAGACTTATTAACTACATAGGTATGTTGTACAAGTTTCTTAAGATAGACGACCCAGCTTCACCTCTTTATGGTAGGTTACATAGAAGAAGTTAAAGTTGAACCTTTATCTCGTGAACAATCAATAGACTTTTTGTACAAGGGATTTAATGAAGTTGGTATTAAACCAAGCGAGAAGGTAATAGAAGACGTCGTAGACAAATTAGATGGCATCATAGGATGGCTCAGTTACTTTGGTCTTACCGCGTTAAGAAATGGATTAAACGAAGAAACTGTAAAAAAGTGCAAGACAATGCATCCAAAACAGTTGTAATGAATTTTGTAATTTTGTTAGAAATAGAGGCTCTAAAAGGTACATAGAAATTTTAAAAATTGTGAAAGATGAATATTGAGGTACGCGCTGGAAAAATTTCATGTTAAGCCTTAACAAAACGAAAAACTTTTAATTTTATCAAATAAAATGAGTAGTTACTAGCATAAGAACAAGTTAGTAGTACTCACTTACTAACGTTAGTTCTTTGTCTTTCCTAAGCACTGTAATAAGTGCTGTAACTGCAACAACAAGCGAGACCATTCCAGCATATCTTACAACGTTTGAAAAATTTATTGTACTAGAAGAAATTTTGAATTCATAACTGACGGGATAGTAACTAAGGTATATCCCATAGCCTTGTATAATTATTAGCTGTGTTGATAAATTACCTTCCCCATAGCTTAAGAAGCCATCATTGTCGTAGCTTCCTTTAAAGTAAATTATTGTCGTATTCACGTTAACTACTTTAGTTAAAGACCCTAACACAACATTTACTGGAAGCTCAATGCTTAAGTTGCTTAAGTTCAATTCTCTGTTAGCATAAGTTTTGTTGTAAAGTAATTTTGCAGCGTACAATCTAGTTAGTAATATTTTTGTTTCGCCAAACGAAGCATCGGGAAGATAAGACTCAACATTTGGCAGTTGAACAACTACGTAGTCCGAGTATGATGCTCCTTCGTAGTTATATTGAACAAATACTGACTTAATGTCATTTTGACTTGACGGCAAAACTAGCGTAAAAAGACTTCCGATTAACAATGGTGTGATTAAAGACACAAGTATTATTTTTGTTGATGTACTTAATCCTTCTGCCGTATAATGGCCAAACAAGAGGTAAGGAAGAGTCCTAATATGTTCAATGAACTTAAGCTGGCTAAGTCTTGTCCTGTCAACGAGAAGCGGGAGTAACGCAATACCTGCTATAAAGCCTCCAGCATGAGCAAAAACAGCAGTACTTCCAGCAGCTTTGGTGTAGCCATAAAGTATTTGCATGGCAAACCAAAAGACTAGGTAGTACGATGCTTTTATTGGTAAGAAGATTGGAAACATAAAGAATATCGTACCTATAACTAAAGATGTACCTGGATACAGCATTAGATAAGCCCCTAGAATGCCACTTATAGCTCCTGAAGCTCCAATAGCAGGAACGACGTACGACAATGGGCCTCCAATGAAGCTAAAAGCTGCGTGAAATACTGAAGCCATGATACCTGAAACAAAGTACAGGAGAAAGAACCTTGTTTCACCGAGTGCTTCCTCAACAGCTCTTCCGAAGATGTACAAAAAGTACATGTTGAAGAGAATATGAAAAAAGTCGGCGTGAAGGAACATGGATGTAATTAGACGATACCACTGAGAAGGCTCTGAAATGAGTGATGGAATAAATCCACCTATGTTTGCCCAATAGTCACTGGACTCTAAGAAAAAATTGTTGTAAGAAGTTATGAGATAGATTAAAACGTTAAGGATAATGATGGTTAAGGTAACTGTGCTACGCTTTCGAAGGTAGGCTGTATGTCCCACTGGAACTCCAAAGCTGTTTTTAAATATTGAATGCAAGCCATGTCACCTTGAGCATTAAGAATTTTGTTGAAACTTATATAGTTTTCGCAATTTATAAAATCTTTAAAGTGATACGTTAAATGGTTACCCTAAAGTTATGCTTTAACTAAAACATTTAAATATGCCAAGCTTGCGACAAAATAAGGATAGAAGAATGGAGTATAGAACATTGGGGAGAACTGGTTACAGAGTCTCAGTACTAACTATAGGAGGATGCGGTCCTGGGATTGCGCCAGATGCAAAGGAAGGAGTAGAAGCAGTAGAAAATGCAATAAAAATGGGTCTCAATATGGTCGACATAGCACCAAGCTATGGAGAAGCAGAAACAAGACTTGGTGATGTGATAAGTAAAAACAAAGATAAGTTAATTATTGCTGAAAAAACTTTAGAAAGAAGTAAGGAAGGTGCATGGAACGAACTTAAAAGGTCTCTAGAAAGACTAAAAGTTAAGTACTTCGAAGTCTACCAGTTTCACGCAGTCGGAAGTTTAGAAGAGCTTGACCAAATATTCTCAGAAAATGGAGCAATGAAAGCCTTTCTAGAAGCAAGAGATCAAGGTTTGATTAAGCATATAGGCATAACAGTTCACAAGGATATGAGAATTGTTCAAAGAGCATTGGAACTCTTCGATTTTGACACTGTACTAATTCCAGTAACAGCGATAAGTTTAATTCATCCCACACCAGAAAATGACTTTAGGCCAATATTAAAAATAGCTAAAGATAGAGACATAGGAGTTATAGCGATAAAAGCTGTAGCAAGGAGGAGATGGGGGTCACAAAAGAAGTATCAAACATGGTATGAACCATTTGAAGATGAAGAAGATATAGAAAAAGGAGTTCATTTCACACTTTCGCAAGAAGGCGTAACAACTTATCCAATGGCCTGTGATATTAAGTTATGGCCAAAGATAATTAGAGCTGGAGAAAAGTTCAGAAAACTTACAGAAGAAGAACAAAGCAGAATTGTAGAATACTTTAAGAATAAAGATGGATTTCCTCTATTTCCTGAACAATGAAAAAGCGAGCAAAAACGCTACCTCTTAAAGCACTCAAGTTTTCATAGCCTAAGATTAGTAGCCAGAAAAATGTTGTTAAAAAAGCATTAAAGGATTTGTTCTACATCTTCTTGTCGAGGTTCCAATTTTCCAACTTCTAATATTTTCCAAGTTTCTGTATGCTGAGCACTCTGAAAGGGCTCAACTAGCTCCAGAGGCCCGAGGGTTTCTAATTCTAAAAATTCTGAGTTAGTGTAAACTTCTGCATTACAATCGAAATCAGGATATTCTTTACCTTCTCTTGCTATCTCTTTAATGAATAATAGCCCATCTGTGTAATACGCAACCCAAGATGGATTTACCTTTGTACCTATCTTTATTGGTAGCTTTACACTTGAATCCTGTCTTAGGAAAATGTAGTTTTCTGAAAAATTTATTCTACTGTCTGAAAGGTTTGTGTAAGGCCATAGAGAAATATGTCTATCCGGAAGCAAACCTCTTTCGTCAACCTTAGAAGGCTTTATGGGAATTATTGCAAAGCCTTCTTTTTTCATGAGAGAAATTGCCCAGCAAGCGAATTTTATGGGCCATCTGCCTATGTTTTTTATTTTATGCTCAACTTTTAAACTACCATCCGAATTAAGCTTTATTGTTATTTCCTTTTGTACAGAGTTTTCTCTTTCTGGATTTCCGTGAATAGTTATTTCTTCATCGTAAGCTTCTATTTGAACTGGCTTATCATCTAAAGAGTAAGAACGCGGCATTGCTTCAGGAGAGCTCCAAAGCCTGTGACCTCCGTAAATTCTCCAAAGTCCTTCTGAAGTCTCAACCTTCATTTCAGGGACTACTCCAAATAAGTTTAGGTTTGGACTTTTACTGCTAGCTAAGTACAAAATTCTTGGCCCTATTTCGTAAGGAATTCCTAGTATGAAATTTCCAAGTTTAAAGAATCTTGTCTTTATTCCACCAACTACCCTTTCTTCTACATGCGACATGTTACTAAAATAGCTAAAGTGTTTTATTAAATCTTATGAACTGCCGAGGTGAACAAAGAACTAAAGACATTTTGAGACTCTCAATCGAATTGCTGTAAAGTCCCAGCCCAAAGGCTTTCTATTAAAGTTCATTGACTTCTTTTAGCGTTAAGTTTATCAACCGTATTTCTAAGACAGTAGTGAAAAAATAAGTTGATTACAAAGGAAGAGATGGAAAACTTGGCGAGAAGTTATGACTTAAAAAACGTTCATATAGGAACTCTTGGAAGTCATTCAGCCTTAGACATCGCGGATGGAGCTAAAGATGAAGACTTTAAGACTGTAGTTGTTTGTCAAAAAGGGAGAGAAAAACCCTACTTTGTGTTCAAAAGGTTATTTGATGAAATAATTGTGCTGGATAAGTTTTCAGATATAGTGAAAGAAGAAGTACAAGAAAAACTTAGAGCCCTTAACACCATATTTGTCCCACACCGTTCTTTTACCACGTATGTTCCATACAACGATATAGAAAAAAACTTTAGGATACCAATCTTTGGTAACAGAGCCTTACTTAGGAGCGAAGAAAGAACGGCGCCAAAAAACCAGTACTATTTGCTCGAAAAAGCAGGAATTAGACAGCCTAAGAAATTTAAATCTCCAGAAGAAATAGACAGACTAGCTATTGTAAAAGTTCAAGAAGCAAGAAGAAAAATTGAAAGGGCCTTCTTTACTGCTTCAAGTCCCGAAGACTTTTGGAAGAAAGCTAAAGAAAGAGTAGAGAAAGGAATAATAAATGAGGAAGACCTTAAAACCGCAGTTATAGAAGAGTTTGTAATGGGAACTTACTTCAATTTTAATTACTTTTATTCGCCTATAGACAAGGAACTTGAATTTTTAGGAGTAGACAGAAGACTTCAAACAGATTTATATGATTTTGTGAACCTTCCAGCAAGGCAACAACTTGATGTAGAAGTACCTTTACAAAATATTGAAGTAGGCCACATGCCTGCAACGATAAGAGAATCCTTACTTGAGAAGGTCTTCGAGATTGGATTCAAATTTGTTGAAGCTTGTGAAAGAGAATATCCACCGGGTATAATAGGGCCTTTTGCTCTTCAAAGCGCAGTAACAAAAGATTTGGAAATAGTTGTCTTTGACGTTTCTCCAAGAGTACCAGGAAGTCCAGTATTGATAACTACTTCTCCTTACACAAAGTTTAAGCACGGATTTACAGTAGGAACTGGAAGAAGAATAGCAATGGAAATAAAGAAAGCTATTAGCTTAGGAAAAATTACTGAAATTGTAACTTAGGTGGCTAAGTTGGAAAGCTCAAAAGTCACCATAGCAACGTTAGGCTCTCATTCTGCCCTTCAAATACTAAAAGGGGCTAAGGATGAAGGTTTTAAGACGGCTTTAGTATGCCTAAAGAGTAGACTAAAGTTATACAGCAGATTTAAAAAGTTAATGGATGAAATTGTTCTAGTGGAAAGTTTTTCGGAGGTAATTTCTCAAGAAGTTCAAGAAAAGCTTTCAAACCTAAACGCTATATTAGTTCCTCATGGGTCTTTAGTAGAGTACGTTAGTTTAGAGCAAATAGAAAATAACTTCAAGATTCCAATATTTGGAAATAAGTACATTCTAAGGTGGGAGTCAGATAGAAACTTAAAAGAAAAACTTCTTAGAGAGGCAGGTGTGAGAACTCCAAAAGCATATTCTTCTGTTGATGAAGTTGATAGTACAGTTATAGTTAAGCTTCCTGGAGCAAAAGGAGGTAAAGGATACTTTTTGGCAACTAACCCTGAAGAGATTAGAGAAAAACTTAGGGTCTTAAACATAAAGGAAGAAGATATTTTTGTACAGGAGTATATACTGGGAACAACAGCGTACGTTCACTTTTTTTACTCTCCTCTTTCAGATGAGCTTGAAATTATAAGTATGGATAGAAGGTACGAAACAAACGTAGATGGCCTTGGAAAAATTCCAGCGAAAATACAACTACAATCAAATCCAGACCTTTCGTACTTAGTTATAGGAAACATACCCATCGTTCTTCGAGAATCTTTGCTTGAAGAGATCTTTGAGATAGGCGAAGGTTTAGTTAGAGCTTCAAAGGAACTAGTACCACCAGGTTTCATAGGACCATTTTGCATAGAAGGAGCTTACGACGGAGGGGGGAAATTTTACGTTTTTGAATTCTCCGCGAGGATCGTGGCGGGTACAAATCTTTATGTTAATGGTTCTCCTTATACTTGGCTTCTTTACGATGAGCCGATGAGCATGGGAAAAAGAATCGCAATAGAAATAAAGAGAGCCGTAGAAGAGGAAAGAATAGAAGAATTAATTACGTAACAAATTTTTAAAGGCAAGAAAAGTAGGAAAATAATCCCAGATTGGAGATAAAAATGGCACTTAGACAACAGCATTAAAGAATAGTGACAAAATAAAAGACTTAAAACAACTGCTTAGATATTCTTAAAATCAGAAAGAAAAACATGAATCATAGAGAAGTTATGCTAAAAGTAATAGACATAAAAGGTTGTGGCTTTGTTCCTTCTAACGTTGTTGTTCTTCAGGCAACCTGGCATAAGTATAGAGAAAAACTTGAAGACATATTGGTTAAGTACAAAAAGATTTTTCCAAGCTTTAGAAAAGGAACAATAAAGTTCGATGACTTTGGAATTCAAAGAAAGGGCACTACAACTATAGACGATTGGGGATGTGTTTGGAAGTTCAACGTTAGTGGACTAGATGGCCAAGTTATAAAGCACCCACTAGAAGATTGGAGCAACTTAAAGAATCTTAAGATTCCAGACCCAGAAAAGGGCATTGCAGGAGCATATGGAGAGCCTACGGGCTGGGAGAAAATTGAAGCTTCAGTAAAGCTAGCAAAGGAAAGAAACGAACTTTCAGTTGTTAGTTTTCCACATGGCTTTTTCTTCATGAGGCTGCATTACTTAAGGGGCTTTACTAATTTAA
>JBAMLO010000055.1:12132-19682 GCA_039793485.1 Nitrososphaera sp. | reverse complement strand
TTCTCTTGAACAACAACACTAAGCTTGTATTAGCTGGCTGGAAGGTAAGCGATGGTCTTGGAAATTCATTTACCATAGCTCCAAAAGGTTCTTTCACGGTAAAACAGGTGTCCACAGTAGAAGCAATTTGGAAAAAATACTTCTTCGTAAAGTACAGCGACGCATTTAACAGCACTGAGGTATGGAAAGAAGCAAACTCATACATAACATTTTCAACAAAATCTGAGATATACGTGACTCAAGATACGCGGTACAATTTTGTTAAATTTGTAATTAATAGTACTTCTCAGGATATATCTCAAAATCCATACACATGTGTTCTTTCTTCTCCAATTTACGTAAAAGGTATATACAAAAAAGAGTTCAAGGTATCAATTACATCAACATTTGGAACTATAAGTGGTTCATCAAGTGGGTGGTATGAAGATGGTTCATTGATTAACTGTTCTATTTCACCAACCATAATTAATACTTCAAAAGAAGAGCGGTTCAGATTCCTAAAATGGTCCATCGATATTCCTACGTATGTTCACTCGCCCCTTCAAATAAATGCAACTTGGATTAAGGAAGTGTTCATTCAAGTTGGTAAGTACGATAACAGTAGCTATGTGGTCTACGGTTGGTACCCTATAGGTTCGGTTTTAAACTTAGAGGTAGCTAACGTGCTAGACTTTGGGAACAACACAAGATCTGTTTTTGTAAAGTGGAGCGATGGCGAAACTAAGAATCCACGATATTTAGTTGTTTCGCAACCAATGCACATATACGAGGTTAGATCTATTGATTATCTCCTTACCTTTGAACCATTTTACCCCGTGTTTAAAGTTTCTAACCACACGTTATCTAGTGCTGCACAGTGGATAAGTAAAGATACTACAATTGAAGTTTCAGTGAGTTCTAATGTTTACGAAGTTGCAAAAGGAAAAAGGTATAGATTTTTGTACTACGAAAACCCTTCTTCTAATTCTTCCTCAGTTTCGTTCGTAATGAGCAGACCAATCACTATAAGGTCTGTTTGGCTTACAGAATACTACATTAACTTTACTTCTCCATTTTCATTTTCAAAGGATTCTGGTTGGTATCCAGAGGGGTCAAAAGTTTATCCATCAATTGAAAGCAAAACTGTTGAAAAAGGAAACATAAGATGGATCTTTGTAGGTTGGAGTGCTCAAGTTCCAATAGTCGTTAACTCTCCACAGGAGGTTTCTGCTCTTTGGAGGAAACAAGTTTATGTAGAGGTGGCTTCAGAGTATTCAGTTGCTGAAGGCTCTGGCTGGTACAATGAAAATAGCTTGGTTAAGTTAGCTACGGATAAAACAAAAGTTACCTTAAGAAATGGAACTGAGCTTATCTTCACTGGCTGGCTAGTCAATAACTCTTTTGTAACCCAAAAGAATGAAATTCTAGTTGGTGGTCCTACAACAATAAAAGCAGTGTGGAAAGTAGTTGTAGAGAATCAAAATTCTAACAAAAACACTAGTAGCAACTATGAAAGTAGTCATCATGAAACTAACCCAAGTTCAAACCAAAACAAGAGTGAAACAACGAAAGAAAACAAAGCTCCTTCATTAAAACTTTACAAAGTTATTGTTCTTTCGAATTTTTCAGAACCAAAAGGTTCGGGAAATTACACGGAAGGCGAAATCGCTAACATCTATCTATCTAACTACACTATTTACGTTAGCAATACTACCAGGTACATTTTTAGTCGTTGGAATTTCGCGGGAAGCAGCTTTTCTACAGAAAATAAATCTCTTTCGATCAATGTAAACTCAAATTTAACTATCGTTGCACTTTGGAAGAGACAAGTCTTTGTAAACGGCGCTTGGTATGACGAAGATAAGCCTGTTTTACTTCGCGCACCTGCGTTTGAGGACACGACTAACTTTACAAGGAAAAGATTTGTTTTCTGGTTACTAAAGAATGGAAGTAGGCTTACTTCGAATGAAATCTTGCTTAAAGCAAGTGATGCTTTGGAAGCGAAGAGCATCTATACTACTGAAAGTGCGCTTCTTTTCGAATTACGTGGTTCTGACTTGGAAAAGGTTGGAATTTCGTTAAGTTTCAGTAACAGTTCTAAGGTTGCTTTAGAAGTTTACAACGGTACCAAACTTTGGTTCGAAAACGATACTATACTTACCTTAGAACTTCTTAACGATTCGTTCAACAAAGTAACAATAAATGGAACGAAGATGAGCGAGCTTAAGTTAAATATGGCTCAGCCAAAGTTAGTTATATTTTCTGCATTAATGGCCTCAAAGAATGATACTTCTACTTCTAACTTTAAACAGAACGAAACTTCGTCACAAAACAACATTGCTCAAGTTATATTCGTCTCTTCCGTTGCTCTCAACCTATACTTTATCTTTTCTAGATTTCTTTTGCCATTTTATCAAAAAATTTCATTAAAACAAAAAGTACACGATAAATTACTCACAAAAGCCATAAAAAAGAAATATTAATCTTTTATAATAAGTTTCTTATTAGTTCTTTTTCTGTTACTATTCCAACTGCCTTGTTGTCTTTCATAACAACTACTCTTCTTATTCCTTTTTCTTTCATTAAAGTTATCGCTTTTATAATTGAGGCGTCCGGATCTACGGTAATCAACGGTTTACTCATTATTTCTCCGCAGCGAGTTTTACTAGGATCTCTTCCTTCATAAATTATCCTTTTTATTAGGTCTCTTTCAGTTATTATCCCCTCTGTCTTCCCACCTGCGTTCACTAAAACTGCACCTATCTCATGGTCTATCATCTTAGAAACAGCCTCTGAAATTGGGTCCGTCGAGAGAACACTAATAACAGGATAAGACATTACATCTTTAACTTTCTTTTCCAAATACCCCACCCCCATTTCTTTTTACAAATATTTAATTAGTAAGATCCATTAATAACTTTTTACTATTTTTTTATCTGTAAAATATTCTACGTCCTTAAACTATGGTAAGCCTAAACCCTTATAAACATTGAGTCTTAAAGTTAGACAAGCGAACCAGCATGCAAGCTTGCTTTATAGCAACACACAATAAAAAACTCTTAAGGCTACTGGTTGGACTCGCTTTTATGGTGTTTGTAGTTTTTATTTCGGACTTTTTTAAAGTTGCGCTTGCAGAGCCACAATTTTTCCTTCGCCGAGTTTATAACCAAAATTTTGATTCTAGCCTAGGAGAATTTAGGACATATCCGCCAAATTCAAGTTCAATAACTTTAGTTTCTTCTTCATCACCACAGGGAGGGAAAGCTGTCCTTATCAACGGTTCTTCTTTAGTTTCTACTTATATCTACTACGTTAACTCTTCATACAAGTCAACAGTTTCGCTCTCATTTTTTATGAATATTGTTTCTCAACTTGATCCTCAAAGAAATTTTGTATTCTTAAACTTCAGCTACTGCGGAACTAATTTAACGCTATTTGTGAACTCGTCTGGATATCTCTCTGCGAACAGATCGAAGCTTACTAACTCAATTAATTCTAACTTTAAGATTGCAAAAGAAACGTGGTACTACGTGAACATCACTTACTTCATAAATGATAGTTCCTTAGTTCTAATAATGAGAAACTCTTCTTTAACTTACAAAATATTTAAGATGCCCTTCAGTATTAGCAATTACGGGCCGCCCGTTCTTGTTTTTTCAATTGGGGTTCTAGATCCAATAAAAAACTCTAGAGGTTTGTTGTTGGTTGATAGTTTTAATTTTTCTGTTTCTCCAATTCTAAACATTGATCCACCAATAGCGCTTCCTGGCGAAACGTTACGCATCAGGGGAGACTATTTTAATGGGCTCGACACCGTCAACATTTCAATATCATTAAACAGAAAAGAAACACTGCTTATATATCCTATTCAAACATTCTCAAATGGTAGTTTTCTATTCTCAGTTAAGTTGCCTTCAGAAATAGAAAATGGCTTATACAAGGTGGTTGCATCTCAAAAATCGATGGGAGGTGCAGTAATGTTTCACTTAGGTGTAATAAAGCTACAACTTATTTTAAATAAAACAGTTCCTTTCTCTTTTTATGGATACAACTTTAAACCTAATTCGAGTGTTAGCTTGTCACTATTTTCTGTAGCTCCAAGAAGTAAGGTTTTAACATTTGGTAGCTTTATATCTAACAATAGTGGTACAATATTTTTTAACAACGTTGTAATCCCAGCTTACCTAAAGTCTGGGGATTACTTCCTATCTATTTCTTCCGATGGTACTTTTGATTATAATTATTATAATTTCACAAAGGACTTTCAAGTTTCAGTCTACTCTGCTCCTTTAAACGTGTCCATAAGAATGGAGAAAAATGAGTACCTTAGAACACAACTAGTCGTAATCTACGTTTTTGCAAAGTACATCAACGGAACATCTGTATCTCCCTTTTCTAGAGTGTACGTTGAGGTAATGGGCCCACAAATACCTGTAGTTGTAAAAACTCAAATGAACTATCTAAGTTCAATAGACGGTTGGGTTTACTCGTTTAAATTACCTTATGGCTCACCTCTAGGAAAAAACAACGTCATAGTAACGGTAGATGATCTCTATGGTAATATTGGTATAGGCAAAACGTTCTTTCTCGTAAAGCCTGGATTGATACAAGTGTCTTCTTCTAACCTTTCTTCCTTCTATGATAGACCTAACTTAGTAAAAGTTTTCTTTATGCTGTCTTATCCTGACGGTTCACCTGTTAGCAATGGAACTTACTCTATGCTAATTTCAAATTCTGTTTTCACAAAGAAATATCTTCTACATTACTATCCAAACTATACATATTGGTTTGGAGAATTTAAGTTAGATCCTTCTGGTCCAATAGGAAAATGGAATCTTTCTTTGGTTGGTCAAGATCTTCAAGGCAATTTTTTAAGTGAAACCTTTAGTTTTATTGTAAGGCCATCGAAGCTTAATCTAATACTCTCGCCTATAAATTCGTCTTACTATAGAACGGAGGAAGTTTTAATTTCAGCACTTGTTAAGTATCCTTCTACTGGTGAGCTATTAACACGAGGAACCGGTATAGTTTCCTTAAGAAACGCGAACTCATCTTACACTTATGCTCTAACCTATAACTCTAGCTTTTGGGTATGCTCATTTAAGGTCCCAATCAATATAAAAGTCGGTAGTTACAATTTAACAATTTTTATAACTGATGACTATTCAAACAATGGTAGCATAACTAAATCAATAGAAATTAAGAATGCTCCTCTAAGAATTGAAGTAAACTTGAGTAAAAGAAGTATACAAGTTGGTTTTGATACTGTTAAGATTACAGCTAAAGTTCAGTATCCTGATGGCTCAGTGTTCTCAGATAAGGATGGAAATCTATCAATTGTTGTGGTTATGGGTACAGCTACAAAGAAACTTCAAGCATACTACACTGGTAAAGCTTGGGTTTCATATTTGCAAACAAGCCTCTTTGATCCAGCTGGTGAGTACTTAATAGATATTAAAGCCGAAGATAAGTTTGGTAACTATGGTTCATACGCAGTCTCTATAGATGCTTCTCAATTACTAGTGGCCTTGTCTTTAGGGTTGATTGTTGTAGCCTTTGCCGTGGTTGTAGCTATATTCTGGAGATATACTTCTTCAAGAAAGAGGCCTTCTTCTAAAAAAGAATCTAGTTTCGAATTACTTTACTAGATCATGAGAATAAGAAGTAGTGCCTGCTGGATGAACACTGCAAGCACTGCCTTTATCCAGCTTGTTTCATGAGCCTCTTTTATAAGTATTACTAATAGTATTGCCTGCCAAATTCTCGTTACATTTGGTAGTACAACTTCTAAGACTGAGCTTAATGTTTTCGGTGTATTTTTTGCTAGCCCTTCACTGAAATATCTCATAACGGATACTGGGTCTGCTCTTGTCTCATTGAAGAAAATAAACCTACTTTCATTTAGCCACAGCACAAAGGTAACATTGTTTCTTATAGTGTATTGTTCATACTTTGTTCCATTTTTCCAAACTAAAGCGTTGGTACTTCCATTGAAGAAAAGAATTTCTGTTCTATTTGGTGACACTATACTAGTGCCATTGCTCCATAAAATCTTTGATCCATTTGCTTTGCTTACATCTAAATAGCTCACTAAAGTAGTGTAAGTTCCATTGGGTAAGATTATTTTTGAATCGCCTAACAAGAATAACTTGTAGTTGCTTGGCCATAAAATTTTTATTCCATTTGGCCACACGATAAACGATTCGTTGTTGTATACTTTATAGTTAATATTAACCGATGGAACTGAAATCATTAGGACTAGCCACACAAGTCCAAGAATTACAAATATTATGCTAGCATACGAAATGCCAGAAATAACTGACTTATACTCCGTTGAGCCAAAAAGTATCTTAGATATCAAAACTAAAATTATAATTCCTACTAGAATAGATATCATGTAAAACATTAGGTTCGTACTCCAGTAAATTTTTTGTGCATCACTTCTTAGATCATTTAGTGTTAAGGTTTTATTTACATTTGGCACGTACAAAGTTAAGTTTCCAGGTCCGTTCATCTTACTCATTACCACAATCGGCTGAAGGAAAGAAAAAAGCGCTAATATTACAAACATAAGTGGGACTATGAACCAATCTGGATCCTTAGCAATAAGCCTCATTGCTAACATTGGATTAGAAATTGTTAGTACCATCCTCCTAAGCGTCTTTATTGGTGCTGGGATTTGTGCTTCTTTTTCTAACTCGTTCTCAATTGAACTAGAGCCTTCATTCTGTGAATCGCTCATTATCTCTTCTACTAGCCATAATAAGGTGTTTATTTACTTTTCCTTACTACTTTAAATCGAAGTTGAACAATCTTAAAGCGTTTTGAGTTGTTTTTTCTGCTACCTCCTCAAGTGAAACTTCTTTAATCTTAGATATTTCCTGTGCAGATATTATCACATTCTTCGGTTCATTCCTCGTCTTTGGGTCTGGAGACAGTACTGGAGCATCAGACTCAAGAAGCAGGTTCTCCAGTTTTACTGCCTTTACTAATTTTCTTTTTTGTTGCGACCTAACTATTGATGGAGGAATACTAAAAAAATAGCCATATTTCATGGCTTGTGTTGCAAATGAGGCTTTTCCATCGAAAGCATGTAGTATTGCCTTCCTAACTTCCATTTCTTTCATGATCTCAATGGCATACTTTCCGGCACTCCTAGAGTGAACTATTAGTGGTAGGTCAAGTTCTTTTGAAAGCTTTGAGAATCCTTTTAAGAACAACTTCATAGCTTCTCTTTCTTTCTCTTCTTTTCCATAGAAGTAGTCTAAGCCAACTTCTCCAATAGCAACAATTTTTTTAGAATTTGACGCAATAAATTCTCTTATCTTTTCAAAACTTTCGTTGCATGTTAGTAAGTTCATTGGATGAACTCCTACTGCAGCGAAAACAATACCTTTGTACTTCTCAGAAAGCCTAATAACTTCTAATGCATCCTTTAAGCTCTCGGAGTTACTTACTATAGCTACAACACCCACTTCAGTGGCTCTTTTAACAACTAAATCTCGATCTTCCTCAAAAGAAGGGTCTGAAAGATGGCAATGCACATCTATTAGTCTAACCTTTTCCATTTT
>JBAMLO010000055.1:0-12032 GCA_039793485.1 Nitrososphaera sp. | reverse complement strand
ACTACTTTTATAACTGGTTGCTGAGACATGATAGGACTTATTAGTGCTCAAAATTATTTAAGATTTTTGTAGCATTATGAACCTTTATTTTATAAATCAAGGAAAGTTTTATTAATATAAAATTTGTAGCAGAACTACTCTAAGACGATGAAAAACAACTTAAGTCAGAAAATTGCCCATGTAACATCGATAGTATTGTCTAACCCTATAGTAGACAGCATTTTTGCTTTTATAATAGCATTAAACGAGTCTTTCGTAAAGAACGGAAGTTATGATGTAAAAATAGCGTTTGTGTCTACGTTTTTGCTTGGTATTGCTCCCTACTCTGGAGCCTTTGTAATGTATTTAAGAAACAAAAGCGATATTTTTGTGAGTGAACGAGAGAAAAGACCTATCCTTATGATAGCTGGCATGATACCCCTGTTTTTAAGTGCTTTTTACTTCTACTACATAGGCTATAGGTGGCTTTCTGCTCTTGCAACAATATTCTTTTTGGAGTCTCTCGTTTACTTCTTAATAACTTTAAGATGGAAAATAAGTTTGCATGTTTCCGGATTAAGTATACCTCTAACTACTATGAGTACTATGATCGTAAAGTGGAGTGCTGTTGCAATAAGCGGTACTCTTGCATTCTTAAACTTTATTCTAACATTTGTTGGTTTTGTTATGTTACCCGTTTTAATGTGGGCTAGAGTTAAAGTTGGTGCGCATACATGGTCACAGGTTATAGTTAGTGCTGTTCTCTCAATTCTGATGACGTACTATGGATTAGCAATTTTTGGGGTTCAGTAAAAAATTAAATTACAGAAACGTAGCATGAATTAACTAAAACCTATTAACTTTTAAATACTGTATCCATCGATAGGATGCTCGAAATGAGTAAAAGTTCCTTGGGTAATTTAAAGTATCTTCAGATAGCTTTAGACTTCATAAACTTAAATTCTGCTTTAGAACTTACGAGGAAGATTCCAAAGGAAAAGGACATAATTTTTGAAGTAGGAACACCTCTTATCAAGTCTGAAGGGATTCGAGCTATAAGCGCAATTAAGAATGAAGTAAAAGAAAACATTGTCATAGCTGACTTGAAGACTCTCGATGTTGGAGAAGTTGAAGTTGAAATCGCAAAACTTGGAAAGGCAGACGGAGCTGTAGTTTCAGCGTTGGCTCCAAAAAAGACAATCGAGAAATTTTTAGTAGCATGTAAAAAAACTGATATGATTGCTGTCGTTGATTTAATTGGATATACTGGAGACTTAAACAAGCTCAAAGAATTTAGCGAAAGTATAGACGTACTACTTTTCCATTCTGGAATTGACGAAGGAAGTAACATAGACTACGCAACAAAGAGAGCAAGAGAGATAAAAGAAATGTTTCCTGAAGTTACGCTAGCTATGGCTGGAGGTTTAACTTCAAAAGAAATTTTGTTGCTGTTGAACTACGGTGTAGATATTTTTGTGGTTGGGCGATACATAACAAAAGCACAAGATCCAGCAGAAAAAACACTTGAAATTTTAAACATAATTAGAAAACAGAAATGAAGCTTGGTTTATTTAGTGAATCATACTACCCATCAGTTGATGGAGTATCGAAATTTATTCAGGATTTCAAAGAAGTTCTTACGTTAGACGGTTTCGAAGTTTATGTTTATACTTCTATCCCAGGCCCAAAAGAAGACAGGGTTAGAAGAATCTCTTCTTTGCCCTTCCCGCTTTACGAACAGTACTGGCTGTCTTACTTCTGGATTGACAAGTTCATCGAGTATGCAAAAAAGGATAAAATAGATATCGTTCATATACATACACCATTTTTTTCAGGGATCGGTGGAATTGCTTATGCACGCAACAATGGGATGCCTGTAGTTGGAACATTTCATAGCAACTTAAGAGATATGGCCTCTGCAATTGGTAACTCCCCAGCAGTTGTTGCAGTTGCTGAAGTTGTAAATGAGTACTCCGCTCTTGTTTACAACAACTGTGACATAGTGACAGTTCCAACGCATTCGATGCTTGAATTTATGCGGAACTCAGGTCTAAAAACAAAAACAGAAATTATACCACCCGGATTAAATCTAAAAAAATACGAAAACTTCAAAACCAACATTAACTTAAGGGATTACTTAAAAATACCAAAAGAGGCAAAGATAATACTTTACTTAGGCAGAATAACTATAGATAAAGGTGTCTACTTGCTACTTAATTCATTCGAAAAAGTAAGACGTAGAATGAAGGATGCTTACCTTATTTACGCAGGTACTGGTCCAGAAATAAAAAAGCTAAGATTTGAAGTAATCAAAAGGAACCTTAGCGAGGTAGTGAGAGTCCTGGGCTACGTGTCAGAAGACTTGAAGGCATCTTTGTTAAAAGAAGCGTATTTACAAGTCTTGCCATCTCGAGGAGACACTTTTGGATTAGTTCTAGCTGAAGGTATGGCTTTTGGAAAAGTCGTCATAGCTTCGAATAAGGGCGGGATGAAGGACTGGATAAAGGACGGAGAAACTGGACTAATTTTTAATATGAATGAAGAAAATGGATTGGAGGAAAAGATGGAGTATGCCTTAATGGAAGACTTGACTCAAGTAAGAGAAAATGCAAAGAAATGGGTTTTGCAAAATTTAGATATTAAAGTTGTAACAAAAAAGTTTGAAGAAATATACGAAAAGCTGAAAGTTACGTGAACCACTTCTTCTTAATTCGATCCAGTTATTCGACGTCTTTCTACAAAAGGTTGAGTTAAATAGTTCTCTTTTACTTGCGCTCTTAGCAATTTAGTCAAAAATTCTTCAGTCTCTAGAATCTTCCAACTTAGTTTATAGACTTAGAAAATTTGCTTCAACACGCAAATAAGGGCTTAGTCAGTGAAACAAGAATTATCTTGCTTAAGTAAGCGTTAATCTTCCGGTATTCTGTGTAGCAACATTCCTTCAACAGTTATTGGTTTTAGCCTTTGCGCTAAAGATATCGCTTCAGTTAACTTATATGCATGTTCAGAAAAAATCTCAAGAAGCTTATCTCCCTTTCTTACGGAGTATCCTCTTTTTGCATACAATAGTACTCCCGCTCCCTTATCTGTTGGAGCTCCTGCAGTTCTTGCAATCTCTTTTATGGCGTAGTTGCTTACTTCTACTACGTAACCATCTGCAGGAGAAGTTATTGAGGCTCTATGCTCTCCTAGCTTTATGTCTTCGGGCTTTATATTTGGGTCTCCACCTTGAGCTTCAATTATTTCACGCATTTTCTGTAAAGCCTTTCCTGAAGAAAGAAGAGACATCGCTAAGTCTTTTCCTTGGCCTCTTGCTGCTAAGCCCGAAGCTTCAAGGAGTAGACCCGCTAAAGCAGTAGCTTTTTCTCTTAGGCTTGTTGGACCTCCTCCCTCCAACGCTTCAAGTGCTTCTCTTGCTTCTAGGGCTGGACCAACTGCATGGCCAACAGGCTGATCTCCATACGTTACTCCACAAACGGTATGGATTCCTAGTCGTCTACCGAGTTCTATAAACTTTGAGGCCAATTCTCTTGCTTCTTCTTCGTTCGAAAGCTTCGTCCCCTTTCCAACGGGTAAATCAACTACGAGGTAGTTAACACCAACGGCTAACTTTTTCGACATAACGCTTGCCAGAAGCTGGCTTACGGGGTCAATCGACAATGGGTGTTCCACTCTGCTTATAAACAAGTCGTCTGCTGGTGAAAGACCAAGCTTACCTCCCCAAACTATTGCACCCCCAACCTTTAAGGCAACTTCTTTAAATTCTTGCGGAGATAGCTCTACGGGCGCTAAGACTTCCATCGTATCTGCTGTTCCACTTGGACTAGTTATGGATCTACTTGAAGTTTTGGGGATAAGTAAACCTGCTGCGGCAACAATGGGCACTATGAGCAAAGACACCTTGTTTCCCGGCACTCCACCGATCGAATGTTTCTCATAAACAGTTCGATTAAAACTTATTTTTTCTCCTAGGTCTGCCATTGCCCTAGTTAAGTTTTCTATGTCTTCAATTTCCATTTTTCGGTACATCTGCGCAACTATAAAACTTGTAAGTTCCACGTCACTTAGTCTACCTAAGATGGTATCCTTCACTATCTCGTAGAAATGTTCCTTGCTTAATTTCTCACCTGACAAGAAATTCCTTATCGCTATTGCAGACAATGGCATAGGCTCATAGCTAACTAAAACAGTTTCTCCTTCCTTTATTTTTAGTTCGTCAGCTAAAGCAGGGTCAACAATTATCTCATCGCTTGATACTAAAGAATTAAAAACAAACACTATACTTACTGCAAATTTTTCTCCTTTGATTACTTTTATTCTTGAACCATTGTCAACTCCTAATCTTCTAGCATTCTCGTAACTAATACCAGCGCTGATGAACGTTGGAGAGAGCTTCTTTATAGTTGCTTTTAAATTCAACAAATTACTTATAGCTAGACCCTGAAGCTATATTTAAGTTTTAGGTCACGCCTAGCTTTCTTCTTCATCGCTGTGCTCATGTTCAGGTTCGGCATAGTCTACTTGTTCAGCTTCCATCTCGGTTTGTCTTAAAACTTGTTGCAATCGCTCAGAGGGCTGAGAAATTAAACCAACTGAGTAGTACAAGAACTCTACAAACAATGGTTCTGGAATTAGCCCAACAACAGCATTTACTTCGTTTACAATTGTTCTGGGGACTCCCATTACATTATACTTCTGAGAAAGACGTGGAAACTCTATAGCCTCAACCATGTCGCTTTTTATTAATGGGTTTACCATTGCAAACTGGTGAGCCATCAAAACCATTCTTGGGCAATAGGGGCATGTTGGAGTAACGAAAACTTGAATGTGCGTCTCTTTGTCTATCTTCTTTATCTTTTCTACCGTTCTTGGGTTCAAATTTGGATCTCTCCGAGATACGTTGATTATATCTTCTATGTACGTTGCGAATTCGTGCCCAGATGGAATTCCAAAGAACCTTATTTTGTAGTACACATCACTACCTACTATAATTGTTGCTGGTACTTTATCAACGCTATAAGCAGTAGCTTTGTCCTTGTTTTCATCTATTTTGTATACATAAAGTGAGATCCTATCATCTAAGTCAGATACTTCTTTAGCAATCATTACTGTTTCTTTACAATACCTGCACCCAACTTCCTTTATGAAAACTACTATTCTTACAGGCTTGTCCATTTCTTCCTTAAACCTCTGTCTCAAGTACTCGGCATCTTCCTTGCTAAGCAATCTTTCTTCAGACATTATTCCTCTTCCGTCAGTCAAATGTTATCCTATATTTAAGTATAATCCTGTTATTAGTTTTGTACTTTGGTGTTGCTGAAGCAAGGATTTGCGGGTTTTCTAATGGAGCTTAAAAGTCATAAAAGAAAAAGTTTGTAGCTGTAAAATAAATGAAAAGCTTTAAAATCACAGAGAAAAGGGGAAAGTAAAATGTACAAGGAGCGCTTTTTGGTAGCAAGAGATGAAGAAATAAAAAGTGGCCTAACGACAGATGTTTACTTCTTGTTTACTGAAGAGATAATTAAAAAGAAAAAGGACATAGATGTAGTTATGGAGTTTTATGCTAGAGGTTTTCCAGATGGCCAAAATTGGGGTGTTGTAAGCGGAATTTATGAAGTTCTAAAACTACTCGAAGGGAAGCCAGTTAATGTTAGGGCAATGGAAGAAGGAACCGTATTCCTTTCTGACCCTCGAACCGTAGCATACGAGCCAGTTCTTCAGATAGAAGGCCGTTACTCTGAATTCGCTAGGTTTGAAAACCCTGTCCTTGGTTTCTTATGTAGCATGAGTGGAGTTGCAACGAGAGCTGCAAGGTTGAGAATGATTGCAGGTGATAAACTTTTGCTAAGTTTTGGTTCTAGAAGAGCGCACCCTGCTATTGCGCCTGCGATAGAGTGGAGTGCCTTCATTGGAGGTGCAGATGCCGTTTCTAACGTTATAGGAGCTGAATTTATTGAGCAAAAACCTGTTGGTACGATGCCTCATTCTTTGATTTTAATCATAGGTGACCAAAGAGAAGCTTGGAAGGCTTTTGATGAAATAGTAGACAAGACAGTACGTAGAATTGCACTAGTAGATACTCTCTACGATGAAAAAACAGAAGCAATAATGGCAGCTGAAACGCTCGGTAAAAAATTATATGGCATAAGAATGGATACTCCTGGTTCTAGGAAAGGAAATTGGAGAAGAATAATCGATGAGGTAAGGTGGGAGCTGGCAGTAAGGGGGAGAAGTGATGTAAAGGTGATTGTCTCTGGGAATGTAGATGACAACGTAGTAAATAACTTAAAAGATATTGTTGATGGGTTTGGAGTTGGCACTTACATAAGCAATGCTCCCTCTATAGACTTTAGTGGAAAAGTTGTTGAGTTAATTTACCCGAATGGAGAAAGAATTCCTAGGGCTAAGAGAGGAGACATTTCTGGAAAAAAGCAAGTATACAGAAATTGGGAAACGTTTGAAGACGTTGTACAGTTAGATAGGTCTAAACCCTTAGAAAATTACGAACCGTTGTTGAAGGTTGTTATGGAGAAGGGAAAAATAGTAAAAGAGTTTCTTTCTCCAAAAGAAATAAGAGAAAAAACTCTAAAGCAATTAAACCTCTTAAAGAACGCACAGCCCAAGGTTACTTGGAGAATCTAAACCTTTCCTTCAAGAGCAAAGTCTTAGCCATTTTTAAATCAACTTTAAGAAATCAAAAACTTAATTAATTTCTAAACAAAATGTTAAATCCTTCTTTCTTAAGTTAAAGCCATAGCGAATGGCAGCAAGAAGGTTCCTCCCGTTCGATGAGAAAGTGGTTCACGAAAGTAGCGCATCTTACATTGGAGGCCATTCGAGGTGGTCTTCCAAACTAGACGGCTTTCTTGTTTTAACAAATAAAAGATTGTACTTTGAAGTTGTAGTTGGGGGTGTATTTGATAAGAGGCCCGAACTCTTTTTTGAAGTTCCCTTGACTCAAATTTCGGAAATAAAAGTTGGAAAATACTCGTCTTTAAGTAAGCCCGTACTGACGGTTGTCTATAAATCTTCCTCTGGAAATGCCGAGCAGCCTTCATTTCAAGTAGAAGACCCTGAAAATTGGAAGTCTGCTTTTTCATCGGTAAAAATTGGTTCTCCCTTCTAGTGAGGCGTTCTTTCAAAGAATAGGTTTGCATTATTTTTTTGACAAAATTAGGAAGAAGGTAGTTGAACTTTGGCCCAATAATTTAAGAAACATTTAAATAGTAATTCCTTAAAACTATTTTTTGGCGAAGTGAGAAACAATGTTTTCTAACCAAGCAAGCGATACTACTGGAGCAATTTACTGGATAATTTACATAATAGCAATCATCATGAGTTTTGTTGGTATACTGATCTCGAGCAAGATACGTCACGACCGAGAAGTTGAAAGGTTTAGGAAAAGCATAATTATAGCTTCAAGAGACCCATCTGCAGTTTGGCCTGGAATGGAGCAAGAAGGTCAACAATAACTTTTTGTTAGTTCAACAATCGTAGTCAAAAAATCAGGAGCTAAATTAACTGAAACTTTTAACTAGAGGTTAATCTTCTGTTCGTTTGGCTCAAATAGTTCATAGTCTATTTTATTTTATAGCAAAAAAGCAACTGCTTAAATAATCTAGGTGCTCAGCTCTTGGTTTATGAAGCCTCTAAGAGAAGTAGGCATCCTCGGTTTTGGCGGGTATGTTCCTATGTACAGGATAAAAGACGAAGAGATCGCAAGCGCTTGGAACACTCAAACTTCAGGTCTTCCTATAGTAGAGAAAGCTGTTCCTGGTCCGGATGAAGACGTATTTACTATGAGTTACGAGGCAGCAAAGAATGCAATTGCGCGGGCAAAAATTAACCCAAACTTAATTCGTGCCGCTTTTGTTGGCACAGAGTCTAAGCCCTATGCTGTAAAACCAACTGGTTCTATGCTCGTAACTTCCTTAGGCTTTGACAATAGGTCTTTGGCAGCTGAATATGAGTTTGCATGCAAAGCAGGAACTGAGGCCTTTCAGTCTGCAATTGCCTTAGTTGGTAGCGGGATGCTAGACTATGCGATGGCAATAGGCGCCGACGTAGCTCAGGGGAGACCCGGAGACGAATTAGAATTTACCTCGGGCGCTGGAGCTGCAGCATTTATTTTTTCTAAAAAGTCCAAAGAAACGGTAGCTTTTCTAGAGTATTCAGTCTCTTATGTCTCAGATACCCCTGACTTTTGGAGGAGGCAGGGGCAAAAGTATCCACAGCATGCAGGCAGGTTTACTGGAGAACCTGCTTACTTCAACCACATAGTTTCTTCTGTAAAAACTCTGTTTGAAGAAACTGGCCTTAAGCCTAGTGATTTTAGTTATGCTGTTTTTCACCAGCCAAACACCAAGTTTCCTTTAAGAGTTGGAGAAATCTTAGGTTTTCCACCTGAAAAAATAAAGCCAGGACTTTTGAGTCCCATAGTGGGTAACGCGTACGCTGGAATAGTGCCGCTTGGCCTTTCTGCTACCCTTGAAGTTGCTAAGCCAAACGAAAGGATTCTTGTGGCATCTTTTGGGTCTGGAGCTGGAAGCGATGCTTTTTCGTTTGTTACTCAAGAAGCTCTCGAAGAGAAAAAAAATCTTGCACCCTTAGTTTCTGACTACATAAAAAGAAAGAAATACATTAGCTATGCAACCTATGCGCTGTACAAGGGTAAAATTCCAAGGTGAGAAAAATGAAGCCAATTGTAGCTGGAGTTGGAATGACTAAAGTAGGAGAGCATTGGAGTGAGTCATTAAAAAGTCTTGCGGTTGAAGCATCCTTGGAAGCGATAGATTCTTCTGGCTTAACTCCAGAGGTAATAGTTTTCTCAAATATGATGTCTGGTAGGCTACAAGCACAGGACCATCTTGGGACTTTACTGGCAGACGAGCTTGGGTTAAGAGGTCTTCCCGCCGTTCGCGTTGAAGCTGCATGTGCTTCTGGTGGTGTAGCTTTTCATGTTGCTTACAACATGATTAAGTCTGGTGTTTACAACGTAGCTCTTGTGGTTGGTGCAGAAAAAATGTCAGATACTTCAACAGAACAAACAACAACTGCTTTAATGACCGCTGAGGATCGCGAGTATACTGGTTTCTATGGAGCAAGTTTTGTTAGTCTAAACGCATTGGCTCATCGTCTCTACATGGAAAAGTTCAACGTTTCGGAAGAAGAGATGGCTTCATTGGCCGTGCTTTCTCATGAAAATGGAGTTAACAATCCATTTGCAATGTATCGTAGGAAAGTTTCAACAAAAGAAGTTTTAGAATCCCCTTACGTAGCTGACCCAATTCATCTCCTTGAAGCTGCTCCTATTTCAGATGGTGCGGCAGCTGTAGTTCTAGCATCGGAAGATGTTGCTAAAAGTAAATCTTCTATAGTTAGCGTTGAGGCCTCAACAGTAGCAACCGATGCAATAAGGTACTACGAAAGAGAAGACCTATTAATGTTCGAATCTGCTAAAAAAGCATTCATGAATGCTGTTTCTGCTTCAAAAATAGAAAAGGAGCAAATAGACATTCTGGAACTTCACGACGCGTTTACAATCGTTGGCTATCTTACTCTTGAATCTGCTGGTATAACTGAAAGAGGTAAAGCTGCTAAGCTAGTAGCGAGCAACAAATTTACACTTTCTGATAAGCCTGCTGTAAATACTATGGGGGGCTTAAAGTCGAGGGGCCATCCAATTGGTGCAACTGGGCTCTACCAAATAGCTGAAATTTACTTACAACTAACAAACAATGCGGGGAAAAATCAAGTAGATAATGCAAAAATCGGCGTTGCGTTTAACGTTGGAGGAGTAGGAACCACAACTTCCGTTAGTATTTTAAAGAGGAGGTGACACTTATGAGCGAGTCTGTTCCCAGGTATTGGAGAGAAATCAAAATTAGAGAGCGTCTAATTGGCTCCAAGTGTGAAGACTGTGGAAAAACAACTTTTCCACCAAGAAAAGTATGTCCACATTGCAGAAGTAGAAAATTAACTGAAGTAGAACTTCCAAAGAAAGGTAAGCTTCTAAGCTACTCTGTCGTTAGGAAGCCTCCTGCTGAGTTTGAAAAATATGCTCCATACGTAATTGGCATAATCACTCTTGAAAATGGTGTCAATGTCATATCTCAGCTAACAGACATAGACTTGAAAGACATAAAAACCGGCATGGAGCTCGAAGGTGTTCTGAGGAAGTACAGGGAGGAAGGTGAAGAAGGCTTAATTCACTATGGAATTAAGTTTAGACCAAGAATCAAATAACCTTTACTTCTGTCTATATCTCTAGGCCAAAGGCATCCAGAAAAGCTTTCATTTTTTGATACTCATTCAAAAAAGTATAGCCTTTTTCTGTTAGCTGATAGACTAACTTATTTTCATCTACAACTTCTTCGATTAAACCTCTCCTTAGCAACTCTTCTATCCTTGGTTCAAGTCGATCGTAGGATAGATTTGCTTTCTGCATTATCCTAGATTTCCCTATTCTTCCTTCTTCCTTTATTGCATTTAGTATATCTACGATTATGGATAGATTTGACCTGTATTTCTTGAAGCTCATTTCTCAACTTTCTTTGTTTCACTTAACATAACTATAAAGAATATTAACCCAAGAAACCTAAAAGAATTTTCTAGAACTAGAGCTACTCCAAACCTCATTCTAATAAAGTAACTCATATGGCTTAAGCTCAAGAAAAAGTAACCCACGCTTACCATCATCTGGCTTCTTTTTCTCGAGTTAATATATCGTATTAGTACAGAAAGTGATAAGTATAAAAGTATGAGGGCATTTATAAGATTAAGTTCAGTTGAGATCATAAAAAATGGAACAAGCTCAAAACTTTTTTCAATTGATTCGTAAGACGTTTTAAGCTGATAGTAAAGTAACACCAAGTAGGAAACAAGATTTAGTATACTTTGAAGCATGTCTGAAAATGCATTTGCAGGAATTGCTGTTCTCGCAGAGCTTAAAACAGTTTCAATCAGAATAATACTTCTAAGTAAGCTTGAGGTTCCAATTAACAAGAAAGCAACTTCATAACCTAAAAAGATTTTCTCACTCGAGATGTTATAGTTTCTTAATGCTCTTAGAGCCACTACTATTGCAAGTGCACCAGAAGCAAACTCAAGAGCAGGATACAGCACTAGGAAAATGTTCATTTCTTAACTTTCCAGTATCCTTTATGAGAACACCAACTTTAAATGCTTTTAAGAAGGAGCCAGGGAGGGGATTTGAACCCCTATAAAATGGGTCTGCAGCCCATCGCCTCTCAGTTAGCTAAAATCACCTGGTTCGGCCACCCTGGCCCATCTAGAAAAGGTACTTCAGCTTTAAATAATTTTCTTTTTGTGCATGCTCTTTAAGCTACAAAAGATACAGTTAAATAATGAACTTTACATTGTTATCATCATGGACGTGCAGTGTGAGCGCTTTGTGAAGTATGCTCTACCTGCTATAAGAGCGCTAGTTGCAAAGCACTTGATAGAGGAAAAAAAGATGTCTCAAACAGAGGTTGCTAGTTTTTTAGGCGTTTCTCAAGCTTCAATAAGCCAATATTTAAGTTCGAAGAGGGGCAAAAGATTAGTTAAAGAAATTTCAAGTGTTCCTGAGCTGAAAACTGCTATAAACAAACTAGCTGAAATGTTAATAGATAAGAATTACTCTGAAGAAGAAAAGTCAAAAGCCGTGTGTTCCATTTGTAAACTAGTTGGAGAAAAAGTCTTACCTAGCGCAAAAATTCTTCCCGCAAAATCCTAAAAGAACCTCTTCAACTTTTCATTAAGGCTATTTATGAGTTTAGTTTTAAGTTATGCAGAAAAAATATTTTGTATTTTTGATCTTTTCGAGCCTATTTGCTCTAAATATTATAGAAAATTTTCAGTATATTTCTTTTTAAGGAAAGATCCTAAAAAAATAATAAGTTTTCAAAAGTTGCTTAAACTTGACAAATTCTAATAGTTAAATAAGGAGTTCAAAGGTCTAAAAAAGGAGACAAGAACCCTCAAAAACATAAGCCTTTGTCAGTAAAGAAGAGAAAAAGTTTTATAAGCTCAGCTATTTACTAGGTAATTTA
>JBAMLO010000054.1:0-19740 GCA_039793485.1 Nitrososphaera sp. | reverse complement strand
ACCATCTTATGCAAAAAGGTACGGCACCTAAGACCATAGAAGCATACTTTTCTGCGGTCAAAGGCTTCTTAGAAATAAACGAGGTAAAAGTAGGAAAAGCTAAGAGAATTAGGAAACCTAGAGTTTACGTAAGGTCTATAGACAGAGCCCCTACGAAAGAAGAAATTAAGAATGCAATTCTTACTTCAGATAATGAAGGAAAGGCTTTGATTGCATTCTTAGCAACGACAGGTTGCAGGTTAGGAGAAGCCTTGGCTATAACTAAGGCTGACGTAGACTTCAGTAAAGAACCAGCAAGAGTTAGAATCAGGCCGGAGGTAGCAAAGGACAGAATAGGGAGAGTTGTCTTTTTAACAAGAACTACAGCAGAAATACTTAAGAAGCATATAGAAAGTAACAATTCTTCTTTGGTTTTTCCAATCTCAAGGTTTAAGGCCTACAGAAAGATCATGCATGCGTTTAACAAAGTTACAAAGATAAGTAAAGTTGAAGGAAGGAATGAGCTACATCCACATTCTTTGAGGAAGTTCTTTTTCACGACTTCAATTAAAGTACTAGGAAGAGAACTTTCAGAAGCTTTGATGGGCCATAAGCAATACTTAGACTCAGCATATAGAAGGCTAACTGAAGAAGAGCTTGCAAGTGAATTTAAGAAATTAGAAGAAGAGCTCGAAGAAGCTATATTTAACTCCGAACATAAAAACCTAAAGCAACTTTTGGTTCCCGTTGAGCAAGTAGAAAAGTACATAGCAGAGGGCTATGAGTTTAAGACACTACTTCCAAATGGCAAGGCTGTCATGGAAAAACATTAAGCTTTCGATTTTTAGAAAGGTCACACTTGTTGTTTTAAAAAATATTATAAAGAATTTATTTAATAAATTATGTATATAGATATCTGATATAGTATGAAAAATAAAACAAGGTGAGTTTTGATACTGTTAGAAAGACATTTTTATAATCTTTTGAAGTTTTAGCTATTTTTAATGAAATTATTAGTGGGCCTAAGGTAATCATAGGAGCTGATAGTTTCTTTCTATGATACCTAAAACAAGTAGGCAGTAAACTACTAAGCTATAATTCACGTTTTGTTTGTAGTCTTTAAAGTTTTAAATACTTTTTACAGAACTTTCTACCTAGAGCGTCGATGATGACTGTTTCTTTTTATGTGGCTCCAAACGGGAAAGACACTTGGTCTGGAAAAATAGTTCGTCCAAACACTGCTGAAACAGACGGGCCCTTCGCTACTCTGCAACGCGCTTTCGAGGCGGTAGCAGAATTAAAAGATCAAAAAGGCGGAGTGCTAGATCAACCAGTTACAATTTACCTACGTGGTGGTATCTATTTCTTGTCTAAGCCTATTGTTATAACTCCAGAGCATTCAGGAACAGAGTTATGCCCTATTACAGTAGAGGCATATCAGAATGAAAAACCTATAATTAGCGGTGGCAAAAGAATTTCTGGCTGGAAAGAAGTAGAAGTTAATGGCAAACAACTTTGGGCAACAGAAATCCCTGAGGTAAAAAAGGAAAAATGGTTTTTTCACCAACTTTGGGTAAACGGAAAACGTGCGACAAGAGCGCGGCATCCTAATCAAGGATACCTAAGAGTTGCTGAAGTTTTAGATGTAAATTCAAAAACACCCTGGTATGAGGGGCAAACACGTTTCCGTTTCTTCAACAACGACTTGAAAGCATGGCCTACTATTAGTGATGCGGAGGTTGTTGTTATGAACAGATGGGTTGAATCTCATTTGCCAATTTTAAGCGTAGATGAATCAAAAAACATAGTTAGCACTAGTAAAAGAAGCGTATTTCAACTTGAGCCGGGTGATCTTTACTATGTAGAAAATGCTTTAGAGTTTTTAGACAAGCCTGGAGAATGGTACTTAGATCAACGCAATGGCCTACTTTACTACATGCCAAGAGTCAATGAGAACATAGAACAAGCAGAAGTTATTGCTCCAAAGCTACCTCAAGTTATACAACTCGTAGGTAAACCTGAAGAAGGACGTTGGGTAGAACATATTACCTTTCATGGAATCACGTTTTCTCATACAGAGTGGTACTTTCCTGAAGATTTTAAGTTAGATTGGCCAAGCCAAGATGTTGGCGGTTTTCCACAAGCTGCAGTTGGAGTTCCAGGTGCGGTATATGGAAAAGGCATAAGAAACGTAACTTGGAATAAATGTAGAGTTGTTCATGTTGGTACTTATGGCATTGAGTTAGCACGTGGTTGCCAAAATAATGCAATACTGAGCTGTGAAATTTCAGACCTTGGAGCTGGTGGCATAAAGATTGGAGAAACTCAAATTAGTGAAAGAAAAGAAGACCAAAACTTTTCTAACAGAGTTGAAGATTGTTATATTCACAATGGTGGGCTAATCTTTCATAGTGCTGTTGGAGTTTGGATTGGACAAAGCTACAACAACTACATTGCCCATAACGAAATTGCTGATTTTTACTACACTGGCATTTCAGTTGGATGGACTTGGGGTTATGGGCCTTCTCTTGCTGGTGGCAACTGCATAGAGTGGAACTACATTCACCACATTGGGAAACGTTCTGATGGCGATGGACCTATCTTAAGCGATATGGGTGGAATTTATACACTTGGTATCCAAAGAGGTACTAAGATTAGCAACAATTTGATTCACGACGTTTCTGCTCTTCGCTATGGTGGTTGGGGCATCTATCTTGATGAAGGAAGTACAGGAATCTTAGTTGAAAATAATATTGTCTACAATACAACACATGGAGGCTTTCATCAACATTACGGTAAAGAAAACATAATACGAAACAACATTTTCGCATATGGAAGAGATTGCCAACTTCAAGCTTCTCGTTCTGAAGCTCACTTAAGGTTTAGATTCGAGAACAACATTGTTGTTGGAAAAACTGAAAAATGGTTAACAGGAAGTATTGACTTTAACTTCATTTTCGAAAAGAATCTTTACTGGAGAGAAGATGGAAAACCTATAAAATTTGGTGATTTAAGCTGGGACGAATGGAGAAAAAGAGGTATGGACAACAATTCACTTTTCGCTGATCCTTTGTTTGTTAATTCTGAGGGTTATGATTTTCGTTTAAAATCAGACTCTCCAGCACTAATGTTAGGGTTTCATCAAATCGATCTTAGCAAGATAGGTCCTCGCAAATTTAAAGTTAGCGAATGAAATAAGTCTTTCTAAATGTAAAATAGTTTTCTCGTTTTCCTTAAACCTAAAATTATGGCTATTGAAAACTTTATAATGCCAGTTACTTTCATTGCCGGCCATTGACCGGAAATGGCCGGAAATATATTTAAATTCTTTATAAACAATTAAGGTCATTGACCGGAAATGGCCGGAATAGACGAATTGATAAAGCACGATGAGGGTGAGAAGTTGGAGTTTAAGAAAAGTTTAGCAGAAAGAGAAGAAATACTAAGGACGATAACTGCCTTTTCGAATGCTTCAGGTGGAACAATCCTAATCGGAATTGACGAAAAGAAGAACATTGTTGGAATAAAGCCAGAAAAAGGTGAAATTGAAGGATTAGAAAATTCAATAAACCAATTAATAGAACCAAAAGTTTACCCCGACTTTCAGCTTATTCCTTATGACAATAAACTTATACTAAGAATAGACGTGCACGAAGGGCTTAACAAACCTTATTTCTATAAGGGGGCTTGTTACGTGAGGAAGGGAAACGTTACCAGAAGGTTAGACAGAGATGGAGTTGTGGAATTAGTTTCTCATAAAGTAACATTTGATTCTCTATTTTTTGAAGGAACGTTTAAAGCAGACGAAGAACTAATTGAAGAATTCTTAAAAAAAGCGAGAGATAGAAGAAGGATGAGAATTGAGTCTTCAGCCCCAGAGTTTGTTCTAAGAAAGTTAGGATTAGTTAAAGATGAGAAAGTAAGGAACGGAGCATTGTTGCTATTTTCGCGAAATTGTTCGTCGTACTTTCCTCAAGCAGTAATAAAAATAGGATATTTTGAAGGAGAAAACGTGTTAGATGAGGTATTAATTGAAGGCCCACTACAAATTCAAGTTGAGAGCGCTCTAGATTTTATCAAAGGTCATATTAGAAAAGGATATACCATAAAAGGCCTAGAACGAATTGAGCATTGGGAATATCCTCTTGAAGCAATAAGAGAAGCTTTAGTGAATGCCGTATTACATAGAGACTACTTTTCGCCTTCTTCGATAAGGGTAAAAGTTGGAGAGTTTGGAATTACAGTTGAAAATCCAGGAGAACTACCTCCGCCCCTTAAAATTGAAGACCTAAGTAAAGAGCATCCTTCAATACCTAGAAATCCCTTAATTTCAAGAGCATTTTACTACATGGGCTACTTTGAAGAGTGGGGTTCTGGAACTATAAGAATGATCAAAACTTTAAGAGAAGCAGGTCTTCCTAACCCTGAGTTTAGTCAAGATAAAGGCTACTTCAAAGTTTGGATAAAAAGTATTAAATCTTTAGAAGAAGCTCTAAGTGAAAACGAAAGGGAGCTATTAGACTTCATTAGAGCTAGAAAATTAGTGAGCAGGAGCGATTGCGAATCATTCTTGAAATTGTCTGAAAGAAGTGTAAGGAGAATACTGTCTAAACTCGAAAAACTTGGATTAATAAGGAAGGTTGAAAAGGGAAAGAAAACAAAGTATGAAGCCTCTGGAGTTATGTAAAAGATTAACTCTTCGAACGATATAAAAGTTGAATAAAAATAGTACTTAGCGCACAGCAAACAGCAAAAGAAGTTTATGCATTACTCTTTAAGTATTTTTGAAGCAATAAAGTGTAGTAAAGTGTACTCCTAGAACCTTAAGTTGGTAATGCTGTTATCAAATTATCCTGCACCTTAAATCTGGAAAAGTTTTAAATCTTCATCTAGTTAATCAAATAAATCATGTCTAAGGTAAGAGAAAGGCAGGTATGGAAAGAAGGAGACAGAGTTCTAGTTATACAAGCGCATCCTGATGACGCGGAATACTTTATTGGAGGAACTATAGCAAAAATGGTTACTGAAGGTTGTGTAGTAAGTTACGTTACAATAACTGATGGGAGCAAAGGCACCTTCGATATAAATGCAGATCCAAAAACCTTAAGTGAGATTAGAAAAAGAGAACAGAGGGCTGCAGCTAGTGTACTAGGAGTAAGTGAGCTATTCTTCTTAGATTATCCAGATGGAGATTTGTATCCTTCTTTAGAGCTGAGGGAAGAACTAATCAAAATAATAAGAACTACAAAGCCTAATATTGTTATGACCTTAGATGCATGGTTGCCATACGAAGCACACCCAGACCATAGAGTTGCTGGGTTAATGGCTTCAGAAGCAACTGTATTTGCAGGAATGCCCAACTTCTGCAAAGAACAAGTTCTTTCAGGATTAAAGCCGCATATGCCTGAAAAAATATTGCTATTCGCTACCGACAGACCAAATGTCTTTATCGACATTACTAAATTCTTAGAAAAGAAAGTTGAGGCTATTATGAAGCATGAAAGTCAGCTATCTTTGTCTTTTCCAAACTTTACGAAAGAAGGAAATCTTGAAGAAATAAGAAAAGAACTTAGAAGAATTGTAAGAAAAGAAAGTACGAAAGGCAGGAAATATGTAGAGCGTATGAAAATGTTCAAAGTAGGCGCAGGTCATTTTTACTAAAAATAGCAAGCTGAAGAAGGAAGCAATTATACTTTCTTAACCGCGCTTATACAATTTTATAGAGGACTTTTCTATTTGTCTGGTAAGCAATGCTTTGCTAATCTGCGTCATCTTTATATTCTTTGAGTAATTCTACTTAAGTGAGAGCGGAGATTATGAGTAATAAGCAATCAAGCTCCATAGTAAAGATTGGAGATAATGTTGAAATAGATTTTCTCAAGCAAACCATACAAATTCATAAGGAGCTAACAAGTATTGAAGATGAACTTGTACTAAGCTTCTCTAAGATTCTTGAAAAGGCTAGTGTTAGCTACGTTGTTGTTGCTGAATATGTTGCAATACTTTTTGGCAGAGCCAGAAGGAGCGATGATGTAGACTTTATAGTTGGAAACATGAGTATAGAAAAATTCTTAGAAGTGTGTAGAATAGCAAGAAATCATGAGTTTTATTTGATTCAAGGCGACATAGATGACGAAGAATCCATTAAAAGTATCTATGAAGACTATCTTAATAAAGGATTTGGAATTAGATTCTTGCTTAAAGACATTATTGTGCCAAATATTGAGTTTAAGTTTGCTAATACTAGATTTGAGCTATACTCTTTAAAAAACTGTTATAAAGTTATTATTAATGGTCGAGGCTCAACGTACATATCTCCGATAGAACTTCAAATAGCGTACAAACTAGCACTTGGCTCTGAAAAGGACGTTGGTGATGCTATTTTTCTATACATGCTTTTAAGACCAGTTATAAAGGAGGAGGTGTTAGAACATTGGGCACAAGAACTGAACGTGGACCTGAAACTTCTGAAGCAATAAAAGAGTTCGAGCAAGCAAGAAAACGAAACTTAGAAGATATCATAAAACACGCCAAGTGGGAAGCAGAGATGGTTAAAACGCAAGGTAAAAAGTGGTTTAAAAAGCGGGACGAATGGCTAAATCGGGCGCATAAAGCAGACATGGAGCTCATAAGAAGAAATCCTGAAGTTAGAAAAGCGCTTATAAAGCTTTTCATGAAAGATGTTCCAGTTGAAAAAGAATAATAAAAGGATCTTTATTTTTATCACCAAGTTTTTGTCGTAGAATTTCATTGAAAAACTTATAGCCACCATTTCTTAAGAGCTTCGAGTAAGTCTTCGTCTTCTATCTTTATCGTCCTTGTATCAATCTTTTCTACTCTGCTCTTTCTAGATAGAATCTCAGCGGCACTTTTACTTTCTTCTGTGAATTCTACTTTTAGTTCAATTGGTGTTTCTATTTTGTATGGTTTAACCTTATCGATTTTCTTTAGAGCATTTTTCGCACCTTCTTTTATCATTTTTCTTGCTTTTGTAGGAGTAACGCTTATTGCAGCTCCATGACTTATGCCTTCTTTTACAGCCACAGTTTCTATTTGAGGTATCAACGATTTTGCTTCTAGGCATGCTGCATTATCTCCAGTAACTAGTACAAGCGGAACATTAAAGTAGCCTGCTACCGCAGCAACAATTGCAATTTCCCCTACTTTTACTCCGTTGATCCAAACGTTTTGTATTGACGTATGACTCTCTGTATGACTTAGATGTGCGCTTTCAACTCCCGCCATAGCATGCTGCCCAACTACGAATGCTGCATCGAATCCTCTGTCTAGTGCCCAGGGTAGCAGTAAGGGTCTACCTGAGAGAAGTTTAGCTTCCTCGTTTAGATCTTCTATATTTATTCCACCGTAGCCGTGTCCATCAACAACCAATACTTCGTCAGCTCCTGATTCCAATGCACCTTCAATAGCAGCATTTACTTCTTGAGTTAGCAACTTCTTTGAAAGTTCATAGTATCTTCCTCTTGGAGTAGTGTGTTCTTCGAAGCTGAAAACTCCTGCAACACCTTCGAGGTCTGTCATTATCCAAATCTTCATTCTGCTTCACTTTAGTTAGAGGCACAGCAAAATATTTAACTTTTTTGAGATAAAAATATTAAGCACACTAGGTTTGCTAAAAACTTCTAAACTGCTGCAACAATCAATGCCATAACAATGACTAAACTAGCAGTTATGTCTCTTCTAGAAGGAGCTTCTTTTCCCATTGCTTTTGATACAACTTGCGTTACTAAGGGTGAGATGCTTGTTAGTATAATTGTTGTAGTGAGTCCTGCAACTCCTATGGAGTACACATAAAGAGTTGATCCCAAACCAAGATCTAAAATTGAAATCCCAGCTAATAGTAAGTGTTGCTTACCGCTAATCGCTAAATTACAATCTGATCTTTTTATCAACATATAGGCACCAATCACAACCATAGCTGAACTTACTCTTGCAAACGCTACAGACATAGGATTTAGCTCAGCAGTTGTAGCAATCTTTATTACTGCTTGGCCTATGGTCCAAAATAGTGCAGACAAAAGAGCCAGTAATACGCCTTTCATTCGTTTTAGGTTTTTCTTATCCGAAAGCAAGTAAATCCCAACTACAATTAACAATGAACTTACAACATAGTTAAATCTTAGCGGTTCGCCAAAGAAAGTAGCTACAAATTGAATAAGGAAGACATAAGTATAAGAAACCGGTGCAGCTACCGACGCACCTGCGGCTTCAATTGATAAGAGGTAAAAGGTGTCACCGATTGCCAATGAAAGCAAACCGCTTAACGCCCCATAAACTATTGCTTGGTTAAACCCAAAGTAAAGAAATGGAAGGACAAGAAATGAAGAAGCATAAAAAAGCCTAAGGAAGTTTATTTTAATAGGACTATTTCTGACCAAATAATCTTTGTAGCATATTGGCGAAACTGCCCATATAGTTGCAGCAAGTAATGCAGGAAGAGGATTCATTTACTTCACCTACGTTTTCTAACTTTAAAAAATAATAAAGTGTTCCTTCCTTATGGAAGCTAAATTATTTGTAGTACAACTATAGTGATGATGAAGTCTTAAGTTCATCGCGCGGTACCAGAGCTAGAACTTTTTAAATCTATTTCTTTGGTGGACGTTTAGGATTTTTAAGTTAAAAGCTAGAGAAGCCCTAAAATAGAAGCTAGGAAGCTTTCAGTTAAAGTTAAATCTAATGTAAAGTCAATAGAAAATGAAGGTAGAGTATGAAAAATGAGCTTAGTTCTTACGATTGACGTTGGCAGCACCAATATGAAAGGCCTTGTTATAAATACAGAGGGTAAAGTTGTTGATAGACAGGTGCGCGAAATAACGCTTTATCTAGAAGACATGTTTGCTGGACATGAACCAAGAGAGCTCCTAGAGTCTTTTACTTTTATGCTGAAATACTTTGGTAAAAAGTTCGGAAAAGACATCGAGGCAATTTCCACAACAACTTACAACCACAGCATGCTGTTGGTGAACCACAAAGGAGAACCGCTAACTAAGGTGATAACGCATCACGATCGTAGAGCAGCAGAAGTTGAACAAGAACTACTGAAAAAGATCGATCCTTACGAGCTGTACAAAGAAACAGGAGCGCCTCCCATATTTGTCTTTATGCCGTACAAGCTTTATTGGTTCATGAAAAAGGAACCTCAAACATTTCAGGAAGCAAGATATTTTTTGTTTTGTAAAGATTATTTGTTGTGGAAAAGTGGTTTAATAAGAGAGCCATACATAGACCTTGCTACTGCAAGCGGAGGAGGCGTTGTCAACCTTAAGAAGCTTAAGTATAGTGAGAAAGTACTTGATTTACTTGGAGTAGACGAAAGTAAGTTTCCAAAACTACATGAGGGTGGAAAAAGCTTTGACTTCGTTCCACCTAAAGTTGCCGAGGAATATGGTTTTAACTCGAACACGAAAATTGTCCTAGCAACATTTGATGGTGCAGCGCAAAATTTTGGCCTTGGTCTAACTGAAAAAGGTACTGTACTAAACATTGGAACTACTGGTGTAATTAGGAAGCTTTCTAAGCAAGTAGTCCTCGATAAGTCTCTGGAGATGAGGTTCTTTACTTACTATGCTGCAAATAGCCTCTACGCTGTAGGTGGAGCTTCAAACAGCAGCGGCGATTGTCTGAGGTGGTTTAGAGACAACTTTGGTCAAGTGGAAACTATAGCTGGTAACATCATAGGTAAAGAAGCTTACAGCATTTTCGACTTGGAAGCAGAGAAAGTTCCAGCAGGTTCAGAGGGTCTTATCTTTTTACCTTTTCTTACCGGTGAAAGGTTTCCATATAGGGACCCAAACCTAGTAGGTGCCTTCTTTGGCATTTCTAGGAGCTGCAAGAAGGCTCACTTTATAAGGTCAATAATGGAAGGCGTTGGGTATGTAATTAGAGCAATTGGTGAAGCACTCTTGGAAAATTCAGTAAGCTTAGACGAAGTATATTTTGTTGGAGGTGGCTCAAAGTCAAAACTGTGGGCGCAAATACTTGCAGACATTCTAAATACTCAAATTAATGTTGTGGTAGGAGGCGAAGATGCTACTAACTATGGAGCTGCAGCACTAGCCTTTAATGCTTTGGGTCTTGCCAAAATAGAAGAATTCTCAAGCAGATGGGTTAAGATAAAAGAAAAAGTTGCCCCAATAGCTAAGAACAGGACAGTTTATGAAGAAAACTATGCTATGTTCGCTGAACTTGTTAAACTGATGAAGAACACAAAGAAGAAAGGTTCACGAGTTGTTGAAAAATAAATTTATATAACTGAAGTTTAACTTGAAGTATAAGAGTGTTAAGAAATTGTACCCTGAAGGCATAGTTGCAGCAATAATAACTCCACTTAAAGGAGATATGGAGGTTGATAAGGAAGGAATCGCGTCGCTAATAAACTTCCTGCTAGAGAGAGAGGTTAGAGGCTTCTTTGTACTTGGAACTTATGGTGAAGGAATGCTCATAAATAAAGAAGAGAGAAAAAAAGTACTTGAGAAAATCGTTGACGTCATTCCAAGCGGAGCTAGCGTTATTGCTCATGTTGGATCCTCAGATGCAAAAACTGCTCTTGAGCTAGCAAAGCACGCTGCAAATTTAGGCATTAGCGCAATTAGTTCTGTTGGACCAATATACCATAAGCCAGATAGAACCGGGTTAATTTCATACTATGGTTATCTCTCAAAAGCGGAAGTTCCAATAATGATATATAACAACAAAGGAAGACAAGGATACAACATTTCGCCGAGTGATTTTGAAGCTATAACAAAGAAAGTTCCAAGTGTAGTAGGCATAAAGGATACAAGTTACGATGTTGAGCAACTTCAGAATTACGTAAGCATGTTTGGAAAGCGCTACTACGTTGCAGGAGCTGGAGATTCGCTGATAGCTGTAACTTTTATGGTTGGAGCTAAGGCTCATGTTTGTGGTATAGCTAACGCACTTCCTGAAATTCCTCTGGCAATCTATACTGCTGTAAAGGAAGGAAACATAAAAAAAGCAGTTGAGCTTCAAGGGGTCGTAAACAACATAAGAAAAGAATTTAGTAAGTTTGGAGTTGAAACTCAGGTTGTTTTAAGAGAAGTGCTTAGAATCAGAGGAATTGAAGTTGGAGAATCGCCAATTCCATTAAGAAATCTTACTGAAGAAGAAAAATTAGAGGTTAGGAAAATTTCTGAGCCCTACATTGAGTATGCAAAAAACTTGAGGTGATATGAAGATGAAACCCCGAGTGGCTATTGTAAACTCTAAGTCTTTCGGAAAATTTACTAACGTTATGAGTAAGCTTGCAACAAGATGCATCCTAGATCAAATTGAGGTTCCAAAAGACATAACAGAACAAGAGCTAGCTGAGAAGCTCAAAGGGTACCATTTTATCATAGCAAGCGTAACACCACGTTATGGCAAAGAATTCTTCAGAAGAAATGAAGACGTAGTTATGATAGTAAGGCATGGCATAGGTCTTGATAATGTTGACTTGAAGGCAGCAGAAGAGTATGGAGTAAAAGTTGCGGCAGTGCCTGGATACAAAGAAAGAGAAGCAGTCGCAGAGCATACCATAGCTCTAATGCTTAGTGCTTTAAGACATGTTGCTGAGGCAAACGAAGCTGTTAGAAAAGGCAAGTGGCAAGAACGTGCTAAGTTCATAAGTAAGAACATAAGCAACCTTACAGTTGGAGTTATTGGCTTTGGAAACATTGGTTCAAGAGTTGCTGAAATTCTAAGAAATGGATTTGGTACCAAAGTGATTGCTTACGACCCTTACGTACAAGAAGAAAAAATGAAGGCTCTCGAAGTCACTCCTGCAAGTAGCATTGCTGAACTTATGGCAAAAAGCGATATAGTAACACTTCATGCAAACCTTAGTCCTGAGACCTATCACATTATCAATCGAGAAACTTTAGCGAATGCAAAAAGAGGAATCATAATAGTTAATGCTGCGAGGGGTGAGCTTATAGACAATGATGCTTTAGTTGAGGCCATAGAAAAAGGCATCGTAGGTGCTGTAGCTTTGGACGTTGTCGAAAATGAGCCAATAAATTCCGAGCATCCACTTTTAAAGTATGATAATGTTGTGATTACACCTCACGTAGCCGCATACACTCAAGAAGCACTATCTGCCATGGACGAAACGGTAGCTGAGGCAATATTAAGTTACTTAGACAACAAGCCAGTCGAAGGTATTGTTGTAGACCCAAAGAAATGTAGAATTCTTAAGAATGATTGAAGTTTCCTTTTTTACTTTTCTCTTGCCTTTTCATCCTTCCTGCAGGTTATATGAAAGGTGTTTTTGCTAGAAGATTAGATAACTTCCAAACTCATAAAGAATTTCTTTTTTATTGAAGAAACAGATTTTTAAGTATCTTTTATCCAAGCTGTATACAGCTTAGCCCATCCAGTTCCAGCATCAAAAGCATAAACTGAATATTTTAGTGGGTCGTAAGCGTTACTAACAACGCTTATTGTTGCACTGCAAGATTCATATTTTAACGAAAATCCAAAGCTTCCTCCAACTGTAACAGAGCCAGTTGGGTATGAAACTCCAAAACTAAGACTAACACTAATTCCTCCGATAGTCCATGTTCCGCCCATACTGAGCGTTCTACTAGCACCACCATCGCCTATAAGCTTCAGATTGCCACTTGCAGATGGAGGCGTATAAGCACCATAGCTTAAGTAGGCAATACCTCCCAAACATTCTGACGGAAATATTGTTTCGATCACTTCAACTAAGTTATAATTGCTATCGTATCCTTCCCACCTTTCGTACCTCCATTTTACTTGAGTTCCTAAGTCTACCCAGTTTCCGCCGTTTGGTGCAGGAATACTTGAATCAAACGTGCAAGTATCGGGCATGTTGACTCCTGAATTACCATGACTCCAGCTCGTGCTTTGTAAGCTATCGTAACCTGGAGCGGTTCTACTTATTGACTCAAACCACAGTGTTTTTCCTTGTGGAACCAACAATTTTATAGTTACACCCTTATCAGGATACAAAGTTATAAATTTGGATGTCTTTAAGCTTTCCTTAGATTCAACTAGATGATAATACGAAGCAGCAGTAAGAAGACCTGAAGCCTCCAAAGTTCCTTTAATGTTTTTTAATCTATTTTTCTGAGAAACTTCTACTTTTACATTAACATTTACAACAACATTATTAAGTTCAACGCCTATTGTCTTCGTTCCTAAACATCCATCATATGTTACAATAGTTATTAGTAGATTCTCAACATTGTAGATATCTATCCATTCAATTTTTCCATAGGCATTGGTCTTACTTACTCTGCTTATATGAACTCTTGGCAAAGTTATTGATGTAGCTTTGCCATTGCCACTATAAATTACGGAGGATTTTAAGTCATTTCTTGGACTAGCCAACCAGATTACTGTTAAATCTCTTACACTTGCAGTACTTCCATTAAAGTATGTTGCTTCTACATTGATGTTTACAAGCGCATAGGGAATTCGGGCATAAGGTAAAGTTGCGTAGTACGTCATTCTTGATGTAAAAGCTTGAACTGGTGGTAACATAAGAAGCAGAGGAGAACACAGCAAAGCAATACCAATAAAGTTTAAGAAAAATTTTTTTAGAGTTGCTTTGTTCATCCTTTTGCTCTCCGTCCTCTTTTCACCTCCCTTCATCAAGTATATTGTGCAACAACTAGCTTATATCTTTTTTTTAATTTTTAAAACATTTTCTCTGTTCTAGAATTTCGAACAGTTTGTCTTCATTTCTACTAAAATATTTAGTTTCTAAAAATCTTTTCCTTTTGAGGTTTTTTGTTGTTATCGCAAAGAAATTCGGTGTTGCCTCAACTGCTTTTTTAGTACCACACTCTCTTAACATACTTTTCTTAGTCCCAGACATCTTACTAAACCGTACTGCTGTTAACAGCGCGTATAATGATGTTTTGTTTGTTCTTGAGCCATCAACATTTTTTCTTCTAGCTAAGAACCCTTAGCTTGGCAAGCTCTAATAAAAAAGATGCGAAATACTTAATTTTTCTTTTCTCTTAGTGGAAGTGGGTGGTGGGTGCGGGAGAAATAGTAAAAATGGATAGGAAAGGAGGGATTACTATCCCTAGCAACCTCAGGAAAGCTGTAGGTAAGAACATCTTCAAAGTAGAGCTAGTAGACAAGAACACTATTACTTTGAGAGTTCTTGAAGATAAGAATGAACTAATAGAAAAAATAAAAGCAATAAAGCTTACGGGTGACAAGGAGAGGAGGTTTACCGATACTGCTACTGTCAAGGATAAATTTGGTGGACTTAAAAATTGAGAATAATAGACGCGGATATCCTTTCGTATGCATTGTACAATGATAGCCCGGCCCACGATCCTGCGTGGAATTTTTTGGAAAAGGCCATTTCGGGAGAATTAGAAGTTTACTTAACGTATACAACAATCTTAGAAACATACAATGTTTTATTTTGGTATTACAGAGTAAGGCCTTTGAGGAAACTCTTAAAAAACTTAAACTAACAGTCAGTGCTCTTAAGGTCGTAGAGTCTTCTATAAATGGCTTAGAAATATCTTCTGCTGAGAACATACTTCTAGGAGATGGCTTCCTGATAGCTACAGCATTAGCCCACCGAATACCCATTATAGTGTCCAACGATCAGGATATAGCAAACAAAGCTTCAAAGTATGGTTTAATAGTTGAAAACCCAATACCTGAAGAAATAAGAAAAAAGCTTATGAAGTACGAAGCTCAAAGATGAACCCCGGCCTTTTAAACCAAACTACACAAAATGATTACTATTGAAAGCAGACGCTCCTTGTATCTCCTATTCTTCGTGCCGCTCGTATCACCATAAAATGTCAGATGTTCTTTCTCTGTAGGAGTAGGCATATCAGCTATAGTGCTGGATGCGTTAATTGAAAGAATAAGAAACTGTCAAAAAGAAGTACTACTATAAGGCAACTCGGCAAACTTATACTTAGGGACGTGCACCGATTTTTTGCTGGATGTCTTTCGCGTTCTATTCTTTCTCTAATCAATTGTATTGTTCATTAACTAGCTTATATCTTTCTTAATTTTTTAAAATAAATAACTTTTGCCCGGAGTTTAGAATAGCTCGTCTTCAGTTCTACTTTACTCGTTCGATTCTCTAATCTTAGGTTGTTTTGGATAGCCACATAGCATATGTTAGTTACTGAACAAAAAACTGAAACATAGATTGACACCAAAAAGATTAAAAATCATTTCAAATTTAGTTCTAGGAGAGAATGACAAGTTCTAGTTCGAAAGAGGCAAAAAACAAAAACGAAAAAATAGGAAGTCCACGTAACATAGCAAAAATACTGTTCTACATTGTCGTAATGATTGTAGCTTTCTATCTTATAGGTTTTGCTTTTTCTACATGGTCTCTGATTCTAGAACCAATAGTAGGTCTTATGCCTTATATTCAAGCAGGAGTTGTGTTACTAGTAGGGTATAAGCTTGTAGAATTTGTTGGAGAGTTAGTTTATAGGAGCGTTGCAAGAACTTTAGAACTTGACAAAGCAGCAGTTATGAAGACCTTAGTTCGAATAGGAGGCTATGCAATACTACTTAGCGCTTTAGCTTCTGTGTTTAAAATTGGGTTAGAAGCAGCTTTAACGATAGGATCGTTCAGTGGAATTGTCATGGGTTTTGCAAGCCAAACAATTCTATCAAATGCAATGGCAGGGCTACTACTTATACTCGCTAGACCCTTCAAAATTGGAGACGAAGTAACAGTACTAGGCCAATCTGGAATCGTTAAGGATATAAAACTAATGTATACTGTTTTAGAGACTCAAAATGGCGAAAAAGAAGTACTAATTCCAAACAATACTCTGATAAATACTATAATTTCTAAGACAAGATTTGTTAATAAATCTCCGAAAGATAACAAAACTTAATTTAAGTGAAGCTCATAGAAATTATGAGCTTTCGATTAGTTTACTTGGCCAATAAAAATCATAATTGCTTCCATCATACTCTTTACACTCTATTATCTTACAGTTAGTTTGATTATATATATCCAACTTTAGTTTTATCTTCTTAAGCGTTGTCTCTAACTTTTCATAAGTTGAATAAAAGATAATGCTTATTTCTTCTTTGTTGATTTCGAAAACAGCCTTAAAACATTTTGTTCCTTTGCTCCTTTGAGCCATTTCTGTAAAGAATGATGGTAATTAGAATTTTTAACTCTTGCGAAGTCATTTTCAACTTAATTACCCGAGCTTTAAGTTTGCAAGTTTGAAGCATTAGGTTTGCAGCTCCTTGCAATTGAAAAGGTTTTATATTGGGATTTTTCTAAGCTTAACTCATGAAAAGAAGGGTAGCTGTGTTACTAGAGAAAGGAAAGATAAAGCTAATTGAAGAAGAGGTTCCATGCTTGAACAAAGAAGATGTTTTAATTAAAGTAAAAGCTTGTGGCATATGTACTGGCGACCTTTATGGTTTTTTAGGCTATCCTGTTTGGTTTTCTTTACCTTCTCCATTGGGTCACGAACCTTCGGGAGAAGTTGTTGAAACTGGAACTAACGTAAGTAAAGTTTCCAAAGGCGACCATGTTACAGCCTTGGGAAATCCTGGCTTTTCTGACTTTATAGTAGTAAATGAAAAATATGTAGAAAAGGTTCCAAACAACATACTCTTCGAATACACTATAGGAGAGCCTCTTGCTTGTGCGGTTAACGCTATTCGAATTCTTAGTCCAAAGGTTGGAGACAACGTTGCTGTAGTTGGTACTGGTTTTATGGGCTTACTGTTAGTTCAAGCTCTGAGTCGTCTAGGTTTAAGCAACTTAGTGGGCATCGATATAAACGAGGAAAGGCTAAAGTTAGCGAAGCACTATGGAGCAAATATAGTGTTAAATCCTAAGAAAGAAGATATTGTAAAGGAAGTTCTTAGTGTGACAGAAAATATAGGTTGTGATATAGTGATAGAAGCAACAGGAAGTCCTGAAGGAGTTAGCACAGCAACTAAGTTGGTAAAGCAAAGGGGAAAACTTGGTATATTTAGCTATCATCCGAACCCAGTTTTAGTAAGTTTAAGAGAATGGGATGCAAAGGGCTTAGAAGTAGTAATGACCAATCCATCAAGAGCAGAAGATATGACAAAGAATTTAAAGATAGCTACGCAAATGCTGTCTAGAGGAGTATTCAGTCTTGAGCAACTTGTAACTCATAAGTGGAAACTTGATGAAATTCAAGAAGCCTTTGAGTATGCTTCAGGTAAACCAAGTAACTACATAAAGGGAGTTATAGTTCCTTAGTTACAAGCAAAAGCTTAAAAATATATTTCATGAGATCCTTTAACTTTAAATTAAAGCGAAAACAATGGTGACTAAGAAATGGATTTAATCTCTTGGGTACTTGAAGTGCAAGCCATAACTGCTTCTGGAGCGCTTTCTCCAGGTCCTCTAACCATAGCAACAGCAAGTTCTGGAGTAAAAGCGGGATGGAAGTCAGGTTTCTTAGCAGCTTTAGGACATATGTTTGTCGAACTTCCGTTGGTTCTTCTGCTTGCCTTTGGAGTTTTAAGTATGTTATCTAAAGAAATAAGGTCATTACTTTCCTTTTTGGGCGGTGTTGTACTACTTTTCTTTGCTTTTCTCCAATTTAAGTCGTTGCGCAACGCTGAACTAAAAATTTCTAGTACAACAAAAAATTCATTCTTTATGGGTTCTTTACTTACTGCATTCAACCCTTATTTCATAATTTGGTGGCTGACGGTTGGAACTAAATTAATTATCGACTCAATAAGTCTGTTTTCTTTTCAGGGAGTATTCCTTATGTACTTGCTACATGTGTGGATGGACTTCGCATGGTTAATGCTTGTAGCCTACACGTTCTATAAAGGAAGTAAGATAAGCAACTCCACTTTAAAGATTGCCTTGTTACTGCTGGGGATCCTGATGGTATACTTTGGTGTAAAGTTCATATACGATGCAGTAACAGTTTAAAGCACATTTGAAAAATCATAGCTTGCTTTTTGCAAACCTAAATGCAAAATAAGCTAGAGCTAAAGGAACAAGAAGCATGAGTAACAATTTTTGCAAAAGGTCTAGGCTTTCAGTAAAGTAACTTGTTGAAGTTGTTGTAGCTTTTGACTTATTTGCTTCTCGAGCTTCTGTATTATTTCTAGAGAGAGTAGTAAGTGGAGTAAACCCTACTTCTTTGCTACTGTTTCTTAGAAAGAAGCTAGGTAAGGCTACAATCGAAATTCCAAGCAGAATTGCTAGAATTGGATACAGCAGCGTTCTCTTTTCCATCTTATTAACCCTCTTTTTACTTCTTTAATACCTTTAATAAAGCAAATTCTAGTATTTAATTCTAACTTTTAGAACAGCAAGAGAAAGCAAGACCTTCAAAAAAGGTTCAAATTTTTAACATATTTCTTTATAACGATTAAGTAAACTATTCTTGTTCTACTACTTAGAATGCTCGAAGAAAAAGTGTTCTAAAACATAGTATAATTAACCCAGATAATGTTATGTTGAGTGGTGAGAAAGGTATGGACGAAAAGAAAGAATTGTACATTCTAGCTATAGTAGCGATGGTCTCAGTAGTAACGGTAGGTATTATCAGCTACATTGCAATTAGCTCGCCAAAAACTGTTTACGCACAGACTCCACAACAAGAAAACTTACTAACTGTTAGTGGTACAGGGACCGTTAAAGCGCTACCAGACTTAGCCTCTATAAGTATTGGTGTTGAAACTCAAGGTCCAACCGCAAACGAAACTTTAAGAGAAAACTCTGAAAAGATGAACGCAATAATTAGTTCGATAATTGACCTTGGAGTGAGTAAGCAAAACATCTCAACTTCTGGGTTTTATCTTTATCCAGTTTATGTTTATCCAGACAAAGAGCCTCCTAAGCTTGTAGGGTATAGAGTATCCAATACAATTTCAGTTACTGTTTCTAAGTTTGACATGATAGGAAAAATTATAGATACGGGCGTAAATTCTGGAGCGAATAAAATTATGGGTGTTTCATTTTTGTTTTCAGAAAACCTTCGAAAGCAGCTTGTAAACCAAGCTCTAGAAAGTGCTGTTAACGATGCAAAGAACAAAGCAGAAATTGCTCTAAAGCCACTTAACTTGAAAATAATTGGAGTAAAAAGTGTTCAAGTAAACGAAGGCTATCAACCTATTCTATACAGAGCTATTGAGGCTTATTCTTCTACTACACCAATATTGCCAGGAGAACAACAAGTTTCCATAAGTGTGCAAGTTGTGTTCGTAATCGGCTAAACAAATAATTAGAAACAAAAAGCTTTTTAAGTTCTTTTTTTCTTTTTATGTTTTTGTAATGTCTGATTCAGACCTAGACTTAGCAAACATTGAATCAAAGTTGAGAGGAAAGACATTGTTAGTGTATTGGTATTTGCTACGTTCTCCAAAGTCTTCTTTTGGAGCTAGAGAAGTCCAACGTGCTTTAGGTTTTTCAAGCCCAAGTCTCGCTATGCATCACCTAAACAAACTTCAGGAACTTGGACTAGTTAAGAAAAACGACTTTGGTGAATATGTCCTTGCACATGAGATAAAAGTAGGCACACTGAAGTTTTTTACCAGAATTGGAAGATATCTAGTTCCTCGTTTTTTGTTTTATTCAATCTTCTTTTCTACGATGTTGTTAACATACCTATTTCTCTATGGGTTTTCTTTTAACGACATTCATAATGTTTTAGCGATCGTGTTTGGGGGTATTGCGAGCATGATATTTTGGTTCGAGACTATGAAGCTATTAAAGGATAATCCTTTTTAAACTAAAAAAGTATTATTCAA
>JBAMLO010000053.1:0-83061 GCA_039793485.1 Nitrososphaera sp. | reverse complement strand
TCGCAGGTTGTTCCTGGACTCCAAACAAGGATAAATGTTACTTTGAGTTACAAAGGCCAACCGTACCCAAGCAATAAAGTTCAATTTGTAAAGTATATCGTGACAGATCCTCTTGGTAACATGGTAGCGAAAGGCGATGCAAGTTTTGTATCTGAAGGAAAGTATGCAATCACGTTAGATCCACAAATAACTGGAGCTTTCACTCCGGGAACATACAGCGTACTAGTGATTGCTACGAGTACAGAAGTAGCAATTCCCGCAACTCTTACAACTCCGTTTACAGTAATTCCAGCAATCGCTTACTTCCAAACTCTAGTTAATTCAATGCAAGCTACATTGTCAGGAAGATTATCTGGCATAGAGTCATCAGTAGCAAGTTTATCTTCTAGCGTTGATAGTTTAAAGTCTTCATTAACGTTAGCGTATGGAATTTCAATACTCTCGCTTCTAGTCGCTATAGTTGCAGTTGTATTAGCACTAAGAAAACCAAAGACTTAACTTTATTTCCTCCTTTTTTATTTTTTATTTAAAAAATTAAGATTTTTATAAAAACTTCAGCTCCATCGCTACTCTCAATTGTCTTGCCTAACGAACCGACTTCTTAGTTCATGTAAAGCTAAAAACATTTACATTGTGAGAAAGACTTATATAGTCTATTTCTAACGCTGACCCCTTTTGAAGTAAAAAATGAAAAAAGAGTATTTTCTCGGAATAATAGTCGCTGTTGCGGTGCTTGCAGTTGCTGCGTACTTCCTTTGGCCAAAACCAAACTTTCAAGTTTCTGGTCTAAGTTTAAGCGCTACTACAGTACATCCTGGTGACTTGGTTGCCCTTAACGTAACCGTTACTAACAGCGGAACTGGTTCCGGTACCTACAAAGTTGATATAAGTTTAGACGGTTCTGTTGTTTATTCGAAGGAAGTTACTCTCAATCCTGGAGCTTCACAAGTTGTTTCTTTAAACTTAACGACAACGAGCTTAAGTTCTGGTGTTCATAAAGTTTCAGTTGGGAGTTTAAGCCAAAGCTTTTGGGTAATTAAAGCGCTTTTTGCTGATAAACGAGTTAGGGAAGCATTTGCATATGCGTTCGATTACAACACTTACATAAAGGAAGTTCTTAAAGGTGGTGCTATTCAACCAAATGGTCCAGTTCCCCAAGGAATGTTTGGTTATGATCCAACAATACCAAAGTACACTTACAACCTTACAAAGGCAAAGGAGTTGCTACAAGCAGTAGCAAAAGATTATGGCTTTAGCCCAGATAATCCCATAACGATTAAACTTTATTATAACACAGGTAACGCTGCTAGAGAAAAATCTTGTTTGCTTTTAGCAAGCGCAATAAATAACTTAAATGTTGGAATAAAAATAGAAGTCGTTTCGTTGGCTTGGCCGCAGTACTTGGCTATGCTTAGAGCTAAAAAGCTTCCAATCTTCTTCCTTGGATGGGCTCCCGATTACATAGACCCTGACGACTACCTTGTTCCGTTTTTGCATAGCGAGAAAGGAACTTTCCCAATAAGGACTGGTTATAAGAATCCAGAAGTTGATAGACTCGTTGACCTTCAGTCTCAAGAGTTTGATGAAGCAAAAAGGTTCCAAATAATTTCTCAGATTCAACGATTAGTTTATGAGGACGTACCCTACATATGGACTGATCAGCCAGTTGGAATTCATTTCGAAAGAACATGGTTAAGTGGATGGTACTATAATCCAGCATTTGCAGGAAACTACTATGCTACAATTTCTAAGTCAAAGAATGCCACAAACCCAGATGTAATATACGTTGAAACTATTGGAGAGCCTGACTATGTTGATCCTGCCGTAGATTATGAAACTGCTGGAGGCGAAGTTCTTCAGAATGTTTATGAAACTTTATTCTGGTTCAATGGCAGTAGCGCAACGGAAGTTATTCCATGGTTAGCAGAAAACTACTCAGTTTCGAGCGATGGTCTAAGTTATACTATTCACTTAAGAAAGGGAATATACTTCCAAGATGGCACTCCATTCAATGCCACAGCCGTTCAATACTCATTAGAAAGAGCAATAATAATAGCAGATCCTGATGGCCCAGCATGGATGCTTGGTCCAATAAAAGGTGCCGAAGCCTTAATGGAGAAAATCTGGGCAGGAAATGCTACACAAGCTGATGTCGACGCATGGAAGGCTCAAAAACCAATAGAAGTTCTTGATACTTATACTGTTAGAATAAATCTCGATAGACCTTATGCACCTCTTCCAAAGGTATTGGCATTTACTGTTGCTTCTATCGTTTCTCCTTCTTACGTAGAAGCTCATGGCGGAGTGCAAATAGGAAAGCATAATGACTGGATGGATAAACATGCTGAAGCTGGAACTGGCCCATATATACTTGAAAGTTGGACTCCTGGAGTAATAACGTTGAAGAGAAATCCAAACTATTGGGGAGGACCGAATGGAAACATACATCCTCAAGTGGAAAGAGTCATCATAAAAGAAGTTGATGATCCGAATACTCGACTTACCGACCTTCTTTCAGGACAAGCGGACATGGCTTACATAATAAGAGACATGTGGCCTCAACTTATCGACATGAACAAATGGTATGCGAATCAAACAGTAGTTGTTTTAGATCAATATAAGAACGACATAAGGGCAGTAGGACCTCTACCAACTTTCGACATTGACTTCCTTGGTTTCAACTTCAATTACTAAATCTTCCAAAGACTCTCTTTTGTAACCTATTTTCTTTTTTTGTTTTATTCTTTTGGGAAAGATTTATAAATAAGACTAATTTTTTGCTCGAAAAGAATGAAACTCTATGAGTATGCGATACGAAGACTCTTTATGTTAGTACCTGTTGTACTAGGAGTAACTATTCTGACTTTTTACCTCTCGAGAGTTGTACTTGATCCATTAGCAGCGTACGTGACAGAAAGAACTCCTGCTTACTTAATTCCTGCCATCAGGCGTCAGCTTGGCTTAGACAAGCCTTTTTACGTTCAATACATTTATTACTTAAGAGATTTAATAACATTAAACTGGGGCTGGTCTAGAGCTGGGCATATGTCAGTAGCAGATGCGATTGCCACGTTCTTTCCAGCAACAGTTGAACTCACAATAGTAAGTATTATCATAACATTGCTAATCGGAATTCCTCTTGGAATAATTAGTGCGCTAAGAAACAACAAAATTGAAGACCACGCGTCGAGAATTTTTTCTTTAGTTGGCATCTCTATGCCAGTTTTTTGGCTTGGATTAAGTTTGCAATATTTGTTCACATACTGGACAAGAGTTCAAGGTTGGTTTGCTCTTCCCAGCACTGGAAGATATGACCCAATTCTCTTCGCTTCACATCCTGTTCAAAGAATAACCGGTCTTTTGATACTTGATTCTTTAATCCAAGGTAATTTCGTTATGGCGTTGGATGCTTTTTCGCACATTATCTTGCCCGCAATTACTTTAGCTTTTTTAAACATAGGCGTTGTAACAAGGCTGACAAGGTCTTCTATGTTGGAAGTTTTAAGACAAGATTACATCACTTTTGCTAAATCATATGGCTTGCCTCAAAGAATTGTTATCTACAAGTATGCTTTAAAAAATGCAATGATCCCAGTTGTAACATCAACTGGATTAATGATAGGTGGTCTTCTAGGGGGTGCCATTCTAACAGAGTCAATATTTGCATTTCCTGGAATGGGTTGGTTAAGTTACAGGGCAATAATCTTTAACGATTCAAATACCATTATGGCCTACGTGGTTCTTTCAGCTTTCATATTTGTTTTAGTTAATCTAATAGTGGACTTAATTTACGCTTGGCTTGATCCAAGGATAAAATACTAAGAGCAAAAAGGTGAAGTAAATGAAAAAAATTAACGAATGGGAACTAAAGAAAAAAGAAATAAGTTATGCCCTTTGGCTATTCTCAAGGAACAAATTAGTTGTCTTTGGGTCTCTGATCGTGGTGTTTTATGCAATTCTTGCAATAGTAGGCCCTCTCATCGTTAATCCTAGAATCTCGGAACAAGTAAATTTGAGTGCTGCTTTAGAGCCCCCAAGCTCGCAACACATATTCGGTACAGATGATTTGGGAAGAGATATTCTTCAGCTGATAGTTCTTGGTGCAAGGTTTGATATGTCTATTTCATTAGTTGTAGTCCTAACTGCAACATTAATAGGAGTAACGATAGGATCAATTTCTGGGTATGTTGGAGGAAAAGTAGACGAAATAATAATGAGATTTACAGATATACTTCTTGCTTTTCCTGGGTTGATTTTTGCAATGGGTATAACAATGGCTCTTGGCAGGTCAACTGTAAATCTCTTTTTAGCATTAACTTTAGTCTGGTGGACTGGTTATGCTAGAATTATGAGAGGGCAAGTACTATCTGAAAAAGAGAAGCTTTACGTCCAAGCGGCGAAGAGCCTAGGAATTCCAGACTTTCTTATACTGTTTAAGCACGTGTTTCCAAACGCAATTTATCCAATACTTGTTCTAGCCACCATGGATGTAGGTGGCGTTATGCTAAGTGCTGCAGGGTTAAGCTTTATTGGTCTTGGACCATCTCCGTTTGAGCCTGAATGGGGTCAGCTTATAAATAGAGGTGCGAGCTACTTATTCATGGCTCCTTGGATAATGTTCTTTCCAGGGCTTGCAGTGTTAACTGCTAGCTTAGGATTTAACCTTATAGGCGATGGGTTAAGAGATGTGCTTGATCCTAGGCTAAGAAGGTGAAATTAAAAAGGCATGAGCGAGAAGATACTTGAAGTTAAAAACTTAAGAGTTGAATTTTATACATACAGAGGCGTTGTAAAAGCGTTAAATGGTGTAAACTTAGAATTAAACAAAGGTGAAATTTTAGGCTTAGCTGGAGAAACTGGTTCGGGGAAATCTGTAACAGGCCTTTCTATTCTAAGACTTCTTCCTCAAAATGCAAGAATTGTGGAAGGTGAGATAATTTTTAAAGGAAGAGACTTACTAAAAATTCCCGAAAAAGAATACAACCTAATAAGGGGAAAAGAAATAAATGCCATCTTTCAAGATCCACATACGTACCTTAATCCTGTGTTTACAATCAGAGAACAGTTTAGGGATATTCTTCTTTCAAAGAAAGATAGTATAAAGAATTCTTCAAAAGTTGACGATAAAAAAATAGAAGAAATAATGGTTTCTGCTCTTAAAGATGTAAAGATGCCCGCAGTAGACAGAGTTCTTAAAATGTATCCTCACGAACTTAGCGGCGGAATGAAGCAGAGAGTTATGTTAGCAATCGCGTTCTCGCTACAACCTTCCTTAATAATTGCTGACGAGCCTACGACAGCTTTAGATGTAACGATTCAAGCCCAAGTTCTAGAGATAATGAAAGAGCTACAGAGAAAGTATAACACATCAGTTATTCTTATAACTCATGACCTAGGGGTAATTGCTGAAACGTGCCAAAAGGTTGCCGTAATGTATGCAGGAAGGATCGTTGAATATGGTAGAGTTTCTGATGTTTTTAAAAACCCATTGCACCCATATACCAAAGGTTTGATGGAAGCCTTACCACGAGCTGACATCGATGTTAAAGTAAAAAGCATTCCAGGAACCGTTCCAGACCTAGTTTCTCCTCCTCCTGGTTGTACATTTCATCCAAGGTGTCCCTATGCCATGGAAATATGTAAGAAGCAAGCTCCGAGACCATCTTATGTGAAGGAAAGAGTGGTTGAGTGTCACTTGTATTCTTAAGGTGGTGGTTATGGAAAACAACGATGTTTTAGTAAAAGTTGAAAACTTAAAGAAATACTTCCCGATCTATGGCGGTATACTTCAAAAAGTTGTTGGTTATATTTATGCAGTCGAAGATGCTTCCTTTTATATTAGGAAAGGGGAAACATTGGGCTTAGTTGGAGAAAGTGGCAGTGGGAAAACAACTGTTGGAAGAATTCTAGTTAAGTTAGAGGAACCAACTGGAGGTAAAATTTTTTACAATGGCTCGGACATAACCAATATAAAGGGAAGTGAACTTAAAAAATATAGGAGAAAGGCTCAGATCATCTTTCAGGATCCATATGCATCGTTAAATCCAAGGATGACCATAAAAGATAGCATAATGGAAGTAATGCGTGTACACCACTTGCATAAAGGCGAGGAGTATGATAATGCTCTTAGGCTGATGGAAAGGGTTGGTCTAAGTGAGGAACATCTGTATAGGTTTCCTCACGAGCTAAGCGGAGGCCAAAGGCAAAGAGCGGTAATAGCAAGAGCATTAGCAGTTGAGCCTGAGTTTCTTATCTTAGATGAACCCACAGCTTCTTTAGACGTCTCTGTTCAGGCTCAAGTTTTAGACCTGCTGAAGGAATTACAAGAAAAGTATGACTATACTTATCTTCTAATTACTCATAACTTAGCTGTTGTAAGATATGTTAGTGAAAGGACTGTCATAATGTATAGAGGGATGTGGGTTGAGACAAGTCGTACTAAGGAATTGTTTAAGAAAGCAGAACATCCTTATACTCAGGCTCTTTTGAAAAGTGTTCCGATTCCTGACCCAGATGTGAAGAAGGACAAGTTCTTAATAAGTGGAGAGCCTCCCAATCCAACCACACCAGTAAAGGGATGTCCTTTCGCCGATAGATGTCCTTATGTCATGGACATTTGCAAGACTGAAATACCACCCGTTGAAAGCGTTGAAGACGAACACAAAGTAAGATGCTGGCTGGTGACAAGAAAATAAACATCAAAGACTTTCTTGCATTGTTTATAGCTTTCTTAGAAACAGTATTTCTACCTTTAATCGTATTTATCTTAGTTGCAATTATTATTTCATTTTTGTTAACTTTGTTTGTTAAGTCTACTTTTTAATAAAAAACAAAATTAACTTTTAAAATCTAAGTTCTTTTAATAGCTGCTTATTCATTTTAATTCTCTTGCTTTGTTTTAAAGAATAAGAATTTTTAGTTAGTTCACTCTTCTAATTTTCTTTCAATCATTTTAGCAACTTCTTCTAAGAAGTTCTCATCCTCTTCAGTAAAAGCATTTAGGTAGTCGCTATCTATGTCAATTTCACCTATTGCTCTTCCATCTTTAACTATCGGCACTACAATTTCAGACTTCGTCGAGGGAAAACAAGAAATATACCTGGTATCTTTACTAACGTCTTGAACCACAACAGTTTTTCCAATTTCTGCAGCTAATCCACAAATTCCTTTCCCTACGGGAATTATCTTGTGCTCCGTTTCTCTTGGTCCAGAAAAAGTTTTTAAGACTAGTTCATTACCATTAACGAGATAAATTCCAACCCAACTATAATGATCAACTTCATTGAGTTTTTTCACAACATATTTTAGAAAATCATCTTTCTTCATGTTTTTCATTTTTGCTTCTAGGTCTTTAATTATACTAGACTGAAGGCTCATCTCTTTTTATTTAGCATTGAATAAAGAGCTTAAAAAGATTTTCTTTAAAAATTCATTGGAGTAAATTTCTTCTTGTTAAAACTTGTTGAAGTTGAGTCTTAAAAATCAAGGTGAAAGTAAAAAACTTAGGAAGTGCAAAACTCTTGTTTAAAACGTAAGGAATAAATCTATAAACCTCCCTTAACCTTACTGGTTTTAATGAGGATTGTAGTTGGCATAACCGGTAGTAGTGGTTCTATCTATGGTATTACTGCACTTGAACTCCTTAAAGAGGCTAAAGTCGAAACTTATCTGATTGTAACAAAGAACGGGTGGAAAGTTCTTCGTGAAGAAACAGATCTTACCGAAGAATATGTTAAGTCGCTTGCCTTTAAGTACTACGACGAATCAGATTTTGATTCTCCCTTAGCAAGTGGATCCTTTGAGTATGATGGGCTCTTAATTTCTCCTTGCTCAATGTCTACTGTTGCAAAAATTGCGAACGGCATTTCAGATAACCTCCTTACAAGGGTTGCAGACGTTTGTATTAAAGAAAAAAGAAAAGTTGTCCTCATGCCAAGAGAAACCCCATTAAGTTCAATTCATTTAAAGAATTTGCTTAAGTTATCAACAAATAACAACGTTGTAATAATGCCTCCTATGCCTCCATTTTACCTAAAACCAAAGTCGATTGAGGAGCTGGTTAACTATACTACGGCAAGGGCCTTATCCTACTTTGGTATCAGAACAAGATACTTAAGAAGCTGGAAATAGTTCCTCAGCAAAGTTCGTTTTTAGTTTTACTATCTTCTTTGCAAGCTCTTCGTAGCCCTCTCTCTTTAAGAAGCTTAAAACTTCATTTAAGTTCGGGATTGCACCTAATCCCCCAGCTCTAGATATTTTAAGAGCCGCAACAGCATTTGAAAATGTTGCTGTTTCTCCTATGCTTAGTCCTCTAACTATTCCAAAAATTACACCTGCAGAGAAACAATCTCCAGCGCCCGTATCGTCTATAACCTTAACTTTGAATGCTTTAACGCTATAGACTTTATTACCGTAATGGGCTAAGCAACCTTTTGAACCTCTTTTTATAAAGAAAACCTTTTCGCCCATCTTTGACATTTTTCTTAAAACGTCAGCAAGAGTCTTGGACTCAAATATTACTTTAGCTTCTTCTTCGTTCATAGTAATTACTTTAGAAATTTCTATTGCCTTTCTTGAGGCGTTAATGGCATCTCTCCTTGATCTCCATAGGTCTAGCCGTAGGTTCGAGTCATAAACTACAACTAACTTTTTTCTTAATTTGTTTACGAAGCCTACTACCTCTTTAAGTCTCTCTTCTTTTCTTATTGTGGCTTCTGTAAAGTGAAAAACTCTCGCACTTTGAACTTCACTTGCAAGTTTTTTGTCAAGCACTATGTAATTTTCTGGGTCTGAGTAGCCAGAAAATCTATAAAAATAGTAAACTTTCTTTTTCCCTTTGTATTCATAGAAGCTAATTCCTGTTCTTATTCCATGAACTTTTCTTATGTTTCTTGTAACTACCTTGTAACTTCTGAGATCATTTAGTACTTTTTTCCCTATTTCATCGTCTCCAATACAACTTAACAGTCCAACTTTTAAACCAAGCTTTGAAGTTGCGACAGCTGTGTTCGTTGCAGATCCTCCGGCATTGCCAAGAAATTCGTTGCTCTCCCTTATTCTCTTGCTTAAGGCCTTTGGAGAAAGTTCTAAAAATGCTGAACCTAAAACATAAGCATCCATCTCGTATCTACTCTACTTCAGAACAAACGGGAAGGAGTATAAAAAATTTAAAAAAGTATAAAAACTTATTTACTCTATTTTCACTTCTTTATTCTTTTCAGCAGAAGCGTAAATTGCATCTATTATCTTCATAACAGTTAGTCCCTCTTCTGGCGCTGTAAGTGGTGCTTCTTTTCCCTTTATAACATTAACAAAATGCTCCATTTCTTTCTTATAAGGATCAACCTGTTGGCAGATGAGGTTTTTTTCTATAACATTTCCACCTTCAACCTCAGTAATTATTTTTGGCGGGCGATATGATGCTCCAGCTTTATTTCCAAATATGTTTACGTTAAAGGTTTCGTCAGTGTAAGTTGCCCAGCTGACTTGAACATACAATGTTATTCCTTTCTCAAACTCCACTAAACCAACTGCTAGATCTTCAACATCGAATGGTCCTCCTGGCTCCGGTATTCCCCAGCCTCCAAGTCCTTTGTTTTGTACCCCTATCTTAGAAAAGGTATATCCTTTTGCAGATTTTGGTTTTGGAAATCCGATTAACCAGGTTGCCAAGTCAATCATGTGTGGTCCTAAGTCTATAAGTGGTCCTCCTCCAGAGTATTTCTTTGTGGTAAACCAGCTACCCATGCCCGGAATGCCAAGCCTTCTAAGAAGGTCTGCTTTAGCAAAGTATATCTCTCCAAGTTCTCCCTGTTCAATGAGCTTCTTTAGCATTTGAGCTTCGCAAGTAAATCTCTGAGTCATCCCAAGCATGAGCGTTTTCTTGTATTTCCTGTAAGCTTCTACCATTTTCTCAGCTTCTTTGGAATTTATAGCCATTGGCTTTTCACATAAGACATTTGCTCCTTTGGATAACGCATAAACCGTAACGCTAGAGTGTAAGTAGTTTGGAACAGCTACAACAACTCCATCGGGTTGTTCTTTGTCTATCATTTCTTCGTAGTTCGTATAGATTCTGTTTACTTTCGTTTCTTCACTTAAGCTTTTTGCTCTTTCTTCTTTTACGTCACAAATTGCTACCAGTTCAGCATCTTTAGTTGCTTTTATGTTTCGCGCATGAACCCTTCCTATGCTTCCCGCACCAACTAAAGCTATCCTCACTTTCTCCATTTTTGTTCACATTCTTATACGCCTTACCATTGCGGTATTTAACTTTTTATTTTGACAACGCAGGTCGTACCCTTACTGCGACATCAAACCCAGAGTACCATTTCTTAATTTCTTCTTCTCCATACTTTTCTTTAAACTTTGCTACAACATACTCTACGTCCTTCTTGTTAGTTAAAATTTCGCACTTCCCTGAGATTTTTATGCTATCTACTTCTATGTCTATTTGAGGAGTTACTGCTACATTTTTAAACCAGTTTGTTTTGCTTCCAGAAACTGGGAGCAGTAAAATGCTGTTGTTTTCAAATACGTACCAAACAGGCGTTGAAACCTTCTTTTTGCTTTTTCTTCCTACGAAAGTAATTTTTATCTCTTCGTTTTTCTTTAAAGCTTCTTTTGCATCTTCCCAAGACATAAGAAATACCTACTCAATTAATCTTTTTAAGTCTTTTGTTGCTAGAGGCTGTTTTCAATTTTATTTATAGCTTCCTGCCAATCTTTTATATCCGCGCCAAACTTAAGAAATTTTACATTCCCAATTTTTTCTCTTATTTCGCTTAAATGAATATCTCTATCATCAATATATAGGATTTCATTTGGAGAAATATCTATTCCTCTTTTACTTAGGTTACTTATTATTTTTTGTATCATTAGATGCTTATTCGGATGAGGCTCTGCTATAGGGAAAACAAAGTACTTGTCTATTCCAAATAAAGATAGAAGCTCAAAAACGTTTTTTGGTTCGTTCCAGCTCGCCAATGATACAAGAATTCCTTTTTCTCTAGCGAACTCTAGAAAGTCTATTAGTTTATCGTTTAACTTTACCTTTACTCCATTTGCATCTTCAGCCACATCTTTAGATACAAGCTTAAATGGACTTCTAAGTTCAGTAACGTTGTGATGGTCCCATATTGTTCTGTCAGCATCAAGAACAACGAGCCTTATCATTTTTCGCTTAACCCTATCAGCTTTTTTGCTTCATCAAATGTGATCGCTACCGCCCCTTTTTTCTTCATTTCTTCTATAGCAAGCTCACTGTCTCTAGGGTTAACGTTAACCCCTTTTATAGCATCAACTAACAAATAAGTTTTAAAGCCAAACTTTAGAGCATCTAATACTGTATTCTTAACACAGTAGTCTGTAGCCAAGCCCCCAACAAAAACTTTTTCAACTTTTAGTTCTTTTAAAAGCTCGTGCAATCCAGTGTTCTCAAACCCAGAGTAGGCTTCTCTATCTCTTTCGCTTGCCTTAGACACAACAATTGCTACGCTTGGAAAATTTAATTTAGGATGGAACTCCGCTCCCTCAGTGTTCTTTATGCAATGAGGTGGCCAAGGCCCACCTCTTCCCTTGAATGATATGTGGTCTGGTGGGTGCCAATCTCTCGTGAAAACTACAATATTTTTTGTTGTTTCAAAAACTTCTATATATTTATTCAGAGGATCTACAACTTCGTCTCCCTCTGGCACTTCTAACGCTCCGTTTTTACAAAAGTCCTTTTGAACATCCACAACTATTAAGGCGTTTTTCATTTTATATAATTAATTTATTTTATAAAAAGTATATTTAACCTTTTCTTTTCAATAACACCAAATAAGTCAGAACAAAAATAGAGGAAAAGATTAATAATCAACTAAATTCACTTGAGTTAACACGGTTAAAGTGTTGCAACCAAATAAAGATAGGGAAAACGAGCAAATTCCAGTGTTTTTAGGCGCGGAAAACATAAATGACTTTATTAAAATAATCTCAAAAGAAGCAACCTTCAGAAGACTGCCTGCTTCAAATGAATTCGAACTTCTAAGAGGTATTGTAGATAATTCTCTTATTATAGTTTACGAAACTGGAAAACTTGTTTACCAGAAAAATGAAAAAATCAGAAAACTCCTTGAATCCTTGTTTTATAAAAAGTTAAAGGACGAAAATACTACGATTGGCTCAGACGAAGCTGGTAAGGGTGAAATTGTTGGTCCACTGGTAACGGCTGCAGTCGCTTTAACTCCAAAACAGGCCGCATACTTAAGTTCTATTGGCGTTACTGATAGCAAACTGATTCCAGATAGCAGAATTGAAAGGTTAGCAAGAGAAATAAATCGTAACTGTCAAGCAAGTTCTACGCTGTCCATTTCTCCAATGAAATTTAACATTTTACTTAAAAAATATTCTTCAAAGGGTCTTGGGTTAAACGACATCTTAGCTTTAGCTCATTCTGTAGTTATAAGGAGAGTAATCTCAAAGCTAAGAGAAAAAAGCTATAGTATAGTCATAGACGAATTTGATAGCTCGAAAAGTAAAGAGAAAATAAAATGGATCACAAACAAGTTAAGGGAACCAAACGTTCGTTCGTTTACAAAGGCGGAATCAGTACCCGCTGTAGCTTCAGCAAGTATTCTTGCTAGGCACAAGTACCTAAAATGGGTGGCAAAAAATCTAAGTAAGGAAGAGGTTGAAGAGTTGAGGAAAGATCCCTTGAGTTATGCAAATAAAGTTAATTATAGTCCATCTTTGTTTAAGCTGGCTTATTTCCATTCTTCTTTAAGACATTAGTTTTACGTTTTCTCTATATTCAAGACTTAAAGAAGCGACGTACTAAACATTCTGCCTTTAAAAATACGTTTACTATTTTTCTTTTCCTTATTTTTAGCTCTTTTTATCAAAATACCTCATTTTTTTGGTTAAAAACTAAACAACTCAATTTTTTTAATATTTTGTATATTCTTACTACTGCTTTTACAACTAATTAAGAAACTACTTGTATTTTCAACTTTATTCCAAATTGTCGTAAAAAAATTCAAAATAGGCAATTTTTAGGCAAAAAAAGAGAAACATTTAAATTTATATTCAATATTTAATGGAATTGGAGGAAATGATGGGATACCTTGGAAAACAAATAATCGCTGAACTGTTTGAATGCGAAACCGGGCGTTTAAATAGCTTGAGTACTGTAAAGAAGGCAATGCTTGAGGCAGCAAGAGCCTCAAACTCTACAGTTGTAAGAAGCGTTTTTCATAAGTTTAATCCCCAAGGAATTTCTGGAGTTGTTGTAGTCGCAGAATCACACTTAGCAATTCATACTTGGCCCGAGTATGGGTATGCCGCTGTAGACATTTTTACCTGCGGCGAGCGTACAAAACCAGAAGAAGGTCTAAAGGTTTTAGCTAAACTTTTAGGAGCAAAGAGAGTTAAGTTCAAAAAGATAAAAAGGGGTCTACTGAGTGAAATAGAAGATGATAGCAGGAAGTTACTACTTAACGCCAACAAGTGACAATTTTTTTCAACTTATTCCTCTTAAGAGAGTGTTGTATTCAAAGGAAAGTAAGTATCAAAAGATTGAAGTAATAGAAACAAATAAAGGAATAGCTCTTATACTAGATGGATTGGTTCAGATCCACGAGGATGATGAGTATATTTACCATGAATCTCTAATTCACCCAACTTTAATTAGCGTCGACTATCCAAGAAGTGCACTTATAGTTGGAGGAGGCGATGGATGTGCTGCAAGAGAGCTTTTAAAAGATGTTGACATAAGGGAGATCACGTTGGTTGACCTCGACAAAGATGTAATAGAAGTTAGCAAAAAATTTTTGAAAAAAATAAATGAGGGCTCATTAGAGAACAAAAAAGTAAAAATAGTAGTTGGCGATGGGAGAAAATTTTTAGAAAAAACTAGGAATAAATACGATATCATTGTTATAGATGCTACCGATCCTATACCCTCTGGGCCTTCCTTGCTTCTTTACTCAAGACAATTTTATGAAGTAGTTAAAAGTAAGTTGGAAGATGGTGGCGCCTTTGTAACGCAGGCAACAGTTTTTGGGTCTAATCAGTATACGCGAATTTATTCAACTATAAAGAAAGTTTTTGGCAACGCTGTTTGTTCTCACTCTTTTGTGAAATCTTTCGGGGACGATTGGGGCTTCGTAATGGCTACTAAGAATGGAAAAAACGCAACAAGAGAAAAAGATGAAGTTGAGCTATGGATTAAAAGCAAGCTAAGAAAAACTCCTAAGTACCTGAATGGAGAAACTTACATTGCAAACTTTTCTATTCCAAATGAAATAAGGAAAAAGATCGAGAAGGGCTCAAAAATCATAGAAGACTCTGAAGCATTACGTGCTAAAACTTCTGAAGTCTCAAGTGTTTGGGCATTCGAAAAATAAGCAAGTACGCAAGTTTTTTCTTTGGTTAGAGATTTTGTGTTAATTGGTTAAAGCCACTTACTTAAGGAAAGCTTCTCCAATGAATTATAAAACAATGAGAGTCGATCTGTTATGAGTTCTATTTTTTCTTCCGAAAAGGACCTACTACGAAGAAATCTTTTAAGCTCTTCAAAACTTGGCTTAGAGAAAGTTATGGAATAATCTGCTACAATTTTTGGCTTCATGAATATTTCCCTAATTTTTTCCAGGTTTTCAATACTTTTGTTAAGGATATTCGTAGGAATTTTTTCTATACGTTCGTACCTTTTTATTAATCTATAAGCTCTTATTGGGCCTATTTTTGGTATACCCTCGTTAAAGTCAGTTCCAGAGAGAATTGCAATATCGATGAGCTGTTCCCTCGAAATCCCGAGACGTTCAAGTGTACTTTTTAATTCTATGATCTCAGGAACTAGCGGCTTCATCCTGAGCTTTGAGGGCAAGAAGTCTTTTCCGCTTATTGTTATGTATCTTACAATTCGTGGAGCTCCATATAGAAGAGAATCATAGTCCTGAGAGGCAATGGCCCATGCATCTTCCTTCATGCACATGTACGATGCTTGTGCCTCAGCATCTTCAGGAGCGTTAATTACTGGAATTCCCATAAGTCTAAACATTTCTCTTGCATCGTTGGCTAACTCCTTAGTTAGTGTTGCTGAAACTACTGCTTTTGAGAAAGCTTTTACTACGTTACCCTGCTCTATGTTTTTCTTCCATTCCATTAGTGCTTTTTCTCTTTCTTTTCTTCTAGCTTCCAACGTTCTAAGTTTTAGCTCAGAGGGCGTGCCATCAAAAACCATTATTGGTTTAATACTGTACTCAGCCATAAGTCTTGAGATTCTCAACGAAGCACCCAACAAGTGTGAGGTAATTCTGCCTTCTCTGTCTTTCAATAGTTCACCATTTGGCATCCTAACTAGAGAGAGAAATTGGTACAACAAGTTGTTTGCATCAAATGCAACAATTCTTGAGTATAGTTGAGATAATTTTACCTTTCTTGGTTTTACAAGAGGCGAGAGCCTTGTCCCCAAAACTACTCTAGAAGAAGGTAGCTTAAGAAATAAATAAATAAAGCTTTTGCTATCACTAGCTAGAGTTATTAGCTAAAGTAAACTATGCTCATTTCGTCCCAGTAAGTTCTTATAACCATAGCGAGATTGGATACTTTAGCTAATAGATTATATAGATACCTTAATAACTTTCAAGAAAACTTTTTATTGAAAAGAAAAAGTAGGTTGTGGAGGAAATGACTGAGTTAAGTGAAGTAATAACTAAGCTTCTTAGGCCAAACAGCATAGCCGTTATAGGGGCGGCAAGAGAACCAAACAAAATTGGTCACGTTGTGGTAAAAAACATCTTAGAAAGCTCTTTTTCGAAAGAAAAAGTTTTTCCCATAAATCCAAATGCGGATGAGATTTTGGGTTTAAAGTGTTACAAGTCTATCAAAGACGTTCCGTACAGTATCGACTTGGCAATCATAGTCGTTCCTGCAAAAATAGTACCCCAGGTACTCAGGGAAAGTATAGAAAAAGGCGTTAAGGCAATTGCTATAATTTCTGCAGGGTTTAAAGAAGTAGGCAACATAAAAGAAGAACTAGAACTTGTTGAGATTGCAAGGAATGGAAATGCGAGAATTTTAGGTCCGAACATAGTTGGGGTAGCAGATACTGTAAAAAAAGTAAATGCGGGCTTCATACAGCAATTGCCTAAAGAAGGAAGGATTGCTTTCATTAGTCAAAGTGGTGCGTTGGCAATAGGCTTAGCTGGCTGGACTTCTCTAAAGCAAATTGGACTGTCTGACTTAGTTAGCATAGGTAACAAGGCAGACTTGAATGAAGTTGACTTCATAGAGTACTTTGGGGACGATAAGTACACCAAGGTTATAACTTTGTACTTAGAAGGTGTGGACGACGGAAGAAGATTCCTAAAGGTTTCCAAAGAAGTAAGTAAGAAGAAGCCAATAATAGTGCTAAAGCCAGGAAAGGCAGAAAGAACCTCACAAGCAATAAAGTCTCACACTGGCTCTTTGGCTGGCTCGGATAAAGCTTACGAGGCGGCTTTTAAGCAGGCTGGGATAATAAGAGCGCCTACGATAGTTGAGCTCTTCGATTGGGCTACGGCATTTGACTTGCTTCCACTACCTCGTAGTGAAAATTCTGTCATCTTAACAAATGGAGGCGGAGCTGGAGTCATGGCAACAGATGCTGCTGAAGAGTTCGGAGTGAAGCTTATGGATATTCCAAAGGACTTAGCTGAAAAACTTAGGAAGTTTATGCCTCCCTTTGGTAGCGTGTATAATCCAGTTGACCTAACTGGAATGGCTTCACCAAACGACTATGAAGGTGCGTTAAAGACACTTTTAGAAGATGAAAGAGTTAGCAACATAATAGTATTATACTGTCATACGGCACAAACCAATCCGGTAGACGTAGCAAATGCAATTATAAGAGCAAAAAGTTCGCTAAACAATGGAAAGCCAATAACGGCGACGTTCATCGGAGGCAAGGAGTGTGACGATGCCATAAAGTTACTTATTTCAAATGGAATTCCAGCGTACGACGTGCCTGAGAAAGCAGTTTCTGCCCTTGGTCAACTGTTGAAGTACAGCAGGTTCTTAAAGAAGCAGAGAGTTGCTGCAGGAGAAGCGCAAGAAGTTAAAGTGGATAAGAATAAAGCAGAAAAAATAATAAAAGCTGTGTTAAAAGAAAAAAGAAATATCCTTCTGCCTTCTGAAGCTACTGAGCTGGCGGAATCGTATGGAATTCCAGTAGTTAGTAAAGTTAGAGTAAACAGCATAGAAGAAGCAATAAAGGCCGCAAACAAGATTGGATACCCGGTGGTTTTAGAAGTAGAGTCTCCAAATATACTCCATAAGGTTGACGTTGGAGGGATAATACTTAACATTAAAGACCAAGATGGAGTAAAGCAAGCATATGAAAAGATTATGAAAAGTGTGAAGGAAAAAGCACCAAATGCTGAGATAAGAGGGATACTTGTTAGAAAGATGGTTCCACAAGGGAGAGAGGTGGCTATAGGCGTTCACAGAGATGTAACTTTTGGTCCGCTGATAATGTTTGGAAGCGGTGGCACCTTAATAGAACTTTACAGAGACGTAACCTTCAGAGTTGCGCCACTAACAAAAGAAGATGCGGAAGAAATGATAAATGAAACAAAAGCAGCAAAACTTATTGAAGGTATAAGGGGCGAGAAACCTTCAGATAAAGAAAAAGTTAAAGAGGTCATAGTTAGGGTTGCAAAATTAGCAGAAGACTTTCCAGAAATAGAAGATATCGATATAAATCCGCTATTCGTTTACGGTGTTGGCGAATACGCTACTACGGCTCTCGCTGCTGACGTAAAAGTAATCCTGAAAAAATCTTCAAACGAAAAGTAAATTTTTAGAAATCTTTTATCATCCTTTGTACAACTTTTAGTTTTAAGTTCTTTAACGTATAGAAGCATTTTTATTTTAGTTAAATAGTGTTGTTTCCCTTTCAGTAGAAATGATTTTCAAAACTGTCTACTTGTGACAAAGTCTGCTATGTTTTCTAGGATAAATTTTGCTTCTGTTTGCTTTAGTGGCTTTAAAGCTTCCTTTAATTTTACTTTATATGAATCTAAGATCTCAAATACTTCTTTTTCTACGTTTGTGCTTTTTATCATCTTTATAGCATCTAAGATTTCTTCTTTTGTTGTCTCTTGCTTTGATATTACTCTAATCAGCTTATTTCTATTTTCTTCATCCATCTTTTTCATCGACAACAGTATGACAATGTTTGCAATTCTATGTTCCATTATGTCCTTGCCAACAATTTTTCCTATGAGCTCTTCATCTCCATATATATCCAAGTAATCGTCAGTAATTTGAAACATTATACCAAGATTAGTTCCATAATTCCTCAGCGCAGTTATTTCTTCTTCTGTGCCTCCCCCAACTATCGCGCCAGATTCACAACTTGCTCTAAAGAGAGCGGCTGTTTTTTTATCTATCATATAAAAGTAATCATTTATGTCAATTTTTGACCTTCTTTTTGAGTTAATAAACGGCTCGTTTTCTCTCACTCCCCTTTCAAATAGTATTTCAAGCATAGCACCTTCAAGTATTTCATCTATAGTTCTTGTTAGAACTTTAATTAGCCTAAGGAATTGTGGGGTCTGCTCTAGAGCTCTTACTACCGCTTCTCTATACTTCAGTCCAACAAGGAGCGAAGTTACTTCTCCAAATGCCTTTCTTAACGTTGGTACTCCTCTTCTTGTTTCTCCCTTGTCTATTATGTCGTCAAAAATTAAAGTAGTGTTGTGAGCTATTTCGTAAGCTACAGCAACAGGTAGGGCTGAATTTATGTCTCCGCCTACTGCTTGAGCACTTAGTAGAACTAGGGTGGGTCTAATTCTCTTCCCCCCAGTTTTAATTGGATAAAGCATCGCTTCCCTAAACTCAATTGGGATGTTTTGAACCAAAAATTTTTCTATGTCCGAGTCTATGTTTTTACCATAAGTAAGTAACTTCTCCAACCTTATTCCGGCTGAGTAAAAGCGTGAATATTTTAAAAAGGTTTTCTTAGTAGTTAATACCTTCTAACCTTTTTGTCGAACCTTTAAAGGTTAATGGCCCTGTTTTAGTGGTCTTTAACATGAAATTTATTTACTGCTAGATGTGAATTTATACTCTTCTTACCCCCAAAGTTCAAAAACCCATTCGTCTAAGTTTGTTATAACCTCCTTCAATACCTTTTTTGAGGTCTCTTCAGGCATGTACAAGAAAACGCTAGCAATGTGTTTACAAAATTGCTTTGAACTCGCTCTTTTCTTCCAATCTTCACAATTGTGTATTATCTTTTTTTCACCAACTCTTATCTCAAAATCATATTCCTTTACTTTGCCTCTGATCTTGTTTTCATTCATCTCTAGTATTTCAACACTGCTCTTTTCCTCTTCAGCCCTTTCAAATCTTTTCTTATCTATAAAAACTAAAATCATGTCATTTACGTTTCCACTACTTAGTGCATTAAGTCCTTTCTTCTTTGTCTCTTCTATAACCGTATTTTCAAAGTACCTTAGTATTTTGTTGAGTGCCTTCTCTTGCTTGTCATTAGCTATTCCTAAAATTCTTAGCATTTGAAGAGCATTCTTTGGAGCATAACCTCTAAAATGGTTATTGAAATACCCATACAAAACTTCTGCCTTATCCTTAATGCTATCTATCTTTTCTTTCCACTCCTTAAGTTCATCTTCTCTGTACTCATAGTAGTACCATGGTCTTCCTCCTCTTCCGTGCCATCTTACATACGCTAAATTGCTTGTTACTTCAAGCACAGGTGGAAGGAGAGGTTCATCCACTATACAATAGCCTATGTTGTAGTTCCTTAAAATTTTAAACGTTTCTTCTTGAATCCAAGATTTTTCTCTAAATTCTACTACAAAGTCATATTTACTGGTATCTAGACTACCTATAAAGCTAGTGAAATTTTCTAGAAGTTCTCCTTTACCTCTTGGAGGTAGCTGCATTAGCAGAGCTCCCAATTTTCCACTCTCCTTTAAAGGCTGTATAAGCCTAAGAAACTTGTTAAGGTCCTCTAAAGCACCCTTTTTTATGTTTAACAACTCTTTGTGTGTAATGTCTTTTGGAATTTTCATAGAAAACTTAAAATCCTTTGGTGCAATTCTGGAAAGGCCGTTCATAAAAGAAAGACTTGGGAAACTGTAAAAAGTTGAGTCAATCTCTGCTGTTTGGAAAACTTCAGAGTAATACGAAAATTGTTTTTCGTAGTCATCGTAGAATGGCCCTACCCATTCTTTGTAATTCCAACCAGAAGTGCCAATTAGTATCTTCATTCTCTTTTTTCTTTAATATAGTAGCAAAGAAGAGTTAATAAAGGCTTTACTTCCTAAATACTTCTACTTTGTTTTCCCATCCAACTATAAGCACGTCTGCCATGTTCAAAAAGAGGCCCGTTTCAATAATACCGGGGATGCTCTTTAACTCTTTTTCAACTTCAGCTAGCTCTTTTTCCTTCGGTAATGCAACGTCTACTATTACTCCTCCTAAGTCTGAAATCACAGGCCCATATTTTGCTTTACTTGCTCTGCGAACTGTAGCTTTGTAGCCCTTCTCCTGAAGCTCTTCTAGTATCATTGACGTAAATTGAGGAATTATCTCTATAGGCAAAGGTGTTTTTTCTCCCAATCTTTTCACGAGTTTTGAGTAATCCACTAAGAATACTCTTTTTTTAGAGAAGTGTGCTAATATTTTTTCAGTTGTTAAGGCAGCGCCTCCGCCCTTTATCATGTTCATGTTCTGATCTACCTCGTCGGCACTGTCTAAGTAGACGTCTACTTTCTTTACAGAAATTGGGTTCGCTACGTTTAATCCGTAACTTGAGAGGATTAAGGCTGTTTCTAAAGAAGATGGGACAAAGACTTTATCCAGAAAGTTCATCCCCTTCATTTCCTTTAAAAGTACCCCAACCGTTGAGCCGGTTCCTATTCCTATTATCTTCGGCTCCTCGATGTATTTTATCGCTTCTCTTGCAGCAAACGTTTTTGCTTTTTCAAGGTTACCGCTCATTTTTTAAGAATAAGCCTCTTTTTACCTGTTTTTAAGGTTTGCAAGCTCAATAATTACTCTTATTTACATTATTTTAAAAGAAAAAATAAGTAGATAAAGTTTATTAAGCTAATTTCTCGAGCCGTAAGCAAAGAGTGCATAAGTTGAGTGAAAAAACAAGAGATGAGGAGGCGCTCTTTGTATTTGAGCCCTCTTCAATCTACACAAGAAGCTTTGAGAAGGTAGTTGGAAGTAGCGAAGTTTTTATAAGAAAAATTGTACTTCCCATTGAAGTCGTTAAGAGTTTTGAAGAAAGAGCAAAGTTTGGTGATGAGCTGGGTATTAAAGGTTTAAGACACCTAATTGAACTTGCCAATAAACTGAATATAGAAGTTAAGTTTGTTCACTCTAGTAAGCAGGATCAAGACCCAAGAGAGGCTGCCAGAGAAATAGCTTACAACACTAAAGCTACACTGTTAACAAGCGATCCACTTCTCTATAGGTCGAGCATGGCCATGGGCATACGATGTATATATATTGAGCCAAGCAAGAAAATATCTCTGAGCGACTTTTTCAAGCCTGGAGTAATGTCGGTACATCTTAAAGAGAACGTGACTCCAAAAGTTAAAAAAGGTGTACCTGGAAAGTGGATCTTTGAAGAAGTCTCTCATGAACCAATAAAGAGAGAAGAACTTGAATCTCTAGTGTTAGAGATAATGGCTACAGTCCAATCTTCTTCAGTTGATGGTACTTCGTTTGTAGAAATAGACAAGCCTGGATCAACAATAGTTCAGCTTAAGGACTACAGAATAGTTATCACAAGACCACCTTTTTCAGACGGGTTAGAAGTTACCGCAGTTAAACCAATAATAAAGAAGGCTTTGGCGGAATACCATCTACCTCCAGTAGTCGTAAATAGAATTGAACAAAGAGCAGAAGGAATACTTATTGCTGGTCCACCAGGAATGGGTAAGTCTACATTTGCTCAAGCTCTAGCTGAGTTCTATAGGTCAAAAGGAAAAATCGTTAAAACTGTGGAAAGCCCAAGAGATTTACAATTGCCTCCTGATATAACTCAATACTCAAAAACAGCTGCATCGTCAAATGAGATACATGATGTCTTATTGCTAAGTCGTCCTGATTATACCATTTTTGATGAACTTAGAACTGACCCTGATTTTGATTTATTCATAGATTTAAGACTTACTGGTATAGGTATGGTGGGCGTAATTCACTCAACTTCTGCGATAGATGCAGTTCAAAGGTTTATTCACAGGGTTGACTTGGGCCTCGTACCTTCAATTATAGATACTATATTGTTCATGAACAGCGGAGAGGTTGAGTCAGTATATATACTTGAGACTGCTGTTAAGACGCCTGTTGGCTTGGCAAGGGCTGACCTAGCACGCCCTACAGTAATAATGACAAACCTCTTTACCGGAAAACCCGAGTATGAACTCTACGTGTTTGGAGAGAAGACCTTCGTAGTGCCTATAAGTAATGCTAAATCTCAAAAGGAGAAAGCAATAAACGAAGCAGTTGAAGAAGCAATGGGTGGCTACATCAAAGAGTATAAGGTTGAAATTGACAGAAGAAAGATAAAGATCTCAATTCCAACAAGGTACATGAGGGACTTTACTAAGAAAGTTCAAAAGAACTTAGTAAAGGTAGGGAGAAGATTTGGAATGGTTGTTGAACTTGAACAAATGAGAGAAAATCAAGACTTTAGTTAGTACCCTTCCTAAAAAAATGTTTTTATCCTTTACTGTTGCAAAATAGAGGTCTCAGATGTCAAGCATTTCATACAAAGTTTGGGGTATCGCCTTGGTTTGTCTTTCTGTTCTAGGCTTGCTTTCGTACCTTTATCTCGTTCTAAACGATTTATGGCAATATGCAGTTATAATGGCTTCTACTCTTTTTGTAATTCTGTTTTTCGGACTAGTTGGGTGGTTAGGAATAACAATCCTTAAAATAAAATGGCCTACTGAACAGAAAGAAAAAGCTTAAATTCTTTTTTTTGGCTTTAAGAAGAGAAGTTAAGTTTGTCAGACTCGTTTGAGGAACTAATTGTTTCGGTTTCAAATGACTTAGGTTTTGCCCTTGCTTCGCTCCTTGAAGGTATAAATAAGAGAAAGTTAGACAAGATTCAGGAGGCTTCTGATGCTCTGATTGGAATTTCTAGTAAGTATGGCAGTAGACTAAAAGCGGAAAGGCATTCAATTCTATCCTTTACCTTAAGAGATGCTGGACTTGAGCTGTGGGCAAGAGCTGAGCAGATAGCTTCTAGAAGCTACTTAGACGATGATCATAGATATTTCAAAGAAATCTATGATTCTTTAAACGAAATTAAGGCCTCTATGGATTCTGGAGAGTACAAGGCTGAGCTTGATAAGCTAAGGAAAGCTAAACTTAAAACGTAAAGTCGTCTTAAGTTATAAAATTTTTAATCTTAAACAAAACATCTTTCTCACTTAAAATAAAAAATAAAGCTTTAGTACATAAGCTCAAAAGCTTTCTTTTTTTACTTAAAAAAGTTTTTATAACGTTGTCTTAACGAACATTCCATAAAAAGCTGGTTATGCTAAAGATGGACTCCTCTTCAGAAAATAACTTCATTTTCCTTAGAAAGCCATTTAGTAGAGAGGAGTCTTTATCTGTTCTTCAACCTTACGTTAGAGCTTGGTTTGAGAAAAATTTTGAAGACCTAACTCCACCACAGAGATTTTCTCTAAAGCTAGTTTCTGAGGGAAAGAATGTAATCATAACTGGTCCTACAGGCTCAGGGAAGACTTTAGCTGCTTTCTTGTCTATACTTAGTGAACTCTTTAAATTGGGGGAAAGGGGGGAGCTTTTAGATTCAATTTATGTTGTGTACGTTTCGCCACTAAAAGCCTTAGACAACGACATTAAGAAAAACTTAATGATTCCTTTAACTGAGGTTAGAAAACTTGCTTCAGAAAATGGCATAACTTTGCCAGAAATAAGAATCTCCCTCAGAACGGGAGATGTTTCAAGTTCAGAAAAACAAAGTCAGCTGAAGTTACCGCCTCATATCTTAATAACAACTCCAGAAAGCTTAGCTGTTATTTTGAATGCTCCTAAATTTTCAGCTTATTTAAAGACAGTAAAATGGGTTGTAATAGACGAAATTCATGAACTAGCCTCAAACAAGAGAGGAGTTCATCTTAGTTTGTCATTAGAGCGGCTTCAAAACTTAGTAGGAAAGAGAATAGTTAGAATAGGCCTTGGCGCAACTCTACATCCACTTTCAGAAGCCGCTAAGTTCTTAGTTGGCTATGAAAACAATGCTCCCCGCGAATGCTACATAGTTGATGTAAGTTGGGATAAAAAATACGATCTAAAGCTTATAACTCCTGTAAAAAGCCTTGTATACTCTTCTGCAGACGAACTTAATGATTCCTTATACAATATTCTGAATAAGATTATATCAAAAGGAAAAACAACCTTAATTTTTACCAATACCAGAAGTGGCACAGAAAGAGTTGTCTTTCATCTGAAAGAAAAGTGGGGTGACAAGTACAATGATCAAAACTTAGGTGCCCATCATGGCTCTTTATCAAGAGACATTAGGCTCGAAGTTGAAAACAAGTTAAAGAATGGTCAAATGAAAGCCGTTGTAAGCTCAACAAGTTTAGAGTTAGGCATAGACGTCGGCTTTATTGATCAAGTAGTTCAAATAGGCTCGCCTAAGAGTGTTAGTAGGGCAATACAAAGGGTTGGAAGAAGTGGTCATGGCTTTAAAGATGTTGCGAAAGGTATATTCATTGCAATGGATAGAGACGACCTAGTAGAGCTGATGGTAATGCTTCAAGAAGCAAGATCTAGACACTTAGACAGCATTGAAGTTCCAAAGAAACCCCTTGACATACTTGCTCAGCATGTGGTTGGGATGTCTTTAACTAAAAAGTGGAATGTTGAAGAAGCCTTAAGCTTAATTAGATCTTGTTATGCTTATAGGGAGCTAACCAAAGACGAATTTACGTCTCTACTTAGGTATCTTGCTGGTGAGTACGTAGAGCTTGAAGATAGAAAAGTTTATGGGAAAATATGGTTTGATCCTTCAGATGGTACTTTTGGAAAGAGGGGTAAGTATACCCGAGTAATCTACTATTTGAACATTGGTGCAATCCCAGACGAAGTAAAAGTTGATGTTTACAAGCTTCCAAATAAAAAGTTCATTGGTGGTATTGAAGAGAGCTTTTTAGAAAGACTAAGGCCTGGTGACATTTTCGTGCTCGGAGGGAAGTTGTATAAGTTTAGGTATGCTAGAGCAATGAAGTGTTACGTGGAACCTGCTCCAAAGGGAAGTTCTCCAACGATACCTTCTTGGTTCTCAGAAATGTTGCCACTAAGTTTTGAATTAGCTTTGCAAATTCAAAAATTTAGAGAAAATCTAAGGAATATGTTTATTAGCGGAAAGAGAAAGTTAGAAATTATTAAATGGTTAAGAAGTTCATTTTCGGTAAGTAAAGATGTTGCAAATGAAGTTTACGAATACTTCAAGGAGCAATATCTTTTCACTAAAACTATTCCTGGGTACATGGAAATTCTCATAGAGAAAACCAGAGATGAAAAGGCAAACTACTTGGTTTTTCATGCACTTTTTGGAAGAAGAGTGAACGATGCTCTCTCTAGGTTCTTCTCTATTTTAGTCTCCGACGAGTTGCGAAAAAACATCGGAATAGTTATAAGTGATACTGGGTTTGCGCTGATAATGCCCAGATCTTACAACTTAGACTTGCAAAAACTCATCGAAAAGTCAAAATCAATGGATTTAGAAAGCGTCCTAAAAGATAATGTAAGAAGAACTGAGCTTATGAAGCGTAGGTTTAGACATTGTGCTGCAAGAAGCTTCTTAGTTCTAAGAAACTACAAAGGATATAAGATAAGCGTTAACAAACAACAGCTTAGTTCTCAAACGATTCTAAACATAATCGAAGATAAAGATCCAGATTTCCCAGTTCTAAAAGAAACATATAGAGAAATCCTTCAAGATGTCATGGACCTGAAGCGAGCAAATTTAGTTTTAGATTGGATTAAAGAAGGAAAACTAAAAGTAAGAATAATAGAAACAAACGTACCCTCGCCCTTCGCTCACAACTTAATAGTACTTGGCGAAGAAGATGTCGTTCTGATGAGAGACAAGAAGAAAAGGCTTCTTGAGTTGCATGAAAAAATAATGAAAAGAATTTCGGCGTTGGGATAAATGGAAACTAAGAAGTTCATAGAACTTTTTAAAAATGTAGAAGTTTATGACTCTGTTCCAGCATTGTTTTTAGTTGATGTAAGTACGATAGTAATTTCAGACCTTCACCTTGGATACGAAGTTGCAATGGCTGAGAAAGGAATATTTCTGCCAAAGATTCAGTATGAAAAAGAAATAGCACTTATAAAACGTTTATCCGAATTTAAGTTCAGGACGTTGGTTCTAAATGGCGACATCAAGTATGAATTTTCTGAAACTTCTTATCACGAATACAAGGAAGTCCTTAACTTTTTGGACTATGTTAAAACTAAGTTCAAAGATATAGTAATTGTAAGAGGAAATCATGACACATTCATCACTAGAGTAACAAAAAAATTTCAACTTGAAGTTGTTGATGAAATAAAGATAAACAAATACTTGATAACACATGGGCATGTTTTGCCAGAATCTTTTTTCGATAAAGATTGGGACACAATGATAATAGGGCATGAGCATCCCTCAATTGCATTGTTTGATGAGCTTGGAATAAAAGACAAGTTAGAATGCTTTCTATATGGCAAATTGGTCGATGGTAGAAACCTCGTTGTCTCACCTGCTTTTTCATACGTATCAACAGGATCCGAAATTAACTTGTTGCCAAAAGAAGAGCTTCTTTCTCCTATTCTCAGAGAGTACGCCTTGGTAGACGACTTAAAAGTCCTAGCAATTGATGAAGAAGTCGGTCCGCTATACTTTGGAAAATTGGGAAACTTAAGAAGCATTACAAGTGTATAAACTAAAAGAGTAAGCTTTTCTAACTTTTGTTGTTAAAAGCAAAACAGTTATTAGTAAAAGTAATTACTAGTATGTGAGTGGCGATGACCCAAAGGGTAATCATAATGGGTGCTGCAGGAAGAGACTTTCATAACTTTAATGTTTACTTTAGGAATAATCCAAACTATAAAGTAGTTGCCTTTACAGCAACACAAATCCCAAACATTGAAAAAAGAAAATACCCTCCTGAACTGGCAGGGCCACTGTACCCCAATGGAATAGATATCTACCCAGAATCAGAGCTAGTGGAATTAATAAAGAAAGAAAACGTTGATTTGGTTTGCTTCTCTTACTCAGATGTTTCTCACGAATACGTTATGCATAAGGCTTCTGAGGTACAGGCTGCTGGGGCTTCTTTTCTTCTTCTTGGTCCTAAAGATACAATGCTGCACTCAAAAAAACCAGTTATATCTATCGTAGCCTCAAGAACTGGATCTGGAAAAAGCCCAACAACTAGGAGAGTGTCAAAAATACTAAAGCAAATGGGTAAGAAAGTTGTAGTTGTAAGGCATCCAATGCCATACGGTGACTTAAGATTGCAAGTAATTCAGAGGTTTGAAAGTATAGACGACCTTAACAAGTATGGTTGCACAATAGAAGAGAGGGAAGAGTACGAGCCGCACATTGAGAATGGAAACATAGTTTATTCTGGAGTTGACTATGAAAAGATTCTAAGAGAGGCAGAGAAGGAGGCTGACGTAATTCTATGGGATGGCGGAAACAACGATTTTCCTTTCTTTAAGTCTGACCTCACAATTACTGTTGTAGATCCTCTTAGGCCTGGACATGAAGTCCTATACTACCCTGGAGAGACAAACGTCAGAATGGCTGACGTCGTAATAATAAGTAAAGTTAACTCTGCTCCAAAAGAGAACATAGAAAAAGTTAAAAGCAACATAAAGAAGTTGAATCCTAGGGCGGAGATTATAGAAGCAGAGCTTAAGCTTTTGGTTGATGAACCTGAACTAATTCGCGGTAGAGTTGCAGTTGCTGTGGATGATGGTCCAACTTTAACGCATGGTGAACTTGAGTACGGTGCAGGCTATATTGCGGCTGTGAACAATGGTTCTGCTAAAATTTTGGATCCTACTCCTTATGCAGTAGGTGAAGTAAAAAGCCTAATAGAAAGCTATAAGCATCCCTTGAAATCAATGCCAGCAGTAGGATACAGTAAAGAGCAAATAAAAGACCTTGAGGTTTCTTTGAATTCATGTCCAGCTGAAGTAGTTGTAAGTGGAACGCCAGTGAATCTGAAAAGATTGTTAAAGTTGAATAAGCCACTAGTTCAAGTTAAGTACGAGCTACAAGAAATCAAAGGGTCTCTAGAAGAGGCGATTAAAAAAAGAATAAAATAGCTTCTACTCAAGCAAAAGCCACCCAGGACCTTTGGTTCCTATCAAAGGATAAGCTTTCTCAGTCAGGTTAAATAATATACAATTCTTATTCACGCTGGTTTTCTTTTAGAGTTCTTGCTAAAAGCTGGCTGTTTTGCCTGTCGAATTTGGATAAAATACTTAATGCCGAAAACTACTCATTGCCCTATGTGAGAAAATTTGGTCAAAGCAACTTCTATTCTTTAAAGCACGGTATCTTTTTAATTTTGAAACCTCAGTTCCTCTAAGAAATTTAAAGTGCCTTCGACTTAGTCTCAAAGTATAAAGCTTTAGCTGTAACTGCTTCGATAAGGCTCAATCCTCCTAGAAAAAGATTTTCTGTCTTGAACAGTACGTAAGCTGCCTTATACTCGCATAGGTCTATTCACTTCACATAATATTTTTTGCTTTGTAGTAAAGATAGATCCTTTAAATCTCCGTTGGCTGACCCCTCCCTAGACCAACATTTATAAACTTAAAAAATGAAAGTAATAAACTATGAAAAAGGACCTACTTTCTATTCTAGATCTAAGCCCTGAAGAATTAGAGAAAATTCTAGAGCTGGCAAAGGATTTCAAGGACGAGGTTAAACTAAAAAAAGGGGTGAGAGAGGACTTAAAGGGAAAAACTTTGGCCCTCTTATTTGAGAAGCCCTCCACTCGAACAAGAGTTTCGTTTGAAGTTGCTATGTATCTTTTAGGGGGGAACTCTATTTATTTAAGCGCAAATGAGCTCCAACTTTCACGCGGCGAAACTATTGCAGACACAGCAAAGGTTCTTTCTAGATACGTTGATGCTGTCGCAGCAAGAGTTTTTTCTCATAATAGTCTTGTTGAGTTAGCTGAAAATTCTTCGATACCTATAATTAATGCCCTCTCCGACTTAGAGCATCCTTGCCAAGCTATCTCAGATATGTTTACAATCCAAGAAGTAAAAGGAGAAACAAGAGGGTTAAAGATAACCTATGTTGGAGACGGCAACAACGTTGCGAATTCTCTAATGCTGGCTGGAAGCATGCTTGGAATGGAAGTAGTTATTTGTACGCCTGTTGGTTACGAGCCAAACAAAGAGTTGTTAAGAAAAGCATTAGAAATTGCTAACAAACAAGGAGGAAAACTTTTACTTTCGCACGATCCTTCAGAAGCAGTAAAAGATGCTGATATCATTTATACTGATGTTTGGGTATCCATGGGCTTTGAAAAAGAAAAGGAAGAGCGAAAAAGAACGTTTTCTGCTTATCAGGTAAACACATCACTTTTGAAAAAAGCAAAAGAGGATGTTATATTTATGCACTGCTTACCCGCTCATAGAAATGAAGAAGTTACAGACGAAGTTATAGATGGGCCCCATTCTGTAGTCTTTCAACAGGCTGAAAACAGACTTTATGTTCAAGAAGCAATCTTAAAACTTTTAATATCGTAAAATATCTATTATTTTGAGGAAACGTTTAAATAAGAAACATTCTTGCTATTTTGACTATCTTGAAAGTTGCTCTTATGAGAATACTTTATCTAGCTAAAGGTCGTGCATTTTTAAAGAGCTTAGTCTTTCTCTTAATTTTTTCTTCTTTGTTTACTGGATTAACATCAGCTGAAAGTTCAATACGATTGAAAGGAGTAATCTCTTACAATGTTAACCTAGATCCTATAAAACATAGCCAAGAAAGCTACCTTACGTACACAATTTACATAAACAACCAAGGTAATAACCTGTCTACTATATTAATCAAAATAATTCTGAAGGATGTTGTCCCAAGCTCAGTAAAAGTTAGTGAAGGCAACGCTAGCATAGTTAGTATTAGAACTTATGAAAACTTAACTTTAGTTAATCTGAAAGTAAATGCACCAAAGGGAGATAGTACCATAGAAATTGAAGCAGTGCCAACAGTACCTCCTCTAAGGGTTGAGTGTCACTTGTCAGTTAACTCAAAGACTCCGAAACTAAATTACTTTAAAAATTATGAATTTATGAATCTAAACATTAATGACTCTATAAGTTGGAACATTACAATAACAAATAACGAAGCCTTCAACAAATACGCAAGTAACCTTAAAATTCCAGTGCTTTTTTCAGTTGAACTTAACAACCAGTTTGTAGAAGTTCAAGACCTAAACCCGCAACCAAATTCTACGACATCAGGAGGTGTCTACAGCTGGACTTTGTTAGTAAACAACGTTGCTACAATAATTATCAACGCAAGAGTAAAAAACTTTAGTGACTGGGGTATAATTAGCTTGTCTCCGTTTACTCTGTCTTATTCGTCATCTCAACTTGATAAAGTTAAAGATGCGCTAACGAATGCCAACAAAAGCTTAAGTGATTATCTTAATTTCTTGAATAGTAGCTATGCTTCAGCAAATAACTCATTAAATACTTTGGTGGAGTTTAAGAACAAACTGGATTTGCTAGCCAACTCTCTAAGTTTAGAAGGAAAAACTCTTCAATCAATAGGAAGGAATTTGACTTCTGCGTCAAAAAATATCGACAGTGCTGTTTCACAATTGGATGTAGTAATTTCTTCAGTAAGTAGCATAGCAAGTTTTCTAAGTACACCGCAAGTTGACTACTTCATAAACAATTTACCACAATTGGTGCAAGAAGCAAAGAGCAAGTTGCAGAGTATTAGTTCTTCTCAAGCGTCCGACATTACGCGGTTGTTAGAGTTAAACCAAACTTTAAGTTACGTGTACTACTATACTACAAATAGTTCGTTAAAACAAAGCATTCTGAATTCAATTAACATAGTAAATGGTTTAATAAGAAATGCGCAGCAAAGGCAAATCGTAGTAAACAGCACTTTAAACCTCCTATCTCAGGTTGATGCTGAAGCTTTGAAAAACACTTTAAGCAATGCTAGAAATCAAGTACTACAGCTAAGCTCTTCTCTTTCAAGTATGAAAAATAACTTACTATTATTTAAGAGTTCGTTAGTAACGCTTGGTAATTCTTTAGTCAAAGCTGGTGAGATGAATATTGAGCAAAGCAATATAATAAAAAATGCATCTGTGAACCTTGGAAATCAAATAAACACCACTCAATCTCAGCTAAACGAGCTCATGAACAAAATTAATGAAGTTGAAAAAAATTTAGAAAGAATAAGAAACGAAATAAAAAGCTTAGAGAATAAACAAAAGGAGCTGTCTTATATTTCTCCTGAAATTTTACTTGAGAACTACACGACCATAATAAATGGAAAAGGAACTATACTCCAAGAGAATGTAACACGTGCTTTCGGAAGAGATTGCGTTTTCGTTCAGTATCTAATACTCTACAGTAACCCAGATAAACCTGCAATAATTCCAATTTTTAACTTTGCTAAAGAAACGAATGAAAAATTGTTAGATCTTAATGGAACACCAGTAAACGTTATACTAAACTCATCTAGTAGCTATGCTATTGCAATAGCTAGGTTAGACAACACTAACAGCTTAGAGGAGAATTACTTTGCCAACATAGCACAATACGATATAGCAAATCTAAATATTTCAAAGAATCAATTTAGTTTCAACCCACCCAAAAAGCAAGAACTCTCCCTTGCTAACTGTCAGCGCATACTGGTCTTAGCTTCTGTAATTGTTGGATTTGCTTTAGTAACAGTGCATTCTCTATCTTTAATGAAAAAAGGTAAAAGAAGAAAAGAGCTCAACAAAATCTTGAACAGAATTAAGTTAGCCCAAAAATCCAGTTAGTATCTGTTATAACTTAAGAGTTTTTCTTTTTTGTTCTATTTCCAGCATCTCATTTTCCAACGTTGCTTCATCGATTTCTCCATCTATGAACCTTCGCTTCACAACTTCTTCTTCAAAGTCTATAATTGCTTTGTATATTCTTCCTTCGTCCTTTCTCAGAAAATCTTCACTTCCTGTAACTTTCATCTTTAGGAAATCATCCGGCGGTTTTTCAAATATCTTTCCATCTCTAATGAACCGTATGCTTTTTGTAAAGGTTGCAACTTCAACATTATGCGTAACTATAACAAAAGTTTTCTTTGTTATTTCGTTAAGAAACTTTATTGTAGACAGAACCTTAGAGGTAGACTCCAGGTCAAGATTTCCAGTAGGTTCATCAGCTAAAATTACTGCAGGGTCGTTTGCTAGGGCTCTCGCAATTGCTACCATCTGTTGTTGACCACCAGAAAGTTGTCTTGGTGTGTTCTTGAACCTTTGCTCTGGTAGTCCAACTAACGAAAGCAGTAACTTGGCCCTAATTTCTGCTTCCTTGCTGTTGTATTTTCTTGAAAATAGCATTGGCAAAGCAACGTTCTCTATTGCTGTTAAGTGCGTTGCCAAGTTAAAGAACTGAAATACAAACCCTATTTTTTCTCTCCTAAATCTAGAAAGTTCACTCTCGTTAAAGTTTGTAACGTCAATGGAATCTATTTTTACAATACCTTTACTGGGTTTATCTAATGTGCCTATTATATGAAGAAGAGTTGACTTACCTGAGCCGGAAGGCCCTACTATAGAAACTAAATCTCCATAGCTTACCTTAAAGCTTACATTTTTCAGCGCGTATATTTTGTAACTTCCCATTACATAGTATTTGTCTACATCTATGCATTCTAGTGCATACTTTTCACTCATATCTCAACGCCTCTATTGGTCTTACTTTACTAGCTTCATAAGAAGGTACTAAGCTTGAAATAAAACTAACCAGTATGCTTACCACAAACCCCTTTGCATAGGATTGTACGTCAAATACAAACGGAAATGTTAAGCTTTTTATTATATAATTTGGCAGAATGTAACTTACAAGGTAATAAGCTCCAACATATCCGAGTATACCTCCAAGTAAACCACCAAAAATTCCTAAGATTATTCCCTGCGAAGAAAATATAAACAATACATGCCACCTTTCCGCTCCAATTGATTTTAAAACTCCAATTTCTCTTCTTTTTTCTGTAACGCTCATAGTTATTGCGTTCATCGTACTGAGACCTGCAACTGTTAAACTAACTCCACTAATTGCTATCATAAGTGCATCTATGGTATCTAGTATGTTTGTCAAGCCCTTCAGCAAATCCCACTCTGTTAAAACTTTTACTCTAGGATTTATTGACTTTATTGCAACTATAACACTGTCTGCAAAAGTAGTGTCGTTAAGCCTTATAACAAAGTATGTAACGTAGCCATTTAAACTCAACAATTTTTGAGCCATTTCAAGACCAACTACAATTACGGCTCCTTTACCTGCTGCCAACCCTTGAAAGAATCCTCCTATTTCAGTAGTGCCTACAAGCTTCAAGTTAACCCCTGACCTTTCTGTTTGAGTAAAAATTTTTATGGTTCCATTGATTTTTACATGCATTTGTTGTGCGCTAATGTCTGTTGTAAGAAATTCGTAGCTTGAGTCAGAAGTCGGAAGTCTACCTGTCGGCATAGGTACAAAAGAAGGAATTTCTGAAACTGGCACTCCTAACAAAAGCGCACCCTCTCCTTTAACCATGCATCCCCCAAGAATAACTGGTACAACTGACTTTACTCCTGGTATTTTGCTTATTTCTCCTCCTATGTAAATCGGAATAGGCTCCACATCCTTATCTGAAACAATTATGGCCGAACCTAGTAGAGACTCCACATCCATTTTCACTCTTTCTTTCATTGAAGCAGTTAAACTACTCAGCATTATCATGAAAGCTACTCCTATCGTTATTCCAAGAAGCGTCAACGTTGTTCTTGTCTTCCTAGCTACCATATCCCTAAGCGCGTACCTAAGTAAGTAGGTCGTGAGTCCCATTGTTGGTTTTCTGGGTATGCCTTTTTTAGGTTTAGTTATTTAACTGTTTTTTATTTCTTATAGGAAGTCTTCTTTTTGAGAGCTAACAAAAAGATTTGGTAGTTTACTTAAAAATATAAAGGAAGAAATTAGCACTTGATTTTCTAGTACCGTTATTTAATAAATAACATTTGTACGAGCCTACGAGCTTTAAAAAAGAGCTTAAAAAGAGGACGTAAAATAGGGTAAAGAGACAATTAAAAGAAAAGACTCGAGATTCTACAAAAGTAGAAGACCTGCCTTTTCTTTAGGATGTTACTCACCAATGCCAGAACGAGGAAAAAACTTATTTAGCTAGTTTTTACAAGTTAACCATACTGAGAGGGCATGAGAAGAATAACGGGAGCGAACAAGATAACGGTAGGAGACGTCGCCACTTTTCCAGTTTATACAGTAAACAAGAACCAGACTGTCGAAGAAGCTGCTAAGGAGATGGACCTTAGAGGAATAGGAAGCATAATCGTAGTTAATTCTTCGAACAACCCAGTAGGCATGATAACTGAAAGAGATATAGTAGTTAAAGTTGTAGCGAGGGGCCTTGATCCAAAAAAAGTAACAGTAGAAGAAGTTATGAGCTCTCCCCTAATAACAATAGATTACAACAAAGACCTAGAGAGAGCGCTAGATGCTATGCGTTTACATAAGGTTCACAAACTAGGCGTCATGAAAAATGACAGGCTAGTGGGAATTATAACTGAGAGAGATATTGCGCTAGCAGTCCCAGCAATCCTTGAAACTTACTACTCGAAGATCTCACCCTTAACTCTTGCAAACAAGATAGAATATTATGAAGGGTACTGCGAAGATTGCGGCCAGTGGAGCGAGCGCTTGGTATTCTACCAAGGAAAGTATATCTGCGAAGATTGCCTCTCAAGTTATGGTGTATCAATTGAAGAGCTGGAGCAATAAGAGTTAAACAAATCCAAGAGCCTTTTCATCCATTTTATCTAATAAGTTTAGCCTTTAGAACTAATTCTTGAAGTTTAAGTTTTTGTTTTTAAATCACTCCACATTTCTTTTGCAAGTTTCCCTTCATACTTATACAAGTCCACAAGTTCTTTTGCTTTTTCTCTCATTTCTCTATGCTTTTCTAGAAATGCAACGAGCTTTTCAATGAGTATGTCCTTGAGTTCTCCAGTTAGTAATTTTCCACTTCTGTAATCTTCTTCTATTCTTTTTATCTTCTTATCGTCTTCTTCCAAGAACATGTACAACCACTGGAAAGATACGTCTACTGATGGATCTCCGCCGTACTTTCTATGTTCCTCGACTGTGGCCCGGCCACCAGAAAAGGCGTACCTGTAAATTTTGGTTCTTACTGTCTTTGCATCATCTGATAAGTAGATTGCTGTCTCTGGTTTTGAAGAGCTCATCTTACCTTGAAATCCAGTTAGGGGAGGAATGAACTTTGAATGTATTGCTGAAGTTTTGTAGTATCCCAAATCCTCTGCTATATCTCTTTGAATTCTCCAGTAAGGATCTTGGTCAATAGCTGATGGAATAAGACACCTTTTTTTCTCAAACAAAGTTGGAACTATTTGAATAGCAGGATAAAAAATCATACCTATATTTGTTTGAAAGTCAAAACCAAAAACAGCTTTTGCTAGAGAGAAGTTTATCTTTCTTGCTACTTTTATGGCCATGGGATAAATTTTTCCCATGTACTCAACGTCGGTGAATATGAAAGTTTTATCAGGATTAAACCCAACAGCAGCTATGTCAAGAATGTTTTCGTAAGTCCATTTCCTTACTTCTTCCCACGTCAGATTTCTTTTTTCTTCTAAAAATTTTTCGTCATCAGTGACTTGTATATATAAATTTACATTAAACTTATCCTGCAACCATTTTGTAAAGTAAAATGGAATAATGTGTCCTAAGTGCATAGGCCCACTTGGACCCCTCCCGGTGTACAAAAAGAAACCGTCGCCTTTCTCATAATCTGAGAGCGCCAAGTCTAGGTCTCTGTGAGAGAAAAAGACCTTTCTTCTTATCATGAAGTGCGCTTCTCCAGCAAGAAGCTCTATTTTTTTAATTAAATCATCAGTTAGAGGTTGCGTCCCAAAGTCTTTAATTAGCTTTTCGTAGTCAACTACTCCTGAAACGCTCCAGGGAGTAACTTCAAACGCGTCTTTGTTTGAATTCATTGTTCACAAGCAAAGTAAAGTCATTTTTTAACTTTATCGTAGAACGCTAAGATCTTACCGTAAAGCAACTCTTGCAGCAACTATTAGTGGATCCCATACTGGGTTGAATGGAGGTGCATAAGGCAAATCTGTAAAGAGAACCTGCTTGGGAGTAAACTTATTTGTAATTGCAAAAGTTAAAGCTGCAATTCTTCCCCAAACACCCTCGTAGCCAACAATTTGTCCACCAATAATTACGTTGCTGGACTTTTCTAAGATCAGTTTAATCCATATTTCTTTCCCTTCTGGATAATAACCAGCCCTTGACTTTGACTTAATGAAAACACTTCTTGTTTCGATGCCAAACTTTTTGGCCTCTTCTTCGCCAATACCAGTTCTACCTATTTCTAGGTTGAACACCTTAGTTATAGAGCTTCCAACTATACCCGGAAATTCTTCGTTTCCTCCAGCAGCGTTTGCACCTGCAACGTAACCCATCTTATTTGCTGTTTGAGCTAAAGGTATGTAAACTGGAGCATTAAGAACAATATGGTAAGCTTCAGAGTTATCTCCAGCTGCAAATATTCCTTTAATGTTTGTTTCCATTCGAGAATTCGTTTTTATGGCGCCACTTTTCCCCAGCTCAACGCCTATTTGTTTAGCTAACGTAACATTAGGCCTTACTCCAACTGCAACAACAACAACATCGGTTTCATATTTAGAGTCTTCAGTTATTACTCTTTCTACCCTATCCTTTCCTTCAAAGCCTACTACCTTTTTATTGAGTTCAAGCTTTATACCATTTTTCTTAAGCTCTTGCTCTATTATACTAGCTATTTCCACGTCAACGTTTGGCATTGGACGAGGCAGAAGTTCCAGTATTGTAACTTCTTTGTTCAATTTTTTAAAGTTTTCAGCCAGCTCTAATCCAATATACCCTGCTCCTATTATTGTAACTTTTTTTGAAGACGCAAGGTCTTCTTTTAATTTTGCCGCACCTTCTAGGAATCTAACTGTATAGATTCCTTTTAGGTTTAAACCTTCCATTTTTGGTATAAATGGCTTAGCACCTGTAGCAAGTACTAAGCTATCAAACTCAATTTCTTTTTCTTCACCCTTTTCTGAGATGTATTTTACAGTTTTTGAACTAACATCAATCTTTGTAACATAAGAATTTATTAGGACTTCTACATTTCTTTCTTTCTTAAATTGCTCAGGAGTATAAGTTACTAGTTTTGAAACATCATCTACAAGATTCCCTAGATAATAAGGTATGCCGCACGAACCATAAGAAACGTACTTTGATGCCTCTATAACTGTTATTTTTGCATCCTTGTTAACTCTTCTAGCACTAGCAGCAGAGGCCATCCCTGCTGCTCCTCCGCCTATTACCACCACTTTCTGTGAATCTTTCATGAACTTTATTAGTTATTACGCCATTATAAATTTTTGCAAACTTTAACAACGTATCTCAAAGTAAAAGCTGTAGGCCTTCTTGTTAAACTTCTTTGTAAGCTAAGAACAAGCCGGACGATAAACTTATATTTCTTGAAAGGACTTTTGCTGATATGGCAAGCAACTATATTTTAGCAATAGACCAAGGCACTACAAGCACCAGGTCTATTGTTTTTTCGACTCAGGGAGAAATAGTGAGTGTAGCACAAAAAGAGATAAGGCAAATATATCCGAAAGCAGGGTACGTAGAGCATGATCCACTCGAAATATTTAACTCTGTTTTAGAAACTGCTAGAGAAGCAATAAGGCTTTCTAAACTGGAAATAAAAAACATAGCCGCTATTGGTATAACAAACCAACGAGAAACAGTGGTGGTTTGGAATAAGGACTCAGGTACGCCAGTTTATAACGCAATAGTTTGGCAATGCAGAAGAACATCAAGCTACATAGAAGAATTGAAGAAAGCAGGGTATAGTCAAACAATAACTTCAAAAACAGGGTTAGTTCCAGACGCATATTTCTCAGGTCCAAAAATTAAGTGGATTTTAGACAACGTTCAAAAGGCTAAAGAGCTTGTTAATTCAAATAAGCTTTTGTTTGGAACTATTGACTCTTGGCTACTCTGGAAGTTAACAGGTGGGAAAGTTCACTCAACTGATGTTACAAACGCTTCTAGAACAATGTTGTTTAACATTGCTAGACTTAAGTGGGATGAAGATTTATTTGAAATAATGAAGATTCCCATCGAAATGGCCCCCGAAGTAAAGAAGTCATCAGATCATTATGGTTTTACGAGTAAAGAGTTTTTAGGAAAAGAAATTTTCATAGGTAGCCTAGTTGGAGACCAACAAGCGGCTCTATTCGGACAAACTGGCTTTGAAGAAGGTGAGATTAAATGTACCTATGGAACTGGGAACTTTATATTGCTGAATACTGGAGATAAAATTGTTTTCTCGAAAAGAGGTTTAGTTTCAACAATTGCCTTTGCTGCAAAGTCGAAAGTTAACTATGCTCTAGAAGGAAGCATATTCATAACTGGTGCAGCAATCCAATGGCTAAGAGATGGGTTAGGCATAATAAAAGAATCAAAAGATGTGAACGAACTTGCAAGCAAAGTTAAAGACAACGGTGGTGTTTATTTTGTCCCTGCATTCGTTGGTTTGGGCGCTCCATATTGGGATATGTATGCCAGAGGAACAATAATTGGGATCACTAGAGGAACAACTAGTGCACATATTGCAAGGGCAACTTTAGAATCCATTGCGTATCAAACAAGAGATGTAATTGAAGTTATGGAATCAGAAACTGGAATTAAAATAAAGGAGCTTAAGGTAGATGGAGGTGCAAGTGCAAGTGATTTACTGATGCAGTTTCAGTCAAATCTTTTAGGAGTACCAATACTACGACCTAAAATAAAGGAAACAACTGCTTTAGGCGCTTCTATGTTAGCAGGTCTTTCTGTTGGTTTGTGGAAGGACTTTGAAGAACTTAAAGAGATTTGGAAAGAAGAAAAAAGATTTTTGCCATCAGGAGAAGAAATGTTAAAAGCAAAAAGTCTCTACGAAAACTGGAAGAAAGCTGTAGAAAGGGCAAGAGGTTGGAGCTTAGAGTTGAAAACAATAGCGTGAACTAACCTTCTTCTCAGAGGAGCTTCCAGTGTTTATGTAGACTTTACGCAGTAGTTGGCAGTTTAAAAAAGGAAATAAAGTTAAGTTACTCAGCTATACTATTCCTACTGGAAGGTGCCCTAGGGTTCGAAGATAAATGCCCCGAAGGAAGCATTGTACGACGTTCAAGGTGTGAGTTGAGGATTAACAGATAACTTAATGCAGCAGTAAACTTTCAGAAGAAACTTTCTAAAATTTGAAGCTCTTTGAAGAGCTTATGAAGGCTTGGAATGAGTTCGTTGCGACAAGAGAAAAAGCTGATGAGAGCTTCAATGAACTAAGAGGAGCTTTAGGCTTATGAATTCCAAGGGCTACATATGTCTATTAAAAGTAGCTCAGAAACATAATTTGCTGGTTTACAGGTTCATGGCTTCACCATCCTCTGAAGCCCATTATCGCTTTACTTCCTGTTTAAGAATGAAAAAACAAAAACTTAATGAGGAAGTAGAACAACAACCCTTAGAATCAAGATTCTCCTTACGCAAGGAGAGCTTTAGACTTTTATTACTGGAACTTTGCCGAATCTAGCTAACTTTATTTCTCCTCCAGCTTTGCTGTTGGCTAGAATTAACCTTATCCCAATTTTCTTCTTTCTTGCCTTCGAAATAGAAATTGAGTCTAAAATTAGTTTTTCTATTGTTTCACTCTTCAAGTTAGCTGAAACAGCTACCATGTCCAACCCAGCCACACAAACCGATATTGCACCAACCAGTTCAGCAATCGTCATTTTTTCGTTTGCAAAGTATTCTTTGAGTAGAGAATCTTCAGCAACAGGCAACATCACTTCATTAAAACCTGTCTTTTTTATCCCTTTTGCATCCGCTATTGCTTTGTTGAGTTTCCAAATAGAAGTGTAGAATCCTGGAGAGAGCTTACTTGTTCCTTCGACCTCCTTTATTAACCTTAGAACGCTTTCTTTCATCCATGGAGACAAAGATAGGTCAATTCCTAAAAACTTCATGTTCGCATAATTTTGAGCTTCTAGAGCTTCGTTTTGAATTGGTCTTGCTATGGACTCAACTATCTCTGGTAAGTCCTTTTTGTTACTTAGTTTATTCAACACATCATTAACATATCTTAGACTCAACGAAAAACCAAAGTTTTTAGCAACCGTGTCTGGAAAATATGCGGTTTCAGGTTGACCTCCAAAAGAAATCGCGAACCTTGTACACGCTTCTTCCCCGCCACTTTCAAATATTTCTTTTAATAACTGCACTGAATCTTTTGTTTCCTTTATTGGTAAGTTTCCTGTGATGTCTCCAATGTTAAGCGAAAAAAAGAGGCTACTACTAACAGAAAACAGTTCTACAAATTTGGTACGAATTTTCATAAGGCTACTATAATCTAACGGAACAGCAGCAAAGTCTGCACCCAACTCTTTAGTAAGTCCTTCTGACCTTTCAATAACTTTTTCTAGGTCTAGTTCATCGCGAACTACTTTAGGAAAAACTATGCGAGTGGTCCAAACATTTGTTCTAAATTTATGCTTAACAGCAGAAATTTTCTCCTTAAGAGCTTCTATTTTAAGAGACCTATAGTTCGAAAAATTGCCTAAATGTATAGCTAGCGCTCTAATTAAGGCCATACCAAGTGCTTCTAAAGGACGGATTTTAAAGTTATTGTTGATCAGAACTATGGGTAAAAATTAAAAAAGAAGCATGAAAGCTTTAATGTATGGTTGATGAAAAGATTTCATCAGCAGATAGGCCAGAGTTAGAAGGAGGGTATCAGTACCACGTTAGAGTTAGGAAAGGAGATTTACCGGAAGCTGTTTTACTTCCAGGCGATCCAGAGAGGGTAGAGAAAATAGTTAGCTTATTGGACAACGGAAAAATCATAACGAAGCACAGAGGTTTAGTAGTTGGAAAGGGTTTTTATAAAAACAAAGAAGTTGGAGCAGTATGCAGTGGTATGGGGGCACCTTCAACCGCAATCGTAGTTGAAGAACTTGCAAGAGTTGGTGTGAAGACAATAGTAAGAGTTGGCTCAACTGGAGCAATCCAACCGTATATTAACGTGGGAGACATAATAATTGCTACAGGTGCTGTTAGACTAGAAGGAACTTCAAAACAATACATAATTTCAGAATATCCCGCTATTTCAGACTTTGAAACAACAATGAAACTGATTAACTCTGCGAAGAAGTTAGGAACAAGATATCACATAGGAATAGTAGCATCAACTGATTCATTTTATACTGGGCAAGGGAGAGAAGGCTATAATGGGTACAAACAAAGTTGGATGGAAAATTTAATTTCAGATTTATCAAAGGCAAACGTCCTTAGTTTTGAAATGGAAACAAGTTTACTGTTTGTGCTTGGAAGCTTATACAAGCTAAAAACAGGTAGTGTACTAGCAGTATTTGCAAATAGGATAACTAATGAGTTTAAGACCTTAGGAGAACTCGAAGCAATTAAAGTAGCACTAGAAGCGGTAACTAGCTGAGCTGTTTATCCAGAATCTAAAAAATCATATTTCAGCTGAATAAAAAGCATTTAGACTCTTAAGAAGTAGAATTTTCTGCTTAAGAATTGCAAACAAAGTACTCATACTTATTGTCGTCAGCTTATAGTGTTGCTTGACGTGTGAATTGGTTTCTTAAAGTCTTTAGGTTGGTAGTCTCCCCATTCTTCTAAAAAGTTAAATAAACGTGAGTCTTTAATTAAAGCAACCTAAAGGACTCAGGGGGAAGAAGTGATGTTCACTCCAGAAAGTGTGGAAGGAGAAAAAAAGAGGTTAGAGAGAAGAAAGGAAGAACTAGAAAAGGAGTACGAAACTTTAGAAAATAAGTTAAAAAGAGGAGAAATTAGTAAAGAAGAGTTTGAAAGAGAAAAATACAGGATAGAAAGAGAATTTGTGGAAGTAATGGATAGGCTTGTTCAAATAAATTATCTTTCTGGAAGTTCACCCTAGGTGCACTCTTCCAAACCAAAGTACATTAGCCAATTTTAACAATAAAAATTTTTAAAATTTTAGTAAATTTGCGCAAAGATGTCCTTTTTAGGCGTTTTTAGACCATTTACAAGAAAAATTATAGGAATCGTAACCAGTTAAAAGCGAAAAGTTAATAAAACTAGTAAAAACTCTCAAGAAATGGAAAATGAGCGAGCAAAGTTATATTCCGGTTATAATACTAAAGGAGGGTTCTTCTGAGAGGGAAGAGGACGAAGTTAGAAGTTTTATCTTAGGAGCTTCGGAAGTCATAAACGAAGCTGTCTCTTCGATGCTTGGACCAAACGGTAAGTTCAAGCTGATCATGGACACATTTGGAGATGTAACAATAACAAGTAGCGGAGCAACTGCACTAGAAGAAGTCGAAGTAGAACATCCTGCAGCAAAGGTGCTAGTTGAGACAGCGAAGACCGTTAACAAAGACGTTGGAGACGGAGTAACTTCAACTATAATATTGGCCACAGAACTTGTGAACAAGGCTAATGAGCTTATTCAGAAGGGTATTCATCCATCTATTATTTGCGAAGGATACGAAAAGGCACTTAAGTATGCCCAAGAAGCCTTAGAAAGGAATGCCTTTAAGATAAACTACAATGAAAGAAAGAGTTTACTGAATGTAGCAAAAACAGCGATAACTAGCTTTACAAGCGTGGAAGATGCAGAATATTTAGCGGAGCTTGCCGTCGAAGCAGTAACAAGAGTACTAGAGGAAGGAAAACTTGACACAGACAGAATAAAAATTGACAAAAAGTCAGGCGGTACTCTTAGAGATACTCTCTTTGTAGAAGGGGTTGCTTTAGATAAGGAAATAGTGCACGCAGCTATGCCTAAACTAATAAAGAATCCAAAAATTGCATTGCTAGACACAAGTTTAGAGGTTAGAAAGACAGAATACGATGAAAAATTGAAATTTAAAGACCCAACGATGCTGAGAAGTTTCATAAGAAAGGAACAAGATACGATGCGAGAAATGGTTGATAAAATTAAAGCGACGGGAGCTAACGTAGTCCTCTGTCAAAAAGGAATTGACGATTTTGTGCAATACTTGCTTTCAAAAGAAGGAATTGCAGCAGTGAGGAGAATAAAGAAATCAGACATGGAAAAATTAGAAATTGCAACTGGAGGAAAAATTGTCACAAACTTAGAGGAGCTAAGCCCAGAACTTTTAGGAACTGCGGAGCTCTTTGAGGAAAGAAAGCTTGGCGATGAAAAATGGGTTTTTGTTGTAAGCGGAAAAAAGAGCAAAAGTGTAAACATCATAGTTAGAGGCGACAATGACAAAATAGTTAGTGAAGCTGAGAGATCAATTAAAAAAGCTATAAAAGCACTGGAAGCTGTTTTTGAAGATCCTAGAGTAGTAAGTGGAGCGGGCGCAATAGAAGTAGAGCTTGCAAGAGAACTAAGAGAGCGCTCAACTAGAGAAGAAGGAAGAGTTCAGTATGCTATAGAGGCTTTTGCAGAGGCACTAGAAAGAATCCCCGCCAACATCGCTCGAAACTCTGGGAAAGACCCAGAAGAAGTACTAAGTACTCTGAGGTCAGAGCATACAAGTGGAAAAACAGAGTATGGAGTCGGAGCCTTAAGCGAAGAACTAGCGGTAAGCGCAAAAGAACTTGGGATATGGGACCCGCTTAAAATAAAGAAACGCGTCCTATCTGCAGCAACAGAAACTGCTGTATCTTTGCTTAGAATAGACAGAATAACTGCAGCAGCAAAGTTTAAGCCTTCTGAAGGAAAGAAAGAAGGACAAGAATATTGAGCATAGGAGAGAACAAGCTTAAAGTAGTAGGAGCAATATTGACATCTGAAGAAGATTTTTCAAAATTCCCTAAGAGGCTCACTAGGTTTGAAAGGGCAAGAATCATCGGAATACGAGCGTTACAACTAAACTTAGGAGCGCCACCTCTGGTGTCTGTGGAAGAAACAGAGTGGGATGCTCTGAAGATAGCAGAGCAGGAGTTAAATCTTGGAGTGTTACCAATTTCAATCAGGAGAACTTTTCCTGATGGTAGCTATATAGACTTACCGATTAAGGAGCTTATAAGCTAAAGCTATGCGGGAAAAGTTTAAAACCTTGTGCTACAAGAAGAAAGGCGCTGAAGAGGTGTAACAAGGAACATGTCTGAGACTACAAAACCAGAAGCAACAAGAGCACCTTCTAACGTAATATTCGTAGGAAAGAAGTCGGCCCTCGTATACGCAGTTGCAGCACTAATGCAAATAAACAACAGCAGCGAAGTAATGATTAGAGCGAGAGGAAGAGCTATTTCAAAGGCTGTAGATGTAGTTGAAATATTAAAAGGGAGATTCCTACAAGAAGCCTTAAAAATAAAGGACATTAAGATAGGAACTGAACTGCTTCCACCAAAGCAAGAAGGGCTTAAGCCAAGGAACGTATCAACAATAGAGATCACAGTAACTAAAAGCTAAGAAGACGTTCTTGCCGCAAACAAGAATTTTATTTTTAACTACTTTTTCTTGCTTGTTTGCAACGAGATAACTTAACCAACAAGGTTAACGTATTTTTGTTTCTGGTTCCTCTTTTTATGCTCTCTTAGTTTGCGATAATTTAGTGAATAAGTTAAACAAAACAAACGCTACCCTAGCTTGAGTAAAGTTCCTAAAAAACTTTTTAATGCTTTCACAACAAAAAAGACTAAAAAAGTTTCATGGACATCATGTATGCGTCAGTGCCATCCGCATAGTAGTAGGGTATTCTCTTAACTATTGAATAACCTAATTTTTTGTAAAGAGAGATCGCGGGAGCATTATCGACTCTTACTTCAAGATAAACTTCTCTTATGCCGTGTTTTTTCATTTCCTCATGAGTGGTTTGCATTAGAGAAGATCCTATTTTCATTCTTCTAAAGCTGGAGCTTACAGCTAGACTTACTACATGACCTCTTAGGAAGAATGGCGGAGAGGAAGAAAAGGAGAAACTTGTTTCCACTCTGCTCATGACATAACCCACTATGTCCCCTTTTAGCTCAGCAACGAAGAAGAAATCGCCATAGTTGCTTAGCATTTCATAAAAGAAATCTGAGGAGTAGTTCTCAGGAAGTTCTTTTTTGTTAATTTCCATTACCTTTTCCATATCTTCAAGCTTTGCTCTTCTGATAACGTATAAGACCTCCATCTTTTCGTCAGCACACTTCCCGATTATCAAGAAAATAAACTTTTTCAAAAGTAGGGTGAAGCTTGCGATAAAACTTTAATACCATTGAGAACAGGAAAGTAATTACGAGGTTACAGTAAAAGGATGGAAAGCAATGTAGTTAGCCAGCTTGAAACTATAATGAGAAAATACAACTTTGAAATAGAAAATGTTGAGTTAAATCCTTATTACATAAGCTTTATAGTTAAAGATAAAAAAGAAAACAAAGAGAACTTCATAAAGCTTTGCAATGAACTAAAAACAGAAAACAGGCTGCCTTTTATGAGAAAAAGAAAGGATGGGAAAGTTGCAATTTCCATAGTAGAATCGACAACTCCTAAAAGAAGAAGCGATTCAAAGATGATGATGATACTTTTACTTGCAACTATTTTAACTGTTAGCTTAGATTTCTTACAGAGATATAACGGAATAGTAGTTCTTAACAAACTAATTGGAAGACAGAGCTCATTCTTAATTGACTTTTCAGAATATACTCTTGCTTTTTTACTAATATTTGGCTTACATGAAATTGGACACAAGGTAATGGCAACTTTATACGGCATACCCACTAGAGGGCCATTTTTCATTCCCGGCATACCTGGCCTAATACCAACTTTCGGTGCTGTAATATTTCAAGAGGGCATACCTAGAAACAGAGACGAGCTATTTGATATTGGATTTTCTGGACCCTTCTTCGGTTTCATATCCGCGACTGCCATTACTGTTTTTGCGGTTAAGGAAGCAGTCCCGATTAGAATTGAAGATTTTCGATCTTTGCTTCAGACTTCAGGTTTCATTGAAATGCAACCCATAGTTGACGTAGTTGCTCGTCTTCTCAAGCCAGTTGGAAGTGGCTACACTCTTATTATGGGCTTGCTTGGGTTCCCGGTATGGCTGGCTTTTTTAGTTACCTTCATAAACATGTTTCCAGCAGCTCAACTGGATGGGGGGCACATGGCAAGAGCAGTATTCGGGGAAAAGGGACATAAAATTTTAACAATAATTTCATTAGTAGTTTATGCTCTAATGGGATTTTGGTTGATGGCATTATTTGTGGCACTTACATGGAAGTTTGAAGGCCATCCTGGGCCGCTGGATGACGTGAGCGAAGTTTCTACGGCAACAAAGATAAAAGCAATTATAGGATTAGCGATGTTTTTGCTGTCAGCTACGATAATTCCACTAACATTTTAGAATAATTTGAAAACTTCATCATAAATTTTAAGTGAGTAATGCATCTTTGTAAACGTTTGCTCTCATTTTGAATCCAGCACCTCTTCTCATTGAATCAAGAAAAAGTTTTGAAGAAAAGAAAGTTCTGCACGGCAATAACTTATTCATAATTGCCTGAGGAACTGAAGTAAAAAATCTTGAGCTTAGATTGCCTTTTTTGCTTTTGTTAAGAAAGTACAAGTTAAGCTTTAGCCAATTCCACTCATCGGTGGCGAAGTTGCTTTCCGTATTTGAGAGAAGCGTTATTTCCTCATGAATTCCGTTCCAAAATGCAAGAATTCCAACGATCTTATCTTTAAATCGTGACAATAGTTCATTTACACCTATTAAATAGTAACTCGGCAGAAGGTCAAAAGGGTAACCACCTAAAGAGAATATCAAAGAATTCGTACCTTCGGTCTTAAAAGAGTCCTTGTTAGTTGTCTGCAGCCAATTCTTAAAATCTCTTGGAGACGTAAACTCTTTAATTAAGCTCTCACCACCACCTAGAAGAACAATCGTACTTGGCTGTAGTACTTCTTCGAAAAAGTCATTCATGAAGCTAATGAAGTTAGCTAGCGAACTACTACTGAAGTTATCTTTTATTACAGCATCCAATACAGAGAAAAAGCCAGATTTGTCGAAGTTCCAAGCAAATTTTCCAAACAATCTCAGCATGTCATTAAACCAAAAAATAGTAGAAAAAATGATTACCTTGGGTTCTTTTATTCTTTCATCTAAAGCGTCTAGACGCAAGCCTTGTATTTGAGTTAGCTCTGAAATAGAATGAGCTCTTTTTTTCTCATATGGACTTAAAACAAAAAAATTTGAGTTAAAGGAGGAACCTTGAGTTTTGTTCATTAAAAGCAGGAACAGTTCGTCAAACAAAAGGGTATTTTCAGAAGTAAACTGAGAAAAATGATTACTAGCTTCGTTTAAAATTTCTCTTAATTTTGTCTCCTTTATGAACTCAACTTCTTCCAAAGAAAAAGAAAGGTAAACTTTAGTATCGGAGTAGGGGATTGGGACTTCGGGCATTGTCTCTGGAAGACAAAACCTTTAAGTTTTTAAGCTTAACTACAGTCAACAGTGAGGTTGAAAGAAAAGAGAATGCAAGAAATTCCATTGAAAAGAAACCAGCTACTGTACGCCCTAATAAACAAGTATTCGGGCGTGATTTTGAGGTCTCCAATGTATACAGTAGTAGTTGACCCAACTCTGGAAGAAATTGACGAAAGTAAGTTAGTAAACATAGATTTAATTCTTATAACACACGAACATAAGCGTCACTTAGATGAAAACGCGGTTTCTAGAATTATTAAGAGTTACAAAAAACCAAAAGAGACATTTTCTGAAGAAAGTAAAATAATGGAGATAATAAACCAAACTGAACAGACAGCTGACACTGAAAAAAGAGAAATTGAAAAAGAAAGGGAAATTGAAAATGCTGAAGAAGGGCCACTTGTAGTATGTAATACAGCTTCAGCTATGCTTGTTAAACATATTGTTCCAAAGGGAAATTTAAAGGTTTTAAAGCCTGGGGATGAGTTCAACCATGAGATGATTACGGTTAGAGCTTTTGAGAGCAACCATCCTTCCGCAACATCTCCACTTACTTACTTAATTGTTTTTGAGAATGGAATAAAAGTGTATCATGCAAGCGACTCTATGCCAAACGAAGATATGAGAAAAATAGGCATTAATGAGAAGCCAGACATTGCATTTGTGCCCATAGGCCTAGATCCTGGAATAAACTATAAAGTTGGAGTTGAAATAGCTCTAAGAGTTATGCCAAAGCTAGTTATACCTTTCCACGGAACAGAGTTCAAAAGATTTGAAAACGAGATGAAGAAAAAGAGACCGGACGTTAGAATAGACATAAAGAAAATTGGAGAGGTTGGAGTATATGAATAAAAGAGGCATAGTCCTAAAAGAGATAGCAAGGTCAGACGTGTTACGGTTTGGAATGTTTGAAGATTCCGAAGGAAATGTTACACCATACTACTTAGACCTAACTAGATTATGGAAGACCCCAGAACTATTGAGAGCCATTGGAGAATTAATTTTAGAAGACTTCGAGGAACGTAAAGAAGTAAATGCCGTGTGTGGTGCAGGCTATACTGGAACTCCTCTTGCTACGATCGTTTCTCAGCTCCTTAAAAGACCGCTTGTAATAGCTTCGGAAAATGAGATCTTTGGTTCCTTCGAACCTGGAGCAAAAGTTATGATAGTTGATGACGTTATAGCAACTGGTAACAAAGCAAATAAGATAGTAAAAAGAGTTATGCTTGAAGGAGGACAACCTTACGTTTATGCTGTAATATTAGACAAAGGAATAGGGGGAAGCAACAAGTTAACTCAAATGAATGTAAAGTTTTTTAGCCTATTTTCCCTTGAAGAACTTATTGCGAAAGCTTATGAACTTGGAGTAATAGGTGAAGAAGAGCTAAGAGCATTAAGGGAGAAACAGGGAAGACTGTTTTGAACTACTAAGATATCAATTGCAAGACTTCTTCTTCCACAAACGCGAACAAATCTTCAACACTAACCTTATTGAAGATAGTTACAACAGAGTCTCTTGTAATCCCAACAACGTAATTATTTTTTGCTGAAGTTAGCACAGTGTACCATATTTTTCCCCTTTGCATATAGTCAGCGTATAAGTTAGTATCAGCCAACGAAGGACCATACAAGGAAATTTTTTCAAGATTTGGAAGGTTTAGGTTATCAAAGAAGATTACTTTTGTTGAGCTTGAATTTTGTCTTTGGTATCTCGCAAGAGCTTCCGGAGGAATCTCAGCGTTAACTATTCCTCCAATTGTTAGAAAAAGTATATTTGAAAAAAGATTAGCAACTGAATTTGCAACTTGTTTCTTTTCTGCAACGACTAAGAAAAGAGAATTATTTTTAATTTTAAACATGAAAGGAACTTTTATCGTTTTGTAGGAAACTTGAAGAGTTCCCCTTTGAAACAGCCTTACCATAACGTCTTTGTAAAGTTCGCCAAAGACCTTATCTCCTTTAACATTTAAATCTTTTACTTCTGTTAATAAAGAAAGGTTAAATTCTTCTATATGATCCTCTTGCCTATAGTTGCTTAGTTTTTCAACCAAAACATCAAATGGAATCTTTTCAACGACTTTAAAGACTTTCCCCGCGAGAACCAGTTCTTATCACCTTTTCCATTACCTTGTTTTAAGCCTCATAAAAATATATTTTTATCTCCTTTAGGAAAACACATGCAATTGGTAGTTATGCAGAAGAATCAAAAAAACTTAGAAAATACTCAAGAACCTGCGCTTCTTTTAAAGGAGATGATACTTGAAAATTTTATGGCTTATAAGTATGCTAGGATTCAGTTAAATCCGGGATTAAACCTAATCTTGGGACCAAATGGAGCAGGAAAATCTTCATTGCTTCTTGCCCTATCTGTTGCCCTTGGACAAGCACACACTGAAAGAAGCAGAAAGCTTAGCGACCTAATAAGATGGGGAGAAGAAATAGCACGAGTAACTTTAGTGTTTGATAACAGACCGATTAATGGAAAAAGGCCAAGTCAAAGAATAAGAAGCGATGAATTAATTATAACTAGGTACATAAGAAAAGACGGAGAATATTGGCACCAAATTAATTTTAAACCGGTAACTAAGATGGAGGTTCAAGAAATTCTTAACTCGTTTGGAATCGACCCCGACAATATACTAATCATAATGCAGCAGTATATGATTGAACAAATAGCGAGAATGAGCCCGCAAGAAAAGCTTCAATCAATTGAGAGAGCTCTTGGTTTAATAAGTTTTAGAGAAAAAATAAACGATGCAAAGAGCAAGTTACAGAGTACTGCAGGAGAAGAAAAAGTTGTAACGACGTTGCTTTCAGAAGCTGAAAGAACATTAAACAAGTGGAAAGAAGAAGTAGACAAACTAACAAGAAGAGATTCTCTTAAACTTAGGCTAGAAGAGCTAGAGATTGAACTCCTATGGTGTAAGAGGGAGGAAACAAATCATGTTATAGAAGAAAGCGAAAAGAAACGAGAAAGCATTGAGAAGAAGTTGAAAGAGATTGAAGTGCTCTTAAGTAAATACTCAACGCAACTGAAGGAGAAGTCCCAAAAAATAAATGATACTATTGAAGAATTGGTGAGGGAAAACGATAACACGAAAAGAAATATCTACGCTACCCAGTTAAGACATGATTTGAAAGACTACATAAAGTTGAGGGTAAGAAGAGCAATAGTCAGAAAAGTGCGAAAAGTTATGAGCAAAGAAAAAAGTAAGTTAGAAGAAAAAATTACGAAGCTAAAAGAAGAATTAGATAAAATTGAAGAAGAAGCTAGGAAGAAAGGGCCTAAACCTCAAGAAATTAGAAACGAGGAAGAGATTAAAGAGGAGATAGAAAAAGTTAGAATTGAACTAAACAGCTTGGGTACGGTTGTGGAAAATGCTGAAGAAATATACAATAGTTATAAAAAGACATACGAAGACATAAAAGAGAAGGCAACAAAAATAAAGATAGAAAAAGAAAAGGTTGAAGAAGAGATTAAAGAGCTTACAAACAGGTGGAAGAAAAAAATGGAGGAAATTGTTGAAGAAATAGACAGAAACTTTAAGGAAAGAATGGCAAGAATTAATGCTGTTGGAGAAGTAAGGCTGATAAACATTGAAGATTTAGACCAGGCAGGTATTCAAATACTTGTTAGTTTCGGAGGGGCACCCCTCACTGAACTCAACTACTACACTCAAAGTGGGGGAGAAAGAAGTGCTTCTGTTGTAGCTTTCATTCTTTCCCTTCAAAGTTTAATAAAGTCGCCAATTAGAGCACTTGACGAGTTTGATGTTCACATGGATCCAAAAACAAGGGAGACATTCTTTGGACTAATAGAAGAGGAGGCAAAAAAACATCCTAATACTTTGTTCTTAGTTGTTACACCAGGCCAAGTACCAAAAGGAATAAAAGATGCAACTGGAATAATAGTTCAAAAAGTTGGCAGGGAGGCAGTCGTTACAATTGCTTAACAACAGAGAAACAACTAATGAAAAAGAAATACAGAAGTTAATAGAAGAACTTGACAATATAATAAGCAAGAAGGAAAACATTCTTGAAATTAATCTTGATGAAAAAATAAGAAGACTTGCAGAACTATTGAGCAACAGTAACAATTTAGAAGAAATTAACAACTGCTCTGAAGCTATTCAAAGATTGGCAGTAATAATTTTTGAAAAAACTAAGGCATTAAAAAACAGATCTGGAATTTTGTACATTGATCCCTTCTTAATGAAGTTAGCTATACTTGGAAGTGATGTAGAAAAACTTAGCAGAGCATTTATTCAATCTTGGAGACCAGTTGTTGGAAGGGACATAATAAACCCTTTCTTATTAAAGGAAGCAATGACCTATTGGAACAATATAACAAAGTACTCATTTGAAGAAGAAAGAGAAGAAAAAACTGTTGAAAGCGAAGGTAAGATAAGTTTTTTAGATGAAAGGGGAATAAACGAAGAAATTGAAAAAATGTACAAGGAGCTTGAGAAAAGAGGTGGAAAAGAGCTGTATGAAAAACTTATTGAAAGCGAAAACCTTTCTGATAAAATCTTTAAAGCTGTAGTTCTAAGCTTTATGATTACATATGGTTACGCGGGCATCATACGAGAGCCTTTGAAAGGGAAAGTTTGGGTTGTTAAAAAAGAAAAAACTACCGAAAGCAAAAATCCTGAGAGCTTTGTGATAGTAGTGAAGTAAAATGGAAGAGGAAAGCACTAAAAAGTTAAGAAGAGCAGCACAACTGCTTTTCTTTAAGTCTCATAGGAATCCTGGCATAAAAGGGTGGGAATTAAGAAAGGCTTTAGGACAGGATTACACAAAGGTTCTTAAAAAGTTAGAAGAAAGAATTAGCGAACTTGGACTTACCATAAAAATAGTTTCTGATTCTGGCGAGCTAAAAACACTTTCAGAACCTCATGAAGTTTTATCTAACTGTAGGTTTTTTATTTCAATTAAGGATCCTTTAACGATTACAGACCTAAGAACTTCGGGATGGAGTATAGACGAAATTGCTGGGCTCACAGTATGTATTGCAACAATAATATCAAAAGAAGGAAAAACAACTAGACAAGAGTTAGAGCAAATTTTAAGTCAAAAGCTACCGAAGTGGAAGGCAACTAGGTTGCTCTCTAAATATGTAAAAACTGGTTATCTTGATGAGAAGGAAGACTACATTGTTTTAGGATGGAGAACTAAGTCTGAAGTCGACTTAGAGAACATAATAAAGTACATCTTCTCATGAGAGATGAAAAGTTTAAAGAACGAAACTTCTTCTTTTCTCTATCTCGATTATTGCGCTTAAAACTTCTTCCTCAGAATTAAATTTTGTTAAGATTACCTCTGCATCCCTTAAGGAAACATTGCTTGCAAGTACTAAGGCTGCAAGGTTTTTGTACCTATAGAGAAGTAAAGCTGTTCTTTTTGCTTTCTCCATAAGTTTTTTAGCTTTGGTAGAATCTGAGTGATACTTTATCCAATTTGCTTCATCCTCGTCTTTTATAAGACCCACATACTCTGACTTGCACTTCGGGCAATTTAATGGAAACGTAACACTTGAGACCTTAATAGGCCCAAAGAAGTAAAAACAATTTAAACATATAAAACTTACCAAGCTGCTCTTTAGTCTAGCTAAGGAATATTTTCTAAACAGTTTTTCCAACTTTTCTGGGGGAAAGATTTCAGATTTTCTTTCGGCAGAGTGGAGTCCTATGTACGCAAGGGGAGAGGGGGCTTCTCTTTTTTCTATGAAACTTACTTTTAATTTTCCACTTTTGAGCTCTTCTAAGAACATTTTTAGGTTCTTTACATCATAATCTTTAGTAAAGAGCTCATTTTTTGCTTCTTCAAAAACAGGAGTTCCCTTTAGAAGACTCATCAAGGTATTTAACTCTGGGGAGGTCAAGGAAACATCTTTCTCAATAACTCCAAACCTTCGTCCTACATGAATTAACCTTCTCTTAAACAAACCTATTGACTCAATTCCACTAGTTAAAGAGTCAACTAAGTTTTTATCGTTAACTTTCTTCATGAGGTCTAGAACGAATTTGGGATCCAAATCATAGTTTATGATTACACGATATGGATCACTACTACTAACAATTGCTCCTTCTCTTTCTAGAATTAATGAGGAGACAACTTTAGCTAGTGCAGAATTTACTTGATTTCCATTGCATGCATGAATTATAGTAGTACCTTTCCAATTCTCAATAACTACTTCTTCATCAGTTGCAACTGGAAAGCCTTCCTTGTACGATTCATATATCGGACGAATTGCTTCTTTTATAACGTCTTTGTTTATTGAAAATAATTTGGAAAAGTAACTAGCAACTTCTTCCAAAGAAAGGCCACTCCTTAGCTGCTCGAGTACTCTTCTTCTAAACAATCCGACTTCCCTAGCAACTTGAAACACTACAGGAATTTCCTCTCCAACCCAAAACGGAACGGCTCCAGTTGGGTCATCAGAAGATGTAACAGAAATTAAATCTTCCTTTGCTTCATTAAATACCCAAACCCTACCTCCCATTATAAACTTTGTACCTGGTAGTCCTTTTTCTGCTACGAATTCTTCGTCTAGTGTTCCTATGATTTCATTTGTGCGTGAATCTACTACCTTAAACTGCTTAATCTCAGGAATAGTTGAGATATGGTCGTAATAAAACTTGTAGGTATAAAAATTGGACTTTCCTCGCCTAATTATTCCCTTTTCCTTATCGTAAATTAGTAAAGAAGGATACCTATTAACTAAAAATGAAACTAAAAAATCCAGTTCCTCTAAAGAAAGTGTTCTGTAAGGAAAGGCATTCCTTATGATTCCTAAAAGCTCGTTCAGTTCCCAATTCGACTTATACAAAAGAAAGCCAACTATCTGGTGAGCTAAAACATCAAGAGGTTTCTCGATTATTGAGAGCTCTTCCAATTTCTTTTCGAGTGCTCTCTTTCTTATAACTATAGATTCAATGGCATCTTCTTCATCTATCGTTATAATTAGTCCCTTAGAAACACCTTGAATTGTATGTCCACTTCTTCCCACTCTTTGAATTAAATGAATTGCCTGACGGGGAGAGCCATATTGAATCACGAAGTTTACATTCCCAACGTCTATTCCAAGCTCTAAACTTGAAGTAGCAACTACACCTTTAACTTCTCCAGTCTTCAGCCATTTTTCAGCAGTTGCTCTTATGGCCACTCCTAAAGAACCATGATGAACGGCTGTAGCTATATCGCTTTTGTACAATGTAAGCTTATTGGCTAAAGCTTCAGCAGTCTCGCGGGTATTAGTAAATATTAAAGTTGAGTTATTTGAAAGCAGCACTTCTGAGATAACGTTTAGCCTTGCTAATACTTCTGGGTGCTCGAGGTTTTCTCTTGCCAATTCTACTTCAGTTTCGGAGGGTCGAGGTAAGACTACGCCTATTTCAATCCATTTTTCAGGTGAGGCATCAACTACCTTATAACTTCTATTTGTGCCAAATAAAAACTTCGAGAGTACATTTGGATCTCCAACAGTAGCTGAAAGACCAACTATCTGTGGTTCAGATTCAGTTAACAACCTAAGCCTTTCTAGACCAAGAGTTAACTGAGAGCCACGTTTGTCTTGTGCAAGTTCGTGGACCTCATCAACAACGACCCATTTTACAGTTTTTAGATATTTTGAAAGCTTTTTACCAACTAAAAGAATCTGAAATGTTTCTGGGGTAGTTACTATGAGATCGGGGGGATACATAGATTGGAGTGACCTTTCTCTCTTCGAAGTATCGCCATGCCTCACTGCAACCTTTATATCAAGTTTTGAAGCCCACCATATCAAGCGTTCTAGCATGTCTCTATTAAGAGCTCTTAGAGGAGTAATGTACAGTATTTTAAATCCAGGTTCATTTTTTAAACCTGATTTTATTAAAGTATCAAAAATTGGCAGTATTGCCGCTTCTGTTTTTCCAGTTCCTGTTGGAGAAATTACTAAGACATTCTCTCCCGAAAGAATTTGAGGTATAGCTAACTTTTGTACATCGCTTAGAGGAATTAAGTTTCTTTCCTTTATGAGTTCTACTACCCTATTTGTAAGTAAGCTAAGAACTTGAAGATCGTCATCACAGACTATACCTGGTCGCATGCGTTAGAGAAGCATTACTTTAAGCTAATTAAAAATGTTTACCTTTATTAAAAAGAATAAGCTTAAAAAGAGACGATGAAGTAAGTTAGACTGCGGTAAGAATGGCAGTAGTTAAGGTCGTATCCATAAGTTCAACTGATGTTGAAGGAAAGGCTGGTGTGAGGGTAGAAATGGCATCTATTACTCCAACGATTGTTTCTAGAGGTCAGCAGTTCGACGAAAGAGAGTATGCGACTGACGTTGCTTTCGGTTTAATGACTGGATTGCAACAAGCAGGGCTATTTCCAAAAGTGTACAATGCACGGCTGATTCTTTTCTTAACGATGGAAGAATACAATAACATAGGAAGGCCGCAAATAAATGACGTGTACGAAGTTATAGTTTCGAAAAACAAAGTGGAATTTAAGGAAGTAACGCCAAAGACAATCTAAGGGACACTTTTAATTGCCAATTAGAAACTCTCATCAAGCCTCTTTAATGCCTTATTTACGACTTGTTCTTGAACTTCTGGGGCCTCCCTAGCTAGCTGTTCTATTGCTGTACTAACGCTCGATAGCTCTCTAGAAACTTCTTCAATGGCATACTTAAAGGCAGTAGAAACTTTCTCATAATGATCTTCGTTTATCAGAGAATATGCTAGCTTGACCTCAAGTTTTTTAAGCTCAGACTCTAGCAACTCTAGTTCTTCCTGCAAATCTTTTTGCAAAGTTAATAATTTTTCGAGCAAATTTTGTCTTTTTGATTCAGATTCTAGCAACTCTGTTTCAAACTTTTTATAGAGAGCTTCGAAAGTCTCAGAAGAAATTTTACCTGAAGTTGTCAATTCTCTCAAGTTCTTTAAGCGCTCTTTATTTTTTCTGAGCGAAAAAAGGATCTCGTTAAAGTCTTCTTCCCAGCCTACAGAAAGCATTCCTAACTTTAGTTTAACCAAAAAAGGAGATAAAAAATTCTAATATATAGAAAAATTATGTAAACATTTAAGAAAAGTTTAGTTTAAGGGAAAATAGGCCATTTTCGAACACTACTTTCAAATGAGTTAGTGTAAACAAAAAAATAAAAAGTAAAGTCGTCTTAAGAACCGCTACGTTTAGTTTCAGGTTATCCTAGCTTAACTACTTTTGTTAGATGTCTTGGGCTATCGGGATTTATCTTTCTAACGAGTGCTAGGTTGTATGCTAAAAGTTGTACTATTGCTACTTGATAAATTGGAGCTAAAATTGGATTTATCTTCGGGAACTTTAACTCAAAGTCTGAAACCTTGCTCTTGAAGCTTAGTCCTTCTTGAGAAATTGAAACTATTGTAGCTTTCTTTTCCTTTAATTCTTTTGCTAATTTTTCGGCAAATTCAAGCCTGTCTTGTGAATATGGAGTTACCATTAATACTCCAACGCCCTTTGTAACTAGCGACATAGGGCCATGGCGAAATTCGGCTACAGAGAAAGTTTCCGAGTGAGTTAACGAAGCTTCCTTTAGCTTTAAGCCGGCTTCTAGTGCGAGAGCATAACCTTCTCCAAAGCCCAACACAAATACGTCGTGGATGTTTTTGAACTTTAACGCTACTTCCTTTGTTTTCTTCTCCCAAGTAGGAAGCTCTGATGCTAAAACGTTTGGAGTATTGGCAAGCTCATTGACAATTGCTTTCTGATCAGCTTCGCTAACAAAGCCTAGTTCTTTTGCAACACTTACAGCAAGGAGAAAGGTTACTGCTAATTGAGCCTGAAATGTCTTGGTAGCTACGACGCTTTCTTCAACTCCAGCCATAGTTACTATTGAATGGTTCGATTCTACTGTTAAGCTACTTCCAGGGGTGTTAGTCACTCCGATTATTAGAGCACCTTTGGACTTTGCATGCCTAAGAGCTACAAGGGTATCTGTAGATTCCCCTGATTGAGAATATGTCACAACGATGTCACTCTTACCTATGGAGTTTCCAACAAATTCAACAAACTCAGAAGCTTGAACTGGAACTGCTAGGATGTTTGTGAGCTTATTTAATACATAAGCGCCTACAACTCCAGCGTGGTAAGAAGTCCCACTACCAAGAAGGAATATTCTCGATGGCTTTCTTTCAACAATTGCTTTTGAAATTGATGCAATATTGTCTTGTTGTGATTGCAGAGTATTCTTTATAGCATCGGGGCTTTCAAAGATTTCTTTTCTTGTTTTTTCTCCAAGGATAACTTTTGTAACTTTCTTTGCTTTTTTCCTTTTTGAAGCTCGTGGATTCATTTTTGTCTCATCGTCAACTCTACTTATAGCTATTTATTAGGTTTTCGCATACTATTCTTAAACATACTGAAGAAAACCCGTAAAAAGGATATACTTTACAAAAAATAGTATTTATCTAAGCCAGTTGACGATGTGCCTCATTGTGAAGCCTTAGATCTTTTTCTTTCCATGCTTTAAATTCACTAAAAGTTGGAAAGTTGTAGTAAAGAGTTTTAGCTTCATTGGAAAGCTTAACAAGTCTGAGTAAGAGGAATAGTAAACCAAAGTGGCGCATACCGGCGACGGCTCTCATAAAAGCATCCAGGAAATTTAACTTTAGTTCTTCACCGCTCGTCGCTTTTAAGAGGTCGTCTTGAGATATGATTCCAGAACTCATAATGAAGTTTATCTCCTCGTTAGTTCTTGCCTGCAGTGCGATTCTTATCACGTCTAGAGAAGCGTACTTATGACCTATTTTCTTATTGTAGCTTAAGCTAAAATCCCACAAGGAATCCTGAAGGAAAGAACCTCTTTCATGAGCTTTAACTATTGATTCTGCCGCTATCTTTCCAGCTTCAAGCGATGAGCCTATTCCACCTCCAGTTATTGGATCAACTGTAAATCCGCTGTCCCCAACAAAAACAATACCATTCCAAACGGCTGGAGCCATTGGTCTTCTAACTGGTACAATACCAGAACCAACATGAACAACCTTTGAATCTTTTAGATTTGGAATAAACTTTAGAAACTCTTTGTACCCGACCCTTGGATCTATAGAATTCTTTCTAACCCCTATGCCGACGTTAGCAAGATTTTCACCCATTGGTACGTACCAAAAATATCCACCCGGAGAAAACTGCTGGTTTATAAAAATCTTAAAGGTTCTATCATAGTTTCTTGCAGTTCTAATTTCTCTAAAAGCCACCATAGTTTCGTCATCATCTAAGATATCATCGACGTAGTTATGCAGTTTTTTTCTTAAAACTCCAGCTGCACCAGAGGCATCGACAACTACACTTCCTTTAAATTCGACTTTCGATGAATCTTTTAAGTTAATACCAGAAACGCCAACGACTGCATTGTTTTCTATTATTGGTGAAGTAATTGCTACGCTTTCTACGAAGTTTGCACCACTATCTAATGCAAGTTTTAGTAAATACTGACCAAATTTCAGTCGGTCAATCTCAACTCCAGCGCCTTCTGCGGAAAAACGATACTTACTTTTTAAATCTGGCGAGATTATTTCTATAGAGTCGATAGTTCCATATACAGCTTCACTGGGGGGATTTAAACCAATTTCTTTTAAGTGTTGTAAAGAGACAGCATTGCCACAAACTTTGTCTCCAACTTTATCTTTTGGCTCTTTATCAACAAGTAAGGTTGATAGTCCAGACTTAGCAGTATGCATAGCAGTTATAGCACCAGCAGGACCAGCACCTACCACTATAACGTCATACTTCATGCGCCTCAGCACCTTTATGGCCGTAAAGTTTAGGGGGATTTTTAAATATTTCTTGTTTTAGTAGGAAACTGTACAACAATTAGAAAGCTTAAAAATCAAGAAATGAAATCGGAGGAAACAAATTGGATGAAGGAAAAGCAAAGGATTACGAAATCGTAACCGAAGGAAAAGCAAAACTTTTAGTTTACAGGCTAGAAAGTTATAGGGTAAAGGGAAGTTACGTACCAGCTTTAACTCCAGTTTTTTACAACCCCGTAATGAGATCAAACAGAGATATAATGATAGCATTTCTGAGAACAACATTACAAAGAACAACGAAGGAATTAAGATATGGAGAAATGATGACAGGAGTGGGAGTAAGATGCATTCGAGTACTTTTAGAGACGAATGCTAAGCCTATATGTGAAATAAACGACATAAATAGAGAGGCCGTAAAATTAGCAGAAAAAAATTTGGACATAAATGGAGTAAGAGACGGAGTAAAAACTTTTTGTGCAGACGCAAGAGTATTTTCCTTGATGCACTCGGCTCCAAAAGATAGGTTTGATTATTTGGACTTAGATCCATTCGGATCGCCTGCAGAGTTCATTGAAAGCGCGCTACTGTCTGTGAAGCATGAAGGCTATGTTGGGATAACGGCAACAGATACTGCAACCTTATTTGGAAACAATCCAACAAAAGCGTTATTAAAGTATGGAACAATAGCTAGTAGAATACAGTTTAACAAAGAGTTTGGAGTAAGAGCACTTATAGCAGGCATCGTACTAACTGCAACCAAGCAAGAAATTGGAATAAGACCAGAATTAGCTTACAGTGAAAAGCACTACGTAAGAGTTTATGCTAAAGTTCTAAGGGGGAAAAAATATGCTAAAGAATCTATGTCAAACTTAGGTTTTATTCTGTACAACGTGGAAGAGAATAGTTGGAAAATCATCAAAATGGAAGATGTAATAAGAAACAACTGGGAAAAAGATGAAAAACACAAAATTGTTGGACCAATATGGATATCAAGATATATCAACAATGAGCTTGTAAAAAAGATGTATAGCAACTCTTTTGAACTTTCTCAGGAATCAATAGAGATGATTTTTAAGATAATGAATGAAAAGAGCGAAATTGTTGGGTATTACGATACTGACTTAACTTCTAAGTTACTTAATGTTAGTTCAAGGAAGGTACAAAAACTTGTCGATAAAATAAAAGAAAAGGGGTACGTAGCTACGAGAACACTTTATAATCCTAAAGGGATAAAAACAGATATGCCATACTCCGAATTTATTAAAGTTTATAGTGAGCTAAGTTAAGTAGGCTCCACCAAAGTATCTTAGTCCAACCAAGTAGAATTCAGAACTATGCTTCCTGGAAGCAGGAGGTTTTACGCTATGAACAAATTTAAATTTTGATAAGAAAAACTTCCTCAAATTTTGAGATTCCGGACCCTCAAAAACTTTTACCACGGCTGAGCCCCCACGTTTCAGAAACTTTTCTATTGTTGCTAGTGAAACTTTTACTAGAGCGATCTGCCTGTAGTAGTCCAATTCGTATTTTCCAGTCATATTTGGTGCTAGATCTGAAAGAATAACGTCTACTGAATCTAAGCCCATTTTCTTTGAAAGCATATCCAAAAAATCACTTTGCAAGACGTCAGTTTGTATAAATTCAATCTGTGGATACTTATGTTCAATTGATAGTGGAACTTTATCAATTGCATACAACTTACCAGATTCTCCGATTTTTTCTAATATATAGAGACTCCACCCACCAGGACTGCATCCAAGTTCTATAACAGTATTACCCTCCTTAAGAATATTGAACATGCTATCGATATATTTAAGTTTAAATATAGCTCTGCTCTCGTACCCTAACTCCTTTGCTCGTCTAAAGAAAACATCCTTTTTTCTTTCTAATAGCCATCTCCTTTTTGATTTGGCCAAGTTAACTTATACCTCAGAAGTTAACACCCATTCCTCAAGCCAAGTACATTTTTCAGGAGAGATCTCGTTTCCAGGAGCACATTTTGAGTAGTATTGGCATGTTAGGCAAGGAGCACCAATTATGGAATCTAATTTTATCGGGGGTTTTGTTGAAAATATTTTATAAGTCCATCTTCCCTCATGCAAAAACTTCTCTCTTCTAATTAATCCCCATTTTTCTAGCCTCACGCATATTCTTGACCCTTCTCTACTACTAACGCCAATTTTCTTCCAGAGTTCCGTTTGCAAGATTCCGTTGTCTCCAGCCCTCATAACTATGTCGAGAGCACTCCTTTCTAGTGTGCTTCTTTTTGTTATAAACCTAGAAGTTGCTCTTGAAGCCAAAGTCATTCTTTCCTTTTAAACGAACAGTTTATTAATGTTATTCTTCTCTTGTACTTAGTTTATAATTTAAAGTATTAGAGTGCAGCTAAAAATGCAAAAATAAGCCTCTTCGCTTCGCCACCTCAACAAGTTCTTTACACCTATTCCTTAACGTAACTTCTGTGATTCCAGAAACTCGTGCGACCTCTTTTTGAGTAATAGAAAGGCCTGAGTTTAAAGAGGCTAGGTAAATACAAGCGGCTGCGAGGCTTATTGGAGACCTACCTGAGGTAAGCTTGTTTTCTTTAGCCAGCTTAAGGTATGATACAGCTAGTTTCTCAGTTTCTCCAGATAACTTTAGTTTGTTCATTAACCTAAGTAGAAAAAGCTCCATTTCATCTGTTACTTTAGGCTTAACACCAAGTTTCCAGCTTAATTCTCTGTAAGCTCTTGCTAACTCTGACTTTCTAACTCCAGAGGCACTGGAAATTTCGTCTAGACTTCTTGGCTGGTTCATCATTTTACAAGTTAAATAAAAGGAAGCCAAAACTTCAACTTCAAACTGGCGCCCCTTTATTAGTTTATTTTTATGCGCATACTTGTAAAGTTCGATCGTTTTCTCAACTATTGGTTTAGGACAGTTTAGTCTACTGTTTACGTTTGAAATGAAATTTATTGCCTTTTTTAAAACTGAGGCAGAATATGGGTTAGAAATTCTATTTTGCCACTTAGAAAGCCTTAGATACTTAGAGGGGTCCATTTTATTTCCTTCTTTTGATTTTGTAATACCTATTTTTGTGGAAAAATCATTGTCTAAAGAATGAGGGGGCCCAGACCTGTTTAATTCTTCTGCCTCCTCTTCGTTGAAGGCACGCCACTCTCGAGACCTATCAAGGTTAGCCTGGTACACCACATAACCACATCGCTTACAAACATATTCTCCAGTAGCTTCGATAAATGCGATTTCGCTTGAGCCACACTGTGGACAGGAAAAATGTTCTGAGCTCATTTCTTGTCCCTTTTTCTGAACACGGTAGCTTCTAGTGCCACCTGGTCTGGAGGAACCAGCAAAAGAACCACAGCTAAAGGCGAATTCACTTTCCCTATTATGTCCTTTACAATGCCAATTGGTTTTCCGCTGGAATCATAGACTTTTTCGTTTAAACTTAATTCTTTTTCCATAGCTACAAGTATCTTATTTCCACTTAACTTTTTTCTGACTACACCCACCTTAACAACATGAGAAAAGCTCAAACCTTTTACCACAAAATCTAGCTTATTGGTAAGAAGGAATATTTATGTTTTATTGCCTCTAGAAAATTCTTTTAACTTACTAGCTATTAACTTTATTGTTGACTGCTTCTTTCCTGGTGTAAATACGATGACTCTAAAACTTTTCTTAGTAGGCATTCTGGGATAAGCTATATTGTCTTGAATTTCAAACTTTAAATTTAGACTTCTTAGAACAGAAACAATCTGGTCTTTGCTTGGGAAATCAGTTGCTAGGTTGTAGGGTATTCTTCTACCCAAGCTTCTTGGTATCTTTCTATCAAAGTAATGTGGGTAAAGAATAAAGTACCTTTCCTTTGAAATTCTTTTCATGCTCCCTGAGAAGAAATCAAAACTCCATTTAAAGTGCCAGAGATCGAGGGCTTAGAAGTTATTTTAACATTTCCTAAAGGCGTCTTTACTATTGCACCTTTTGTTATTATACCGCGTCTAGCATAAAGCATGTTTGAAGGGTTGGACACGAGGCCCTGTATTTCAGTTCTTTGAGTCCGCCCATCCTTAGTTGATACGTTAACAAAACCTGTTGCTTTTAGCTTTAATTTTACTCCTCCTCCACGAACTCGAACAACTTCTACAATGTCTTTTTCTTTTACTATTTTAGTTTCTATAGGATTCCTTCCCATTTCGTATGCTCTTTTTCCTCTATATGGTACTTTCTTTCCACCTGTCCTTTTTCTTTTCCTTAAATCCCAATGGTATAGGGTCATTACCTATGCGCCTAGTTAGTTCTAACGTATAAATAAAAGTTACTGGTACAACGAAACAAGCTAAAGCAATAGACTTTTATATTTATCCAAAGTAGGTTATTTGCTACAAGAAAATGAAAGTTGGAGTAAGTATGTGGAGTTTTCACAGGTCAGCTTACTCAGGAAAACTGGACGTAGCTTCCTTTATTAGGTTGGCTAAGCAACTAAACGTAAGCTACATTGAGCTTTTAAATGTATTTTGGAAAAGTAACGACGAAATTGATTTAGCTAAAAAAATATCAGATGAGAACGGCCTGAAAATTTCTGCTTATGACATAGATAACGACTTAGTTCAAAGCAGTTATGAAAAAAGAAGAGAACAAATAGCTAAGATAAAGGAAGGCGTAAATGTTGCTTTAAAATTGGATGCACCAGTTGTTAGAGTATTTGGAGGAGAGCCAAAGGAAGGTATAAAGAGAGAAGATGCTATAAAAATGATAATTGAGGGATTGAAAGAAGGAGCTGATTATGCGCATGAACATGGAGTCAAGCTTGCACTCGAAAACCACGGTGAGCTTTATGGAACTGGAAAGCAACTAGCATATATAGTTACAGCTGTAGGTTCGAAAGCGCTTGGATTAAATTTTGATATGGGAAACTTCTTGTTATCAGGAGATAATGCAGTTGACGCAGTAAAGATCGTTGGAAAGTATATATATCATGTGCATTTAAAAGACTTTAAGAGTGGTGGAGAAGAAGCAGAATTTTTAAGTACAAACGGAAAGAGGTATACTTGTGTGGGACCTGGAGAAGGAGATACAGACTTTGTAGAATTCCTCAATGAACTAAAGAAAGTAAACTACAATGGAGTTTTATCCATAGAAAATGAGAAAAAAGGTGATGAGTTAGAAAACACAAAAGAAATGGTAAATAAAGTAAAAAGTTATCTATCAAAAATTTAAGCTTAAATGTACCTGAAAAAAATAGAGATAAAGGGGTTTAAGTCGTTTTCTGATAAAGTTGTGGTTAGCTTTGATAAGGGACTAAATGTTATAACGGGACCTAACGGCTCCGGGAAGTGTATAGCAGGAGAGCAAAAAATTTTTCTGCTTGGAGAAGAAGTCGAAGTAAAAAGATTTTTTGAAAAAATTTATGAAGAAAAAAAGAACATTCTTTTAACAACTGACGAAGCAGAATACCTAATTTCCTTAGAATTACCAGCGTTGCCTTCTTTAGAAGAAAGGCAGCACAAACTTATTTTTAGTAAGCCATTAGCAATAATGAAAAAGAAGTACAATGGAACGATACTTGAGATAATTGGAGAGAACGGAAGTAAGATCAGAGTTACTCCAGAACATAAAGTTTTAAGCGAGCAAGGATGGAAAAATGCAAAGGATTTAAACTTAGGAATAAGAATGCTTAGTTTTGGGGAATTAAAAACAGATTGGGAAAAAATTTGCGAAATAAAGACAATAAAGTACATAGGAGACGTATACGATATTTATCTATCTCGGCAACACAATTACTTGATAGGGGAATATGGAATAGTTGTGCATAATAGTAACTTAATAGATGCTATAAAGTTTGTTCTTGGAGAAAATAACGCAAGACTACTAAGAGTAGACAAGATGGCGAATTTATTTTCAGACAGTATTAGGGAAAAGGATACAAAAGTTTATGGACGAATATACTTAGACAACTCCGATAAAAAAATTCCATTGGATGAAAAAGAAGTTGTAATCAGTAGGTACTTAGATAAAAATGGGGAATCAGTATATTACGTAAATAGAAAGAGAGCTACAAAGGTTGCAGTGCAGAACCTACTAAGTATGGCAGGATTGTACGTAAGGGGGTACAATATAGTTATGCAAGGAGAAATATCAAGAATGTCTGAAAGAACTCCAGAAGAAATAAGGAAAATAATAGAAGAGTCTATTGGACTAGCTAGCTACGATGAGAAAAAGGCCGAAGCTGAAGAAGAGCTGAAGGAAGCTGAAGTAAACCTAAGGGTAGCCATGAGCAAATTAGAAGAAGTAAGAAACAGACTTTTACAACTTGAAGAAGAGATGAACAGGAAAGCAGCAAAGAAGAGCTTAGAAAATATGGTGCAAAAACTTCAAGCGATGATGATAAGAAAAGAAATTGAAAAGAAGCTAAACGCAAAAAAAGAAGTTGAAGAACAAGTAAAAAGAATAGCCGAAGAACTAGAGAAGATAGAAGAAGTTTATTCGATAAAAAAGAAGCAATACGACGACATTGTATCTAGATATATAAGCGAGAAAAGGAATAATACTCTAAATGAAATGGTTTTAAAGCTGAGAGAAATAGACTCTAAGATTTTAAAGAGCAGTAATGAAGTAAATGAGTTAAGACTTCAAGAGAACAGGATAAGGCAGGAGATTGAAAAAGTCGAAACAGACTTAACAGAAAAGAAAAAAGAATTGCAAATTATAAGAGAAAAAATCAGGAGATTAAAGAAAAAAGTAAAACTGGAGAAAAAGAAGCATGATAGGGTTAAAGAAAAGCTTAGAGTGACCAGAAATGAACTTTTGATCAAACAAAAAGAAATAGCAAAATTAAACAACTACCTTGAAAATGCCATCACAAGAGAAAATCAGTTAAGCAAAGAATTAGAAAACAGCAAGAGCGGTATTAAAAATAAAGAAGAAGAGCTCAAAGTAAGCGTAAGTCAACTTAGAGTCTTAAGGGAAAAAAAGAACGTAATAAAAAGAAGCATCAGAATGCTTGAGTTAAAACTAAAAAAGGAGCAAAAAAAGGAGACTAAGTTAAGAATTAGACTAGAAAGAAAATTAGCGGAACTAAGAGAAATGAGTAAACAGGCAAGGATGAAAGTTGAGAGAATAGAAGAATTAAGGAAGGTTCATAAGGATATAGAAGAATTAAGAGAAAAAGTAGAAAAAAACATTAGTCTAAAAATGGGCGAACTTATATTTTTAAAGAAGAATGAAGAGAGAGCCAGAAAGTTATCAGAAATTATTAAAAAGGCAGGCATAAACTCAAAAGGAATAGTTGCAGATCTCATTTCGTATCCAGCTGAGCTTTCTAGGGAAGTCAATCTTATTCTTGAAGATTTTATGGAAGCTATAGTAATCGATGAAAAAGAGGACATATACCTTATCAGTAAAGTACTTGAACAGTTAGGCATAAGTGGAATTTGCTTGATAAAACAAACGAACATCAAAGACATAGGAAGCCAAAACGATGAAAACAGTATTCTGGAAAAAATAGAGTTTAAGATTCCAGGATTAAAAGAAAGTCTTAAAAGGATAATTGGAAAAACGAGAGTGGAGTATTCTACAGGGAGAAAAGAAGATATAATTGTAAGTGGAAATGTAAAGATTGCAAAAGGTATTTTCTCTCAAATTGGATTAAGGAGGAAAGATCCGAAGAAGCTTGAAACAGAGTTACTACAAAACACTCAGAAGCTGAAAAACCTTGAAAAAGAAGAAACGTTGCTGTTAAACAGCGAAGTAGCAAAAGAGGAAAGGGAGCTAACAGAAACTGAGAACAAAATCATAAGATTAAAAAGGGACATTGAAGAAATTAAAAGAAAAATTACTCAAACATTAGAAAATGAGAATAAGATAAGAAGAACAGCGCGAAAACTGCGAGAAGAGCTAGAGAAGACAAAAAATGAGATTCTTAAAGCAACAAACAACGTTACAGCACTAATTAGAGAAAAAAATGAATTAAGAAGAAAGTACTTAAAAGCTTTGAAGGATAGGGAACAGGTTAAGAAAAAAGTAATAATTTTGAAAGCAAAGATAAAGACATTACAACAAGCTTGCGAAAACATGAGCAACAGTATTCGAAGCTTGGAGAATGAAAAAGAAAGCATAACAAGAAGTCTAAACAACCTAGAAGCAACCATTAGAAGTATCTTTAATTTAAAAAATAAGAAAAGGGAAGAAATACTAAAAGGAGAAAACATATTGAGAGATAAAATAAAGACTCAAAATACAATAACAAACAAGATGAAAAGCATAATAGAAGAAGTGGAAGCAATGAACAAACAAAAGCTAGAATTAGAGAAAGAAATTGATAAAAATGCAAGTGTAAGAAACGAAGATATAATAAGAGAAGTAAACCTGCTAAAAGGAGAAATAGAAGAGTTAGAAACTAAGCACAAAGAGATAAGCTCAATTGCGCAAGAAAAAGAAAGAGCACTTCAGCAAATAAGCTTGGAAATACAGATGCTAGAGCTCAAGCTTAGTGAAAGCGCAATAAACGTAGGGGCACTTGAAGAAAGAATAGAAGTTCCTGAAGAAACTATAACACTAGTTAATGAGGAATATAGAAAGATGGGAGAAGTAAATATGCTAGCAGATACACAATATAAAGCACAATCAGAGAACTATGTTTTAGTTGTCGAGAGATTAAATAAGCTTGAAGAAGAAAAAAAGAGCATAATAGATTTCATAAATGAAATAGAGAGTAAAAAGAGGGCGGCATTCCTTGAAGCTTTAGATTCTATAAATGAGGCATTTAATAAATATTTTAACTTAATGGTTGGGGGAAGCGCTTGGCTTGAAATAGAAAACAAAGAAGACCCTTTTAAAGGTGGAGTGAACATAGTAGTTCATTTTCCAAACAAGTATCCAAGGCCTGTTTATGGATGTAGTGGAGGAGAAAAATCGGTAGCAGCTTTATGCTTTATATTTGCATTACAACACCTAAAGCCAGCACCATTTTACTTATTTGATGAAATAGATGCCCACTTAGACCCAGTAAATGTACAGAACTATGCAAGGTTGCTTCAATTGAGATCAAAGGATTCGCAATACATTGTTATTTCCCTTAAAGACTTAATAGCATCTAAAGCGGATAAAGTGATAGGAGTCTTTATGAAAAATGGAAGAACAAGAGTCTTAGATGCACAACAAGTAATAAGCAAGGGGAGGAGTTAGTAGTTGGAAACAGGAGAAGAACAAACGTCCAGAAATTATTTGAGTAGTGCTTTCAGTATACTCTTTGATGTTTTAAGAATAAACAAAGTAAAAGTTTGGAGTTTAGATATTACTAGTGCAATAAAGGGAATTATTAAAGAAATTAGAGAAAAAGGAAAGTTAGACTTTGAAATGTTTGGTGTAGCATTGTTATCAGCAGCGATAATCTACAGAAGGAAAACCGAAGAATTACTTGAGTTAGAGGAACCTCCAAGGAGCGATGAAAATCAGAAGAATGGGAACTACGACATAGAGGCGGTTAGCGGAAACTTATTAAATTTAATGTCAGAAATTCCAATAAGAATAAAGCACCCCGCTCCCGATTCAAATGAAGTTTTTTCTTTACTAATAAAGGTTGTTAATCAAGTGTTAAGAGAAAGACCTACCATAGTGCAAGGAAGTGAAGCAGGCATAGAGTATGAACTCATATCAAAAGACGAATTCTTAGAAAGTATTCAAAATAGAATAGAAATATTAAAGAGAAAAATAGAGGAAATGCTAGCAAATAGTCGAAAAGCCTTAATAACTGACGTAATATACGATGAAGACTGGAATGAAACTATAAGAAACTTTATTGCCATCCTATTCATATTAAGTAACTCTGACCTTGAAGTTACGTACGAAGGCGATTCGGTATGGATCATAAGAGAAAACGATTCGATCCAGAAAAACTGAAACCAACTTTAGAAGCTATACTTTTTTCATCTGGAAGACCAATAAATATTGAAGAGCTGAAAAAAATTTTAAAGATAGATGAGCAAGAAATAAAGAACGCTTTGGATAAGCTAAAAGAAGAGTATGATAACAGAAAAAGTGGGCTTGAGATTTTTTATTTTCAAAATCATTACGTCATGCAAGTCAGGAAGGAATATTCAAAACTAGCGAGAAAATTTGCGCCAGGATTAGATATATCTAGAGCTGCTTTAAAAACACTTTCGTTGATAGCAATGGAGCAGCCCATTATGAAGTCAAAGGTTATTGAAATAAGAGGTAAACATGCCTATAAGCACATAAAGGAACTAATAAGACAAGGCTATGTGAAGGCTGAAAAAGCAGGGAAAACTTCTGTTTTAAAAACAACTGAAAGATTTGCTTCGCTCGTGGGAGAAGAAAACATAAAAAGAGCAAAAATTAAGAAAGAGCTTAAGAATGGAAAGGGAAATCCTGAAGAAAAGACACAGTAAAGTGGTGAAACTAATTGAACAAACAGGAATTGACGCTTTAATTGTTGGGAAAAAAAGTAACTTGTACTACTTAACAGGACTGAGGCCGATTGGAACTGCTATTTTATTAATTAGACGAACGGGAGAGCTAAAAGTCTACGGTTCTAAGCTTGATTTTTTCGAGCCGGAAGAAGCTACTAATGAAATAAGCATAGAAACTGGGAACAGTAGTAAAGGGCCTTTTCAGATTTTTTTGGATGACATAAAAGACGCAAAGTACTTAGAGGCAGATGAAGACGCCGGAATGTTGGTTTCAAATATGATAAAAAACAAACACTTGCTGCTTAAGAGTGGTAACAATTTCGTAGAAAAACTAAGGAGAGTGAAGGATGAAATGGAAATAAAGATGATAAGCAAGAGTTGTGTTACGGCGAGAAGAATAATCGATGAAATAATAGAAAACGTTAAGCCTGGAGTATCAGAGCGGAGCCTAGCAAAAACTATAGAAAAAAGAATAATAGAAGAATCTGATGAGAAAGCTTTTGAAATACTCGTCGCTTCTGGAAACAGGAGTGCAATCCCACATGGGAAACCAACAGAGAAAAGGATAAATGAAAACGAATTAGTTGTTATAGACATGGGTGTGGAAATTCAGGGTTACAAGTCAGATATAACTAGAACTGTCTTAGTTGGAGGGAAAGATGAACAAAAAAGAAAAATTTTAGAAACTGTAATTGAAGCACACGATGCAGCAGTTAGAAAAGTTCAGGCTGGAGTAAAAATATCAGAAGTTAGTAAAGAAGCTGATGTTATAATTGAGAGAGCAGGAATGAAAGACTTCATACTCCATAGCCTTGGTCATGGTGTTGGCCTTGACGTGCACGAAGAACCAACTGTAAATTCAAAGAATGAGGAAATTTTGGAAGCGGGAAATGTTATAACCATAGAACCTGGAATTTACATAAGGGGCTTAGGAGGAGCTAGGTGGGAAGACACAATTCTAGTAGAAAATAAAGGATACAAAATATTAACCGAATATTAAAGACCATATCGGCGTACTCTTCCCTGAAAAGACCTTATTGCGCGATATAGATCAATCTTTCTAAAATCAGGCCATAGAACATCAGTTATAAAGAATTCGCTGTAAGCACTTTGCCAAATAAGAAAATTGCTAATTCTAAACTCTCCAGAAGTTCTTATAATTAGATCGGGGTCAGGGTAACTTAAGTGAGAAGTATAAAGGTACTTTTCGACAAGTTGCTCGTTAATGTCATCCAACTTTATTTTATTTTCTGAGAAAGACACTACAATCTTTTTTATTGCATCAACAATTTCTTGTCGTCCTCCATATCCAATAGCAATATTTAATATAAAGTCGTTGTTCTTTTGCGTGTCTTGCTCAAGTTTTTCCATTAGTTTTACGAGATTATTTGGAAGAAGGTCTTTTCGTCCGATGAATTTCACTCTAACATTATACTTGTTAAATTCTTTTGAACTTGAAATTTCTAGTAATTTTTCGTAAAACAAGGAAAGGAGAAGCTCGATCTCTTCTTTTGACCTCTTTAGATTTTCAGTTGATAAAGCATAGATTGTTACTATCCTTATCTTTAGATCATAAATCCAGTTTAAAACATCTCGTAGTTTCTCAGCACCTATGAGGTAGCCGGTTCTTAAATCAACCCCTTGCTTACTGGACCACCTTCTGTTGCCATCAAGTATTAGCGCTATATGCTGCGGAAGGGGACCATTCTTTATTTGGCTTTTTAGCTCTTCCTCATACAGCTTTGTAACTAAGTTTAAACGCGCCAGCTTTCCGATTAGCTTAAAAAAAGAATCATAAAGCGCAGTTTTAAGAGGATTGCTCATTTTCCACATAAACGAGAGTTAAAGGGAGTATTAAAAACTATCTTTAATTTTTTAAGTGAACTACCACGTCCGTTGGGCGTGGCATCCTCACCTCACGATGAGGATTTCCTGCTTCTTCGACCAGACTCGGTCCCCGCACTTGAGCGGGTTACGGAGGTCTTGGTCTCCACAGGCATTCAGGGCAGTCCTGACCCCACAAGAATATTTAGAGATGCATTATAAAAAACCTTTCTATAAGGGGGTTATCCATCCCCTATCTCACGAAATGGGACTTTCGCCCCCTTAACCCTCATAAAGCGTTAAAAGTGGACAGATCTAGATTTAAGCCGATTCTGAGCCAAGATGAACTATTAAGTTCTCAATTTCATTTAATAATTCATAGATCTCATCCAAAACTGGAGGTATCTTATCGTAGTTGCCACTCAAACTGTAGGCGAGTATCTCCTCGCTTAGCCTCGCCATTTTTTGCGTTAGTTCAACTAGTTTATCTCCAGCCATTACCTGAGACCTTACTGAGACATAGTTTTGTATTTCAAGCTTAAAATAGTTTAGCCTAAACAAAAGTACCTTAATATTCCTAAAACGTTTATGCAGGCCATTACTGCGCAATATTACATAAGAACGCTCCACATTCTTTATAATGTATTCAAATTGACCTTCAAAGGCGCTTGTTTGCATCTTTCTTATTCTTCAACCTTCTTTAATCTTTCTCTATACATTTCTTCCAATTCTTCCTCAGTTGTAGCCTGTTCTGCTTCTTTATCTTCTCTGAATCTTCCAGTAAATCTTGGGAATCTTATAGCTAAGCCAGCACTTTCTTTGAACTTATTTAAAGAAGCAGTGTGGACTGGGCTTAATGTTATTTCTGCACCTATTATCTCAAGAACTATCTTCGGAATAAACCAGAAATCAGCTTCCATATTTGAGACTACTCTAGGATGTTTCCCTTTGTGAAGATAAGGCTCGAGCATTTTCTCGAGTCTTGCTAGATCATCTTCTGTAAACCCTGTTCCAACCTTACAGACAGTCTTAAAAACGTCGTTTTTCTTATCATAAACAGACATTAAAAACGAGCCATACTTAAATTTAGACCTCTTGCCCATTCCCCTATAAGCACCAACTACAACGAGATCAAGAGTATCTGTTAGTTCCGATTTATACTCCTTCTTTAATTTAACCCACCTGTAGGATCTAGCACCAGCCTGGTAATCTGAGTTTAGCATCTTAACCATTACACCCTCCATGCCGTCGTCAATTGCTCTCTGGAAGAAGTCTTCAAGTTCTTTTGGATCATTTACAATTTTCATTTCGGATAGCGTTATGCGCTCGTTTTCAATTATTTGATGACTAAGTATTTCCCTTCTTTTTATGTATGGTAAATTCAAAAGTTGTTCGCCATCGACGTAGAGTATATCAAATACCCTTAAAGCAACTGGGATTTCTTTGGAAACTTTTTCTATGTCATACTTTCTCCTTCTTTGCATTAACTCTTGGAAAGGCCTTATTTCTAATGTATCAGGGTCTATTGCAATACACTCCATTTCTATGATTAATTCCTTAGCAATTGTGTTTTTAGAAATTAATTCTACAACGTCAGGGTATTGATGAGTTATGTTTTCTAACCTTCTAGAGTAAAGCAATATTTCATTTCCCTTTTTATGAGCTTGAATTCTTTCTCCATCATACTTATATTCTGCGGCACATGGCACACCAACTTTTTCTATTATTTCTTCAGCTGAAGATAATCTTTCTGCAAGGGCCATCCTTATCGGAACACCAAGCGTAATCTTTACTTGTTTAAGCCCTTCGAGTCCATGTTTTTTAACAGTCAGAGCTATAAACCCGATATCGGGATAGACGTTGTATGCACGCTCTACTTCTTCTCTAAGATCTCTCGAACCAAGGAATGTTTCTGAAAGTGCATCCATGAGTGTCATATCTGCTAAGCCTAATCTTAGTTCTCCTGATGTTATTCTCACTAGGTACTTTGCCTCTAGCGGAGAAGAATCCACAAGCAAACCAACTAGAGCATCTACTTTTTGAGTTATTGATTTTTTCCCACTCATTTTAGCTAAGTCAAGTAGGGTATCGTAGCAATCTCTGATGGTAAGTTCTCTTGAAAAAACCAACTTTTTTATTTTTTTATTCTTTAAGAGTTCGTACGTAGCTTCTCCTAAGTCACCTTTTTCTTTTAGTTCTTTTTCAACTACAGCTTCTGAGACGCTTGCTGCCTTCGCAACACTTCTGAGCAACAACCTCGCAGCGATCCCAAGTTCTATTTGTTCGTAGTCAGGCCTTAATTTACCAAGTAAAAGATAACAAGCTAAAGGTAGTTCATCTTCATCTAATTTAGAGAGTAAGTCCTTTAAAATTGAAACCATCTCGAGTTTTTTTGTCGTAGATTCTAATTTTTGAAGGTAACTTGCAAACTCACTAAATTTCATTTTCTCAACGCTAGTTGGGGCGCCTAAGTTAATAAATTTGTCCTCTACACCTACCGCTTACTAGTAAGAGCTTTCAGCCTCGAGTTATCTTCAAAAAAGACTCTTCTTCTTATCTTCTTATAAGTATTTGAACTTGTTTCCTGAATATCACTTTTTAACAGACAGAAGATTCAGATCACAGTAATTTCGCTTCGTTCATACCCATTCTTCTGCAAAAACTCTTTAGATTTTTGCCTTTGGTCGCCTTGGAGATAGATTTTTCCGTCTTTTACAGTTCCGCCGCATGCACAAAAAGACTTCAAACGGCTTGCTAGTTTCTCTAAACTATTTGGCTTTTCGTTTATGCCTTCTATTATGGTCATAGGCTTGTTAAACTTTCTGACCTCAAGCCTTATTGTTATTTTTTGCTCCTCTTTAAGTAATTCACTTAAAACATCTTCTTTTTCAAAGAAGTTGATTTCTTCTGAGCCCTTTTCCGTCACCTGATGCCTCTAACTTTAAGTTTACTTGAGGTAGTATTTAAGGATAACGCTTAAGAGGCCAAGTTTTGAACGGTAGCTTATAAAGCAAAATTTTCACAAAAACACTTTTGTAAGAAGATTCAGCCAAAAATGATTTGGAGACTCCTAAATTATTACGTGAGTCATTCATAAAGACCACTAAAAATCCTTAACCTTGGTATTCATAAGTCCTAACTAAGCATAAGCAAACAAAACTAAACGAAAATTGCGCCAAGATTTGTGGCTTTAAAAGGTTTAATCTCCTCGAAGAGCTATGAAGACTTGGATTTGTTTACTCTGAGCAAGTTGCATGGACTTTAAGCCTTGAGTTGATAACCTCGAAGAGAAAGAGATAAATTTAGCTAAATAGTTAAAAGGAGTGCTAGTTTATGAGTGACGAAGAAGGGTTAGACGAGCTCTTAACTTACGTAAAGGACGTTGTAGCTAAAAAAGTTTTGGGAGACATAATATTAAGTGACGACTCCGGGAAAGCATTAAAAAAATGGAGGCTTATTTTTGAAGTTTCTCAGAAAGATCTTTCGGAACAAATGAAAATATCTCCCTCAGTACTGAGCGACTATGAAAGAGGTAGAAGAAAAAATCCGGGCACAAAGTTTATCAAGAATTTTGTAAAGGCCTTGTTGAGCATTGACATAATGAAAGGAGGGAAAAAAGTTGCTGAGCTTTCCAGGTCAGAACTCCCACCACCGGGAGTAATTCTTGCTATGAGAGAACTTGCGACTCCATTAAAGGTTAGTGCCTTATTTAATGCAACTAACTCGTACTCTTTAGTAGACACACCAAACACAGAAGACTATATTTTTGGCTATACTGTTGTAGACAGCATAAAGGCAATACTGTACTTTGAAGGTTCCGAGTTTATGAGACTCTTTGGAAACACAGCAAGAAGAGCCTTAATATTTACGAATGTGACTCATGGCAGATCACCGTTAGTAGCGGTGAGAATTTACCCGTTTAAACCGAGCGCTGTTATAATACACGGACCTTCAACTCTTGACCCAGTTGCTATAGAGATAGCAAAAAGAGACAATCTGCCTTTAGGTCTATGTACTTTGCCGTCCGTAAAAGACTTACTTTCGGCTCTTGAAGACTTGGAGCTTATAGAAAAAACAAAGAGCAAGTAAGAAAAGCCTTTATTTTAGGTTTTCGTAAGTAGGCTCACAACTCCTTTTAATTAACAAAAGATTTACGTATTTTCTTAAGTTACTTAATTTTTAGCAAAAATTATTTGAAACTGTTCTTCATAGAATTCTGAGAGCACTGTTAGAGTAAACCACTTAGCAAAATTTAATGTTGAGGATGATAAGTTTATAAACGGTTCTTTTAAAACCGTACCAAAGTAGAATTATCTTGAATCTGGAAGGAGGGAGAAGATGACCCCTAAAAGGTATTTTGAAGAAGCTGAAAAAATTTTGGGAACTAAGCCAAAGTTTGTAGCTTCTGCACCAGGGGGAGTAGACCTGTTTAACACTCACCAAGATTACAAAGGACTACCAATTGTAGTTGCAGCAATAAATCTCAGAACTTATGTATATGCGACTCCATTGAATGAAGAAAAGATAAGAATTAGTACAACTAAAAACTTATCTGAAAGTAACGAATTAGTAGAGTATGAGATTGATTTAAAGGAGGCTTCAGAAAAAGAAAAAAACCCTGCAGGGTATTTAGCGGCAACCATCAGAATATTAAGAAGAATGGAAAAAGAAAGCGCAAAGATTAGTGGATTAAGAATTTATGTAAGAAGCGATGTGCCAGCAGATTACGATATATTGGGAAGTGGAGCGTTAGAGGTTTCGGGTATAACATTGCTAAATGGAATATTTAACTTAGGACTAGATAAAAAAAGAATAGCAGAATATTCTTTCCTAGCAGAATCTTATGAGATGGGCACATTATGTGGGCGAATTGAGCAGTATGCTTCAACCTTTGGAGGAGTATTTGTACTTAGGCAAAAACCAACAATAGAAGTAGAAGAAATTAGTCGCTTCCCACTTACATTAGTTGTTATAAACTCTGGCGAAGCTCTACTAGCAGACAACGTGCGTAGTGAACGAGAAAATGAAATAAATGAGGGACTAAGATTGTTACTTGAATCACCAATGCTACACAAAACTTTTAAGAAAAAACTTGGAAAAACATGTTACGAAGTCAATTGGGAAGAAATATCTAAGCAAGAACTTATGAGGTATTTGTTCTTAATTCCAGAGGCTTCAGCCAAAAGATTTCTATTCACAATAGATATGAACACATCAACTCAGGTTGCAACAGCAATTCTTAAAGGAGAAGAAATAAACGTCACGAAACTAAAAGAAATATTTGATGAAGAAAGAATTAGAAAGTTAGAAAAAGCGAATTGGAATCCAGAAGTGGTACTTGGAGAAATAATGAACTACCAACATGAGATATTGAGAGATGTTTATGAAGCATCCACGGAGAAGATAGAAAAAATAAGAAACTACATTCTAGCATTTTCTCCAATTCTAGGAATTAAAGTTAGTAGTAAGAGAACAATGGGAAATCTTATAGCTCTCGTAAGAAATAAAGAGGAAGCAAAAGATGTAGTTAATGATGCTCTCGAAGCGGGAGCTATTAGCGCAACTGTAGTTGAAATAGATAGGGGTGTAGAATTTCATAGTTTTTGAGAAAGTAAAGGCTGAACGTGATTGAGGGTTTTAGTCATAGGAGCCTTAACTGTTGACTACATAGACTTTTATGGAAAATATAGGGAAGAGATGTTGGGTGGAGGGGCTTTCTATAGCTCCATCGCTGCAAGAAAGTTAGGAGCAAAGGTAACATTATTAACTATTGTAGGAAGGGACTTCAACCAAAAATATTTGGACTTCATTGAATCAACAGGAACAGAAGTTCACTTACTTAAAGGTGAGAATACGATAAAATTCTTAAACTACCTAATTAGACCTGGTTTAAGAAAGCAAGAAGTTTTATCAACGACAACCAGAAAAATAGCGGAGATCCCCTTCGATTTAAAAGAGTTTGAAATCATTCACATAACTCCAGTTTTGGGCGAAGTTGACGATGTCCTTGCAGAGTATATTTTAAAAAACAACTTTGATGGAAAAATATCAATAGAAATTCAAGGATTTGTTAGAGAAGATAAAGTTGGATCCTTGAAAAACAAATTTTGGAACTCTAGTGGAAAATGGTTAAAGAATGCATTCTCCTTACACCTATCTAAGGAAGAACTACTTTTTGCAGTAAGGAGGAGAATACAAGAATTGATAAAATCCGAAAACAATGAAGGGGCAGATTATGTTGCACTTACTATGGCAAGTTATGGCTCTTTTGTTTTCTCAAAAAATGAGCGGCACTTTATTCCAATACCAAGAGAGCTCATTTTTGAGAACGATGTCGGCTGTGGAGATATTTATTCTATGGTTTTTTCTCTAATGGTTGCTCAAGGAAAAGAATTAATAGACGCGGGACTAGAAGCGACAGCTATAGCTGCGCTAAGAGCCAAATACAAACAAATAAGCGAATTTTTTAACGACGACCTAAATATTGACGCAACAAAAAGGAGATTAAGAGAGCATCAAATTCATTATGGATTAAGTCAGGTAAGTAAAAATGTCCAGAAATAAAGTAGAAGAAGCACCAGCGGTATTTGTAATAGGTACAGCGGGTAGTGGAAAAACAAGTTTAACTTCAAGCATGGTTGAATGGTTAATTAGGAGAGGAATAAATGCAGAAGCCATAAATTTAGACCCTGGAGTAGAGTTCTTACCATACGAGCCACTAGTAGACGCTAGAGAGTATGTAGACGTTTATGAAATTATGAGAACAGAGGGGCTTGGACCAAATTCTGCACTAGTACTCAGTACAGACCTACTAGTAGACTATGTTGATGAAATGAGAAAAACACTCAGTGAGTCTACAGCAGATATCTTTATTGTTGACACACCTGGGCAAATTGAATTATTTGCGTTCAGGAGTGGTGGGTTAGTTCTTGCAGAAGAATTATTTAGGGGAAATAAAGCAATAGCGTACCTAGTTGATGCGCCGTTTTCTTCAGAGCCTATGAACTTTATATCAAACTTGTTTCTTGAGGCTGCTGTTTACTCTAGGTTTTTACTCCCAACCATTACAGTAATAACTAAGGCAGACTTAGTGAGTGAAGATTCGATCAGAAAGATCTTAAAGTGGTTTGCTAGTAAAGAAACAATAATAGAAGATGTAAGAATAATATATGACGCAGAAAAATACTTATATGTAAAAAACGTAGTAAAGTCGATTCCCTCTCTTGGATTCTTAGAAAAGCCAATAATTACTTCTTCTAAAACTTTTGAAGGAATTGTTGACCTTTATGCTTCCATATCACGAATTTTCTTTGGAGGGGAAGAAACAAAGTACGGCCCTCCGCCGTGAGCCAAGACCAAACAGAAATGTTTTTATTTAGGTAAAAAAGAGAAAAACGCAGGAAGTTTGAGCGTAATCCCTGAACTTAACGAGCTACGCCAAGAAGCAAGAGAATTGGAAAAGCAGCTTCAGGAAGTTAAAAAAACATTAAAAGAAAAAGTAGAACAAAGGAATAAGTTAGTAGAACAAATAAGAGCCATTTCAAAAGAAATAGCGGAAAACAGAAAACAAAGAGACGAAAGCAACGCTCAAGTGAAGAAATTAAAAGAAGAAATCAATAAAATGATTTCAGAACTTAATTCATTAAGAAATGAATTAAGAACGAGAGACGCTTTAAGGAATAGACTAAAAGCTAAATTTAAAATGAGCGAAGAAGAAGCTAAAAAGAGATTAAGTCAACTAGAATGGAGACTTGTAACAGAACCGCATAATCCTAAAGAAGAAGCTTTAATAGTTAACGAGATAGAACGTCTGAGGTCTATAATCACGTCCTACGATAAGTTGTCAACGACTACGGAAAAGGAAAAAGAGATAAGAGATAAAATGGTAGAAATGAAAGACAAAATAACTGAACTAAGAAACAAAAGAAGTTTACTTATACAATCATCAGATGCTTACCACAAGAAAATCTTGGAGCTGAGGAGTACCAGAGAGAACCTAATAAAAGACTTAGAAAAAATAAGAAATGAGATTCAGGAACTGGTGAAACAGAAAAACGACCTCTTTATGAAACTGGTCGAGAAGGATGCAAAAGCTTACCTTTTAATGTCATCGCTGAGAGCGCAAAAAGATTTTACCAGAGAAAGAAAGCTTAAGGAAGAATTGGAAATTAAGAGCAAGATTGCGCAGGAAGTGGAGCAAAAATTGAAGGAGGGAAAACCTCTTTCACTCGATGAACTGAAGATCTATTATGAGTTAAACCAAAAGCTTCAATAGAAAGGAAAAGATTTTATTCCTTCTAGAACCTTTTTGATCTAAGAAGATAGTTGAAAGAGGAGGGAAAGAGAAGAATCTTAGTACTCTGTGTAGACCTAGACGACGATGTAGGCAACAAGGCAGGCATAAAGACACCAGTTGTTGGAAGAGGTCCTGTTATCGATGCTGGTTTAAAGCTAGCGCTTTCAGACCCGGAAGAATCAGATGCAAATGCGATATTTGCTTCTGTTAAAACTTACGATAAGCTTGTTTCTGAGGGGTACGGGTGCCAAGTTGCTCTTGTGGCGGGCTCTCAGGAAGGGGAACCTTATTCTTCAATGAAAGTGATTGAAGAAATAAAACAAATTTCAAAAACTTATGAACCAACAGACGTCTTCGTTGTTACCGATGGCTTTGGAGATGAAGACATAATTCCAGTAATTAAGGCAAACTTACCTGTTTCGGGTGTGGTAAGAGTTATTGTGAAACATAGTAAGTCAGTTGAGGAATCTTACGTAATACTTGGGAGGTACATCAAGATGTTATTTACTGATGAGCGATTCAAAAAGTATACTTTAGGATTTTCAGGGATTTTATTAATATTATACTCGCTACTTTCTAGCCTAAATTTATTAGCTCAGGGAGTGTTCATAACAGCATTCCTTTTTGGTTTAGTGATGCTCATGAAAGGGTATAATCTCGACATAAAAATCAAGAACAAGTTTTATACAATTTTTGAGACGGAGCTCCCATTGCCGCAGTATGTAACAAATATTGCCTTTAACTTAGTTGGTTATGTACTACTAGCATTAGGAACACTCAATGGAATATATCAAGCATTTCTGGTTACTCAAAGTCTAAATGCAATTACAGTTATAACAATCATTTCAAACTCTAATTTAATCTTGGGTACATTCTTTAAAAATGGAGGAGCATACATATTATTGGGATTAGTGTCTTTTCAGTTATCTCGGTTCGTTGTCACTTGGTATGTAAACAAAAAGGAAATCCAGAACATAGTTCTCGTATTGATAGCACTTGCTTCATCCTACCCTATGATATTAGCTTTAGGAGACTTCCTTATAAACCCAGGAGTATACTTAGTAAACATGGCATATTACTCGATAACAAGCCTTGTTATATTCATTATACTCAGCGTTACATTACTTATGTCTTTCCGGATACTAAAAAAGAGTGCAATCATTTAAAAACAAAGAGTCATTTCTTAAAGTTTTGCAGCTACTAGTACACTTCAACTTCAAAGTGTTCTTTGCATTTTTTGCACACTAGGATATACTTAACTGTACCATCCGGATACTCTTCAGACTTTTCTACAACTAGTTCGTGCGCTCCTCCAAGTTTACATGGCGCCGAGGAAATCTTCTTTATCTCACTTTCAAGCTTTTCGCTATGCATGTAGCATCACCTTCATCAAATACAAACTAATAGTTTACAGGTTCCCATTTTCCAGATTTTATAGACTTATAGCCTGCATCAATGATAGCGTTAACAATGTACCCATCTTCAAGATTTTCAGCAGGCATTTTTCCATTTATGAAAGAATTCACGAAATGAGATAGTTCCGAAAGGTAGCCATATATTTCATGTTCTCTCCATATCGGAAACAACCAACCTTTTTTTGTTTCCGCTTTTTCTATTACATAGCCAACTTTTTCTTCCGGAGCAACTGTGAACATCTTTATTCCAGTTTCTCTTGTCAAATCAATGAATATAGCGCCCTCTGTTCCATAAATTTCAAATCTTATGTCTAAGCCTCCATGAGCAGTCCAGCTGTTTTCCGATTGACCAACTTCATTACCTTCGTATTTTACTAGAATTATGCTACTATCTTCAGCTTTGGTTTGATGATATAGAGTAGCACCCCATGCGAATGCGCTGATAGGCTTTTTTCTTACTAGTTTCCTATCAACCTCAACGCTATGGCAACCCATGTCAATTAGAGCACCACCTCCGGATAATTCTGGGTCCCAAAACCATGCAGAGTGAGGACCAAAGTGCGCTTCCCTACTTCTTACTAATATTACATTACCTATTGCACCTTTATTAATCATTTCCATTGCTCTTTCCATGTGTGGTGTGAAGAGCATATTCTCAGCATAGGCATGCAGCACACCATATCGCCTTACTGCATCAAGCGCTTGACGGGCTTCCACTAAGTTTCTAGCTAGTGGTTTTTCGACTATAACGTTTTTATGATTTTCTGCTGCTAGAGCTACTGCTGAAGAATGTAAATAGTTAGGGAGGGTAATATCAACAGCTTCTACTTCTGGATCTTTAACAGCTTTTTCAATAGCGTCATCGCCATGGTAGAATTTTCTTATTCCCCACTTCCTTGCAAAACGTTCGGCGTGAGTTTGACTCTTAGAAGCTACGGCTACCACCTCTGCGTTTGGAATTTCTTTAAATGCAGTCATGTGGAAGTTTGCTACAAACCCTGTACCAAGAAGGGCTACCTTTAGAGTCATACCTCTTCACACTATAAGGTCGTAGAGAAGAGTATTTATTTGTTTTTGTTCATCAACTACTTAAACTTCTACTATTTTACTTAATAAAGAATGAAGTTTTCTGCTTAAAGTAGTATAGAGGGAGTTAGTAAAGCTACTGTTTTGTTTTAAAGAGCCTTATCTTTATGAGCCCTAATGCGAAAGAAGTTCCGAGTTACACAGTTTGAAGCAAAGAGTATTTAGCACCCTTCTAACTGAAGTGGGAGTTTTCTCGCTCCTAGCGATAGTTCATTGCTCAGTTGTTCATTGGTTGCCTCGCCCCTTCATGGCTTACCTTCAGGGTGAAGGATGCGCTACCACTCCTGCTAGCTTATCTCATCCCACAGTCAAGCCTTACCTAGGCTTGTCGCCAAGTTCTTCCGGCTAGATTTCAAAAGTTGAGATGCTATCGACACTTTCAAAGGGCGCGAATCTTGTCTCCACCTTCGCTACAAACTGCACTTCCTCAGCTATCGATATTTCAATGAG
>JBAMLO010000052.1:0-20850 GCA_039793485.1 Nitrososphaera sp. | reverse complement strand
GGCATGTTAAAGAATCCCGAAGTTTATTTGCCGTTTGACCCTGAAAGGGTGCTTGGAATAAAGCCAAAGGTAGAAATCAATTCTTATTCTGGAAAAGCTGGAGTTGTGTACTGGCTCCTAAATAACTTTAACATAAGTCACGACCACATTAAGAACGATAAAAGAGTAGATTTAATGTACTCCGAGATCGTGAAAATGTTCGAAAATGGAAGGAAGAATCCAATTACAGACCTTGAGATGCTGAACTTAGTGAAAAACTACATGCCAGAGCTACTTGAAAATATTAGGAGTAGCTAACTAGCATACTTTTTTTATAGTTTTCATTTTACTTTTGATAATAGTTTTTCTCAATAAGCGTAAAAGAAATGTTTTTATCTTTGTTTTCTGACCAAACAAAACTATGCTTACTAAGAAAGGATTCGTGTTTCTTATAGTATTATTGTTTTCATTTACTCTTAAAGCTTACGCTGAGAATAATTCTGTTCTTGTAGTGAAAGTAAACGGCGAAATAACAAGAGCTACCGAAGTTATGCTTAGCGACGCAATTAACTTCGCAAACAGTTACAATGTTAGGCTTATTGTAGTTGAACTAAATACTCCTGGAGGTGAATTAGACTCAGTTCAATCTATAATGGAAATGTTTGATGCTTCTAAAATACCTGTTGTCGTGTTCGTTTATCCAATTGGTGCTTCAGCTTGGAGCGGTGGAACTTACATTCTAATGGCGTCTCATATAGCTGCCATGGCATCAGGTACTACTATAGGTTCGTGCCAGCCAGTTACTGAAACAGGTACTCCGATAAATGAGTCGAAGTATTTAAACGCACTAATTGCACTTATGGTGAATCATGCAAAGCTTCATTCTAGGAATGAAACTACCGCTAGAATGTTTATTACCGAGAATTTAAACTTAGGTCCAGAAGATGCATTAAGGTACCATGTAATAGAACTTATAGCCAATAATGTGGGCAACTTATTAAGCGAACTTAGCAACTATAGCTTAGTATTTTTAACAAGCAAGTATGGCTCAAACTTTTGGAAGTTACTACCCACCTCTTCGTTGCAAGAAAACGTAAGCTACTCAAAAGTTATTTCCTTTAGAGATATAAATAATGCTCATATAGTTGAGTACACCCCAGGCCTAAACTATGATATTCTAACTTTTCTTTTTAACCCTTTAGTATATTCCTTGTTTCTCCTCGTAGGAATTGGCCTTGTGTTCGTTGGAATTAAGACGCCAGGCATAGGGATGGAGCTACTTGGAGCTCTTCTTATTCTTCTTTCGTTTATTGGATTTGGAGCTGTTGGAATAAATTTAGCATCTTTGATACTTATTTCTCTCGGCTTACTACTTATAATTGCTGAAATAAAGACTGGAGTTGGATTTCTAGCTCTTGCAGGCTCTTTTTGTATTGTTTTGGCAGCATTTCTAATTTTTCCGTCTCCACAGTGGCTAATTAATCCAAGTACTATCAACGAAATTAGAACAATCTTAGTTATTTCTTCTATCGCAATTGGAATTGCTTTCTCCTTCCTCGCGTACAAAATAACTGAGTTGAAAAAGATGAAGGCAAAGGTAGGGAGTGAACTAATTTTAAATTCAACTGGCATAGTCGTAAGAAAATTAGCGCCATTTGGAGAAGTTAATGTTCAAGGCGAAATATGGCGAGCAAAAACCGAAGATGGTTCTATCGTAGAAGAAGGTAAAAAAGTAAAGGTTGTAGCAAGACAAGGTCTAATCTTAATAGTAAGAAAGGAAGAAAATGCTTAAATAGTTCCTTGCTAACTTTGGCAATTATGAACGACTCTGGGAAACCAAAAAATTTCGGTGGGCTTTTCTCTTCTTTGTTCCTGATTTTCCTTCTGCTAGTTGTTCTACTTCCATTCCTACCGTTCTTGCTAAGTTCACTTCAGCTTCCACCAACAAGCTTTTCTTCCATATCCTTAAACTTATCTTTAATAATTCTTGGAGTAATAGTGCTCTTCGTAGCTATTTTCTTGATAAGCGGAATTCATGTAGTTAACGAATGGGAAAGACTTCCAGTTCTAAGGCTAGGAAGATTCGTTGGGCTAAGAGGTCCAGGAATAATTTATGTTATTCCAATAATTGAAAGAGTTCCAATGAAAATTTCTCTTAGACTTGGAACGATGTCGCTTCATACTGAGCAAACGCTAACTGCAGACAATGTTCCAGTTAACGTGGATGCTGTAATGTACTACAAACCAGTAGATCCTGAAAAATGTATACTAAATGTTGAAGATTATATTGCTGCAACTCAGTGGAGTGCCCAAACAACGCTTAGAGAAGTTATTGGAAAAGCAAACCTAAACACGTTACTTTCAGAGAGAGAAGAAATAGGACGTCACCTTAGGGAAATAATAGACCAGAAGACTGAAACATGGGGTGTTAAGGTAACTTCAGTTGAAGTAAAAGATGTTATAATACCCTCCTCTCTTCAGGAAGCTATGTCAAGGCAAGCTCAAGCAGAAAGAGAAAGAATTGCTAGAGTAACTTTAGCGGCAGCTGAATTTCAGGCTGCTAACCAATTCCTTGAAGCAGCAAAACTTTACGAGGCTAATCCTCACGCGCTTGCGCTAAGATGGATGAACATTCTTTACGAGCTAGGGCAACAAAGTGGGACTAATACAATAATGCTCATTCCATCTAATATGCCGGTAGCAGGTTATGCTCCGGTTGGTCTTTTTGGAATGGGTTCCTTTACCCCTTCTAACGAAGAAAAAAAGAAAAAGGAAAGCAATACTGAAAGTAAGTGAAAAGCTACGACACACATTTTTTCAAATAAGTAGAGTGGAAGTTTTTAGTTATTTTTTAAGTATTTGTTACGAAAAGAATTTCTGGCCATGTTGTTTTGTTTGTTTTTCGTAATTCTTCTCTTTAAGTAATATTTATTACTTGTTTGTTTTACAGCTTGTCAACGACCATTATTGCAAGGAATAACCTTAAGGTGGGTTTTGGGATGTCGGGAACAATAGCTGAAAAAATCTTAGCTAAAGCTTCAGGAAAGAAAGAAGTAGAGCCAGGTGACTTTATAGTTGCTAACGTTGACGTAGTTTTTGCACATGATGGTACTGCTACTCTAGCCTTCGATGTGATGAAAGAGTTAGGCGAAGAAAAAGTCTTTGACAGTAAAAGGGTTGTGCTATTCATAGATCATGCTGCTCCAAGTCCATCTCCTGCCATTTCTGCTATTCATACGAGAATGAGAATTTTTAGTAAAACTCACAACGTTAAACTTTACGACGTTGGAAATGGAATATGCCATCAACTCCTTCCAAGTGAAGGCTACGTTAAACCAGGTTCTTTGGTAGTTGGAGCTGATTCTCATACCGTCACACATGGTGCCTTTAATGCCTTTGCAACAGGCGTAGGAAGTACTGATGCTGCAATTGCTATGATGACTGGAAAAATATGGCTAAAAGTACCGGAATCTATAAAGCTTGAATTAAACGGAAATCTAGGCAGAGGCGTAACTTCAAAAGACTTAATACTGTTCTTAATTGGAACATTTAAAGCTGATGGGTTTAACTACATGGCAGTAGAATATTCAGGAAGTACCATCGCAAGCTTGTCTGTTGACTCAAGGATGACTATTGCCAACATGGGTGTTGAGATGGGAGCAAAAGCTTCACTCATGCCTCTAAATGAAAGTACAAAAGCCTGGTTGTCAAGGAGGATACGAGAACCAATAATTCCCGTTGAACCAGATGAGGATGCAACTTACTATAAAACTTTCTCCTTTGAAGTAGAAAACCTTGAACCAATGGTTGCCGCTCCTCCAAACGTTGACAACGTTAAGCCTATAACCGAAGTAGAAGGGCTAGAGGTTGATCAAGTTTTCATTGGGAGTTGCACAAATGGAAGGCTAGAAGACATCGAACTTGCGCTAAGAATACTAAAAGGCAGAAAGGCTAAGGCAAGGTGTATTGTAATACCTGCCTCAAGAGAAGTTTATTATGAAGCATTAAGAAGAGGCTACATAGAAGAGTTGTTGAAATCAAACTGCGTTGTTGGGCCACCAACTTGTGGTCCTTGTATTGGTGCACATATGGGTTTGCTTGGACCAAACGAAGTAGGTGTTTCTACGAGTAACAGAAACTTCCCCGGAAGAATGGGCGATCGAGAAGCAAAAATATTCCTAGCAAGTCCTTTAACAGCTGCTGCTTCAGCGGTTGAAGGAAGAATAACTGATCCTAGAAAATACTTAGGGGCGAACTAAAATGAGGGGAAAAGTTGTTAAGCTAGGAGATCACGTTAACACAGACTTTGTTATTTCTGGAAAGTACAAGTTTAAAACTCAAGACATAAAAGAGCTTTCGAAGCACATCTTTGAAGACTTAGATCCAACTCTTTCGCAAAGAATAAAAAGTGGTACAATAATAGTTGCCGGAAGAAACTTCGGTTATGGCTCAAGCAGAGAACATGCTCCACGAGTTATAAAGGAAGTTGGAGTAAGCGCAGTTGTTGCAAAGTCCTTTGCTAGAATCTTCTTCAGAAATGCAATAAACATAGGCCTTCCTGTTATTGTAGCTTCTGAAAGCTTCGTTGATTCGACGAACGAAGGTGATGAAGTTAGCTTAGACTTAGAGAAAGGAATCATAAAAAATGAAACAAAGAACATTGAAGAGACATTTAAGCCATATCCTTCTTTTATAAGCGTTGTTATGCGTGAGGGTGGCGTTGTGAGTTACTTTAAGAAGTACGGTGCATTACCATGGGATACAAGATAGCATTAATAAAAGGAGATGGTGTGGGCCCAGAAGTAGTTTCTTCAGCGGTACAAGTTTTAAACGAAGTTGGCTTTGATGCAGAGTATGTTGAAATAAGGGCAGGTCTTTCCTTATTTAAAGAAATAGGAAAGCCCCTTGAAGAGGAAGAACTGAGTAAAATTAAAGAGTGCGATGCTGCTTTAAAGGGCCCCGTTGCAACTTTACCAGGTTCTGGAACTTACTCGAGTGTGAACGTACTCTTAAGAAAATACTTTAACTTATATGTAAACTTTAGACCATTTGAAAATCTAGTAAACGAGAAGTATCCTTACTTTAACTTCATTATATTTCGCGAAAACACTGAAGAGCTTTACACAGGAGCTGAATGGAATTTTAATGAGGCTTCAGTGGCATTAAGAGTAATTACAAAGAAAGCAACTCTAAAAATAGTAAGCTACTCATTTAACTATGCTTTGAAAAACGATAGGAAAAGAGTAACTGTTGTGCATAAGGCTAACATTCTGAAAGAAACTGATGGGTTGTTTAGAGATACGTTCTTTGAAGAAAGCAAGAAGTATCCTCTTCAAGCTGACGAAGTAATTGTTGACTCCGCTGCCTATCAACTGGTTAAGAATCCTGAGCAATTTGATGTTCTAGTTACTCCTAACTTATATGGCGATATTCTTTCAGACCTAGCGGCAGGCTTAGTTGGAAGCTTAGGTTTGTGTGGCTCTGCGAACATTGGAGACAAGTATGCAATATTTGAGCCAGTTCATGGTGTTGCCTGGGATATTGCTGGAAAAGGTGTTGCAAATCCAATTGGCGCAATTCTTTCATCTTCTTACTTGCTTGATTGGCTTAGTGAAAAACACAATGACAAAAGGCTAGCTAAGTATTCAAAAGTTGTAAGTTCAGCTGTAAAAAATGTACTAAAGTTAAAGAAATTTACAAAAGAGCTTGGAGGTAACTTAACAACAGAAGAACTAACAAGACTTATAATCGCGGAAACAAAGAAAGTGGAGGCGATGCTTTAGAAATGGTAAATGTGGGAATAGTCGGAGCTTCTGGGTATACCGGAGGAGAACTTTTAAGACTTCTAGTAAGTAGGCAAGATATCTCAGTTACGCTTGCAACTTCAAGAAAGCATAATGGCGAATACGTCTTCAGAGTTCATCCTAACTTAAAGTCAATAACTAATTTAAAGTTCTCTAACCCAAGCATAGACAACATTGCAAGGAGCTGCGATTATGTTTTCCTAGCAGTTCCGCATGGTTCTGCTGTAAATTTAGTTCCAAAGTTACTCGAAGTTGGGCTTAAAGTTATAGACTTAAGCGCAGATTTTAGGCTAAAAGACCCTAAGGACTATGAAAAATGGTATGGCTTTAGGCACCCATTTCCTGACTTGCTAGAAAAAGCAGTTTACGGACTTCCAGAACTTCACTTCGATGAAATAAGAAGGGCAAATTTGGTTGCAAACCCTGGTTGTACTTCAACAGCAACAATTCTTTCTTTGGCACCCCTTGTGAAAAACAACTTAATAGATACAGAAAAGATAATTGTAGACGTAAAAATAGGTTCCTCTGGCGTTGGCGGAAGCCCTTCAATTTTCTCTCATCACCCTGAAAGAACCTATGTAGTTAGACCTTATCAGGTAGTTTCACATAGGCATACTGCAGAAATTGAGCAGGAACTTAAGATAATTAGCAATAAGAAGGTAAAGGTTGGCATGACGCCGCATGCTGTTGATATTGTAAGAGGAATCTTGTCAACTAGCTACGGCTTTACCCACGAAAAAGTGCAGTTAAGTCAAATCTGGCATGCGTACAGAGAGGCTTACAATGGAAGAAAATTTATAAGGCTTGTAAAGGACCAACAAGGACTTGAGAAGCTTCCCGATCCAAAATATGTAGTTGGCTCTAACTTTTGCGACATTGGTTTTGAGCTTGACGAAAGGTTTGGAAGAATAATTGCATTCTCTGCTATAGATAACCTCATGAAAGGAGCATCTGGTCAGGCTGTGCAAAACTTAAACATAATGCTTGGGTTGGATGAAGCAACAGGCTTACTGACGCCTTCTTTACATCCTGTTTAAGGTGAGCTAAAACTGATAATAGTAAAGGTTGGAGGAGAATCCTTAAAGTTCTTCGAACAATACATTGTTCAAGACATAAAAGAATTAGTTAAGCAAGACAAAATAATTTTAGTTCATGGTGGTGGTGACGTAGTAACAGAGGTTGCAAGAAAGTTAGGGAAAGAGCAAAAGTTTGTAGTTTCACCTGAGGGCATTAAAAGCAGGTATACTGACGAGGAAGACATTAAGATTTTCACAATGGTCATGGCTGGACTTATAAATAAAGACCTAGTCAGAACTTTAATAAAAAATGGAGTCAATGCTGTTGGCCTTTCTGGTGTGGATTCAAGTTGCATCGTTGCAGAAAGAAAAAAGAAGATAATAATAGTTGACGAAAGAGGAAGAAGAGTGGCAATAGAAGGTGGTTATACTGGAAAGATAACCAGCATAAACACACAAATTTTCAATCTACTTGTGAGCAACAACATAGTTCCTGTAGTGGCACCCATTGCGATAGGTAGCGAAGGCGAAATTTTAAACGTTGATGCTGATGCTTTAACTCAGAAGTTTGCTTCCTACTTTAAGCCAAGCCATGTGGTTTTCTTGACAGACGTAGAGGGCGTCTTTCTCAACGGGAAGCTAGTTAGATCAATAAAACTAGACGATGTCGACAAAATCTTACCCAAGATTGGGGCTGGAATGAATAGGAAAGTTTTATCAGCAAGAGATGCGGTTAAGTCTGGTGCTAAGATGGCTGTAATTTCATTAAGTGGAAAGGAAAATCCAATTTTAAGCGCTATAAAGGGAGAGAGTGGTACGGTGATAATACAATGAACGAATCTGAAATAGTTAAAACTGAAGAAGAGTACCTAGCTAAAGTTTATCGAAGATTTCCTGTTGTAGCAGTAAGGGGAAAAGAAGCTGTAATTTGGGACATAAATGGAAAAGAATACGTTGACTGCATGGGGGGCTATGGTGTTGCCCTAGTTGGCCATTCAAATCCAAGAGTTGTTGAAGCAATAGTGGAACAAAGCAAGAAACTAATTACCTGTCATCCTTCTTTGTACAACGATGCAAGAGCAAACTTACTCGAGAGACTTATAAAGATTGCACCTAAAGGATTAACTTCTGTTTTCTTGTCAAACAGCGGAGCTGAAGCAGTGGAAGCAGCAATAAAAGTTGCAATTAAGTATACTGGAAGGAGAAAAATAATTTCAATGACTGGTGGATTTCATGGTAAAACCTTAGGTGCGCTCTCGCTAACTTGGAATCAAAAGTACAGAAAACCTTTTGAGTCCATGCTTTATCCAAACGTAAAGTTTGCTAGGTTTGGAGATATAGAATCCCTTAAGAGGGAGCTTGATAACGAAGTGGCTGCTGTAATTACAGAGCCGATACAAGGAGAAACCGGAATTATTTTACCTCCAGATGATTACCTTAAACAAGTAAGAGAGTTAACATCGTCTAACGGCTCTCTACTCATAGTTGATGAAATACAGTCTGGACTTGGAAGAACTGGTAAAATGTGGGCGCATATGCACTGGAACATCGAGCCAGACATAGTTACAGTAGCTAAAGGCTTAGGAGGTGGAGTTCCAATTGCTGCAACTTTAGCAAGGCCAGAAGTAATGAATTCCTTAAAAGTTGGCGAACACTCTAGCACATTTGGAGGGAATCCTTTGTCATGTGCTGCAGCTTCAGCTACGATAGACTTTATCCTAGAGCAAAACCTTCCAGGAAGAGCTGAAGAGCTTGGGGCTTACTTCATCAGTAAGCTAAGAACGCTTTACGAGGAAAGTAAGTACGTTAGAGAAGTGAGAGGTCTCGGGCTAATGATAGGGATTGAGATGAAGTTTAATATTCATGAATTCTTAAACCGATTGTTGGAGAAAGGCATTATTCCTCTTTATTCTAGCATAAATATAGTTAGAATGCTTCCACCACTAGTTATTAAAAAAGAACAACTTGACTTTGTTTACTCAAAAGTTAGAGAAACTTTAAGTGAAAGAGATTGGTTGCAAGCAACGAAAGCATAGAAATTTTAAGAGAACTGTTGGAGATCTACAGTCCAAGCTATGAGGAAAAAGAAATTTCACGTTACATATATTCAAAGCTAAAGGACCTTGGTTTTAACTTTGTTTCTTCTGATAGTGCGGGAAACGTTATTGGAAGAATTTCAAAAGGTAGTGGGAAAAAGGTGCTTCTCTGTGGACACATGGACACAGTACCTGGAAAAATACCAACTAAAGTTGAAAACAACAGAATATACGGACGAGGAGCAGTTGATGCTAAGTCATCTTTAGCTGCGCTGATGATAGCGGCAAGCAATGTTAAAGAGGTTGTTGGCTCTGGAGAGGTAATTTTTGTTGCTGTTACGAGAGAAGAAGCTGACGGTGCTGGTATAAACGAACTGATAAAGAACAAAATATCTGCAGACTACGCAATATTTGGAGAACCAAGTGGAACAAATGGAGTAACGGTTGGCTATAAGGGGAAATTAGATGTAAAAGTAAAAACAACAAGCTTCAACGTTGGACACTCAAGTATGCCTTGGGCGTTTGAGAGTGCAATAGACTATACTTTTAAGTTTCTTGAAGACCTAAGAAGCAGCTTAGAAAACAAGCAAGACTTCTTTAATTCCATCACAATTTGTCCAACAAAAATAATGGGTGGTGAGACCAATAACGTTACGCCAAAGTATTGCGAAGTTAATTTGGACGTAAGGGTTCCCCCAAGTGTTTCTGCCCTTAGTTGTGCGAAAATAATAGAAAAAAAGGCTAGTGAGTTTAATTTAAGGAATAAGAACATTGAAGTTAAAGTTGAGTTTTATGGAGATGCTGTCGATGCTTATCAGATAAGTGTTAATGACCCTTTGGTAAGAACTATTGTTAGAGCAATTCTAGAAGTAGTAGGGCGACCAGTAAAGCTAATTAAAAAATCAGGAACATGCGACATAAATCCATACTATTCTGCGCTTAAGGTTCCCTCTATATCTTATGGTCCAGGAGACTCGAAGCTCAGTCATACCGAGCTAGAGTACGTAGAGATAGAAGACTTCTTAAACAGCATAAGAGTGCTCGAAAAAACTTTGGTCTCTTTAGTTTCTCGATAGATCTGCAAAGTTACCCCTTTCTGCATAAAAGATTAAGAAAGCCTAGAGTTTACTCTGAGTTGTCAAAATCCTAAATGCTGTTCAAGGACAAGCATAGACCTTTAAGCCTTAAGTTGGTAGCCTCGATTAACTTGAGAGAAGATTTTTATCCTAATGTTGAGTCTTGTAAGATCGAGAAAGAGAATGAACGTAAGATACTTTGAAAAACCTTCTTATGTAGAAGATCACGCTGAGGAAGTACTAACACTAGTTAAAGAATGGATAAAGGAACTAAGAATAAGAAAAGTAGTTGTTGCATCTTCAACTGGAAAGAGTGCCATTAAAGCTGCTAAAATTCTTAAGGAAAGCGGCGTTGAGTTAATAGTTGTCTCCGACAGAGCTGGCGTAACATTTAGTCCAGAAGAACTTTATGATGAATGGGCGAAGAAGCTGTCAGAGGAAGGCATAAAAGAGTATAAGTCCGGATTATTCTGGAGACCAGAAGTCATAGAAGAACTGAAAAAATTGGGAATTGACAAAATACTAATTGCTACAGAACTTTTTAGAGGTATTAATATACCAAACGGTGTCAATATAAATTCTGTCGTAGCTGAAGTCCTTTATAGAATAAGCATAGGTGTGAAGGTTTGTGTTGAAATAACTACTATGGCATGCGATGCAGGATTCGTTGAACCTGGAGAAGATGTTATTGCCGTTGCTGGCTCTGGTACAGGATTAGACTCAGCAGTAGTAATAAAAGCTGCTCACTCAGACGAAATGTTCGATGGAGAAAAGGGATTCAGAATTAAAGAGATAATATGTAAACCAATCTAAAATATGCCCAATACTTTGCTTATTTGAAGTTCCAATACAAATCTTCATAATGATTTCTACATTTTTTGCAAATAATTGAAGTTCAATTATATTTTCCGTAGAGACCGTGAAGCTTACACCTCTAGTAAATTTCTCAAAAAACTACTTTTAGGTCCTTCAAGAACAGCATTTTTCTTTAACTTTTGTTAGAAACCTTAAAAAACGTTGAAAAAGCTATGAAGCTTTTAAGCTTAGGATGGCAAAAGGATCGCACAATTCTTCAGAAGGAAACATGCTACTAGTGCATGCGAGGCAATTTTTGTTAGCACTAAGTAACGGTCTTTCAAATCCTTTCATGAATGTTTATGCCGTAATGCTTGGTGCAACGCCTTCGGAAATGTCAATCTTTAGAGCAGCATCAAACATTTCAGGAGTAGTACAAATTATGTTTGGATTCTTATCAGATAGGCTTAGAAATAGAGCATTGATAATTTTTATTTCAGGAACAATTTCTTCTCTCTTATGGATCCCAATAAGTTTATGTAACAACCCAACTCAATTGATAATCCTGCTTAGTCTTCAAGCTTTCATAAATGCGGCGTCAGCGCCAGCTTGGGCTTCATTGATTGGAGATATGATGTCACAGGAACAAAGAGGACATATAACTGCAGCTATTAATACATCAGCAGCAATAGGTAGCATACTCGCAACTCTATTGTCTGGTTTGTTCCTCAATCTTAGCTCATCTAGTAAAACCTTTGTAGAGTTAAAAATTGTGCTCATGATTTCTGCACTTCTTGGAATTATAGCATCAATTACAACTTTAAAAATAAAATCTAAAGATGCGGGCCTATATAACAGATTTTCAATAACGGAAGCCTTGTTTCAAATGAGAAGGCAAAAAGATTTTATGTTGTTTACAACCTTAACTTTCTTTTTCAGTTATTTTCAGTCAATACCATGGCCATTGTTTGCAATAACTCAGGTTAAGATTCTAAACATCACCATGTTGCAAGTAGCATACATGACGATAATCAATTCAGTATTTGCCTTAATCTTTAGGCCAATTGTTGGTAAAATGGTTGATAGAGTTGGAAGGAAGACACTTATAGTTGTGGGAAGAACAGGAATATTCATAGTTCCTTTAACTTATATCGTTGCAACAGACGTAAGTCAGTTGTATGTTATGAATGCTCTACTTGGAGTTATGATGGTGTTTTCAGAGATAGCAGTATTTGCATATCTTCTCGACATAACTCCACAAAGTTTACGATCTTCTTATATAGCAGTTTATAATGCAACACTAGCAGTTGCAACGTTTCTTGGTTCTCTGTCTGGAGGATTCATAGCAGAATTTATTTCTCAAAGCTTTCTTAAAGGCAATTTAATCGAATCTATAAACATTATGTATCTTATTTCTTCCTTGGGACGATTTTTATTTGGACTTTCTTTCATTTCAATTAAAGAAAAATACGATAAGAAAACAACGTTCGTAAAAGAACTGAACGAGTTTTTAAGCTATGTTGAAAGGAAGGCAAGCGAAATTGAGTTAGAGGAGAAAAGCGAGTATGAAGAAATAATTTAAGCATAAAAAGTAAAGTCGAAGTAGTAAATTCTCAAAGAAAAATGCAAAAGTAATCGAATTAATTTTTTGTTTGTTTTTTACTTTAAAAAATAGTTGAGGTAATGTTCTTATACTCTTACTTTTGCTTCTGAGGAGCATGAAAATAACTTCGCAGTGCATCCCTTGTATACTGAACGTAAGGCTAGGTGAGATTCTAAAGTCAAACCTAAGTGAAGAAGAAAAAATAGAAGCGCAAAAGAAACTAATTAAAAGCTACAATAAAACACTAAAGAAAGGAGACTCTACTGTAAGAATAGCAACACTTGCGTTCAGAGAAGTAAAAAAACTAACGAAAGATGAGGATCCTTACTTTGATTTTAAGAAGAAATCATACGAAGCTTCAGAAGCTCTAGCTAAAAAGTTAAGAAAAGAAATAGCAAAGCTTAATGGCTACAAAAGGTTTAGAACGATAATGTTAGCTTCTGTATATGCAAATTTTTTAGACCCAGGTGCTCCACTCGGAGTAGGTCCAGAAGAGATCCTTAAAAAAGTTCACGAAAGAAAGATTGCAAGAGACGAATCAAGAGACCTTTATGATTATTTAACTGAGGTTAAAGACGTAACCTTTATTCTAGATAATGCGGGAGAGGCAGTTATAGACCTAATTTTTGTTGAAGAATTAGCTCGTTTTAACATAAAGCTAAAAATAGTGGCGAAGGGTAAACCTTACCAAAACGATATTACTTACGAAGAAGCAAAGGAACTTGGCTTCCATAAATATGGAGAGCTAGTAAGTACAGGTTCAGATTCAGTTGGCTTAATAAGGGGAATGGTTCCTCGAAAAGTGTTGAGCATCATAAATTCATCAGACTTAATCATAGCAAAAGGCATGGCAAATTTCGAAAGTTTTACATATGAAAAGCCTAGAGCTCCTACTTTCAGCTTGTTAGTCGCTAAATGTGAACCAGTTGCGAAGGTGGCTAATGTTAAGCCAGGGGAGGCTGCAATGTTTTTCCTTGTTAGACCAAAAGCCAAGCATTAGTCTCTAAACTGCGTATTTTTTAGTACGTAGTTTTTAGGATTCAAGACTTACAAATTAATTTTTAGTGTTCTTTTCCATTATGGTTTGTAACTTAGTTTTTAAATCAGGAATGTCCTTTTTTATTGTATCCCATACAGCATCTAAATCTACTCCGAAATATTCATGTATTAGTTTATCCCTCATGCCTGCTATATCTTTCCAAGGTATTTCAGGATGTTTTTCTTTAATGTTGTTCGATAATCTTTTTGTTGCTTCTCCTATTATCTCAAGCTGTCTCACTACGCCATCTTGTATTAGAGAATTGCTCATGAATTGTTCATAAGTTATATCTCTAGTATATACTTCTATCTTAGATATGGCATCTAAGATATGATTTAAGTAAACAAGATCGTCTTTTTTCATTCATAAATCACCTTCATCTCCTTTGTTATCCTGTCAACTAAATATGGACTAATAGCTTTTTTAGTTAACAAATCTACTTTTATTCCTATATCCTCTGATAACTCTCGTTCTATTCTTATAAGTTCGAGAAGGCTTTTTCTTTCTGAGAATTCTACTATGATATCTATGTCACTTTCTGGTGTTTCTTCTCCTCTTGCATAAGATCCGAAGACGGCAATTTTTTTTGCTCCTTTACTTCTGAGTATTCGAATAATTTTTTCAAAAAGCTCTTCTTTGTCCATATTTTGGACAACAGTTTAGGTCAAAGGTATTTATAAGTATTAAGTTTTTGGGAAGCATTTGTAATGGTTTAAAAATGTCTGCGAGTTAATAAATTATTTTTTTGTTTGTAGGAGAGCTAAGAATTTTAGGTTGGAAGCAAAGGGAAATTGAAGTTGTCCATGAGAAAACAGAGACCGTCAACTTAAGGTCCTCGTGAGTTCATCCACTACTTTGAAACTCTTAGTTCACAAGTAGGAAAATAAATGTTGAACTTTTTATCCTCTTTTTAACTCGCTACTCAGTGTTCCGATCATTCTTTGTTCTTGGGTGAGAGCGTAGGCTCATATTTCAGAGAGAGTAAGTTAGTAGTATTAGATTTAGAAACATTTTTAAAATTTATTACTCTAACAAAGCTAGATGGAAAGAATACTGCCAAGAGAATTTTACAGCAGAAAAACAACGGTAGTTGCTAAGGAGTTGCTTGGAAAGACAATAGTTAGGAAGCTTGGAGGCATAAAAATCGAAGGAAAAATTGTAGAAACTGAAGCTTATGGAGGTAAAGAAGACCCAGCAAGTCACGCTTATAGAGGTATTACTAAAAGGAATAGAGTAATGTTTGAAGAACCTGGGCATGTTTACGTTTACTTTACTTACGGTAATCACTGGTGCTTAAATCTTGTTGCTCACGAACCAAATAGGCCAGGAGCAGTTCTAATAAGAGCAATAGAGCCAACAAGCGGCATAGAATATATGAAAAAGTTTAGAGATGTAAGTAGTCTAGAGAACTTATGTAATGGTCCTGGAAAGTTAACGAAGGCACTAAAAATAGACAGGAAATTAAATGGTTTAGACGTAACTAAAGAGGGAGAGCTTTACGTTATAGATACAGAAGAAAAAATGTTTGAAATAGGAATTTCAAGTAGAATTGGAATAAAGAAGGGAAGAAATAAACTTTGGAGATTTTTCATAAAAGATAATCCTTTTGTTTCAAGGGTAACTATTGGTCGAAAAGTATGAACTTTTACACAAGTTTTAAGCTGAACTATTACTTTCTTCCAACTTTAGTAGCCTAGCTAGTGATGAAAGTTTAGGTATTGTTGATGTGGCAACGAGCGGCATTTTCTTGAAAACTTTGTTTTTACGCGTAGAACTTTACAATAAGTGTTTTGTTTTATTTGAAACGCAATGTTTAAAAGATATTCATAGTTGCCGCTTAAAAAGATGTGCGGCATAACTGCGATATCTCTTTCAGGGTCTCAAAACATTGGAGTCTACCTTTATAAAGCTCTTCAAGCGTTGCAACACAGAGGAGAAGACTCAACTGGAGTTGCAGTTTACTCAACTACTTATGAAGATGGGCAGTATAAGATAAACTTGTATACTCTTGACGTTGTTGGGGCAATAAGCAAAATTACAACTGCAATTGCTAGTGTTGGTGGCGACATAAAAGATGTAAGCATAAGAATTGTTGAAAGTTTAGGTTTCGATAGGTACTTAGTTAGAATAGATGAAGAAAAACTTGAAGAGTTGGCAAGAAGAATAAACTCTACCAATGTTGCAAAAGTGTTGAGCGTAGGAAAAAAGCTAGAGATTTTAAAAGCAACCTACAATGTTCAAAAATTTAGCAAGGTATTTGAACTGCAGAAGCTTCAAGGCTCTCATGCTTTAGGGCATGTAAGGTTCTCCACAGAAAGTGTAGTGGACCTACTTCATGCACATCCATTTCAAAGTTATAGCACTCCAGATGTTGCAATAGTGCATAATGGCCAAATAACAAACTACTGGAAACTAAGAGAAAAGCTTGAAAAAGAAGGATGTTACTTCATTACAGAAAACGATTCTGAGCTTATAGTTCACTATATAACTTACATGATTAAGCATGGCCTTTCTCTTGAAGAAGCTTTAAAGAGAAGCGCAATTGAACTTGATGGCCCATTTGCCTATATAGTTTCTACTCAAAATCAATTAGGTTTAGTGAGAGATAGACTAGGACTAAGACCGCTGATGGTTGGTGAAACAGACGGCATATTCATGGCTGCTTCTGAGGAAGTTGCTATAAGAAAAGTTATGCCAAACGCAAAAGTTAGGTATCTTAAGCCTGGAGAGGTTGTTGTGCATACGATAAGGTGATCCTTATGCAGGAACAAGAAGTAACAATTGACGCAAGCAATGTTACTACAAGAGCACTGAACAGAGAGCTAAGAAAACTTTCAAGCAACGGAATAAGGAAGGCGACTATCAAGAATGTTGATGGAATTCATTATCTTGCTGCTGGACTTAATGGAAACGTAAGTTTAACGATAGATGGTTCGCCAGGTTACTTCTTAGGAACGATGATGAACGGTCCTGAAATTACCGTTAGAGGAAACACTGGTTGGTTTGCAGGAGATAACATGACAGAAGGTAGCTTAACTGTTAATGGGCATACCGGAGATGGACTTGGGCAGTGCATGAACAATGGCAAGATTGTTGTTACGGGCGATGCTGGAGATAGAGTTGGGGCATTAATGAGAGGCGGAACAATACTAATTGGAGGTGATACAGGAATCATGACAGGCCTTTACATGACCTCTGGCCGAATTATAGTTCTTGGCAATCTTGGAGATTTTGCAGGAGAAATGATAATTGGTGGAGAAATTTACTTCTCAGGAAAGGTTGAGTCATTAGGAAAGAATGCAAGAGTTACTGAAGTACCTTTAGAAGAAAGAGAGGAATTAAAGAGAATTCTAGAATCCGCTGGGTTTGATACTGACTACTCCTTCTCTAAAATAGTGCCTAAGCTGAGAAGACCTTTTTACGGCGAAGCTCAAGAAGCTCATGTTCTAAAGAGAATTATAGGAAGATTTAAAGTTGAAATAATAAAGGAAATTTGCAAGAAGTGCGGAACATGTGCAAAGGTATGTCCTCAAAAAGTGTTATCCATAGTTGATAGCTTTCCAGTAGCGGTAAGTGAAGCGTTATGTGTTAACTGTGAAGCTTGCATGGAGTATTGTCCAACTGGAGCTATAAGAGTTTATCCACTGCCAAGAGCACAAAAAGGGGTTTGGAACGAAGAGACAATGAACAAGATCTTAAGCGAAGCCTTTTTGGCTCATCCTGTAGTGAGAGGCTCAGGTAAGATGAGTCAAATTTCTCATTTTGATGATTTAGTCTTCTTAAATGCTCAAGTCTCTAGGCCCCCTATCGATTACTATAGGGAGCCCTGCGATACTGAAGTAATTCTTGGCACTCGTTATGCCGAGCATCCGTTAAGGCTGAAGGCGCCTATAATAATTGGGGCAATGTCCTTTGGAGCAATAAGCAAAGAGGCAAAACTTGCAATAGCTTACGCAGCAAGAGAGTTGGGCGTTGCAGTAAGCACTGGAGAGGGAGGAATGATCCCTGAAGAAAGAGAGATAGCACCATTAGTTATTGCACAGTATGCTTCTGGAAGGTTTGGAGTTTCGGCAGAGTACTTAAGAATTTCAGATGCTGTTGAAATAAAAATAGGTCAAGGAGCAAAACCAGGTCAGGGTGGCTTGCTACTTGGAGAAAAGGTTGTTGGAGAAGTTTCAAAGATCAGAGGATTACCTGAAGGAAGCGATGCCATAAGTCCAGCAAGGCATCTCGACATAGTTGGTCCAGAAGACCTGAGGATGAAAATTGAACAACTAAGAGAAATAACAGATTGGAAAGTACCAATAGCAGTAAAGTTTGCAGCTGGAAGAGTAAGAGATGACGTAAAGATTGCTGCAAAGGCAGGAGCAGATTTCATAATTATAGACGGAAAGCCTGCTGGAACTGGAGCTGCTCCAGAGTCGCTAATAGAATTTGCAGGCATACCAACGATAGCTGCAATCACTCAAGCAGATGCTGCACTAAAGGAAGTTGGTATGCGAAAAGAAGTTTCTTTAGTTGCTTCAGGAGGAATTAGAACTGGCGCAGATGTTGCAAAAGCAATAGCTTTGGGAGCTGACGCTGTTGCAATAGCAACTGGTGTGTTGGTAGCAATGGGCTGTAAAAGGTGTGGTCTGTGCTTTACTGGAAAGTGTCCCTATGGCATTGCAACGCAAGACCCCAACTTAAGGAAAAGGCTAAATGTTAAAGTTGCATCTATCAGAGTTGCTAATTATCTTAAGTCCGTTGTAGAAGAGCTTAAAATGTTTACTCAACTTTCTGGAAAGACTTCGATAAGAAACTTAGAAAAAGAAGACCTAAGAGCTTTAACGCTTGAAGCTTCCATGATGACTGGAGTAAAGCTAGTAGGCCAATAGTTTTCTCCATATTAAGAGTTGAAGAGAATTTAAGGGTAACAGAAGATAAGACCAAAAGCCAACATTAAAGCTTATAACCTAAGTTATTCCATTTCTGTGTATGATTAAAGTTGGCATTGCTGGGTCTGGAGGAATAAGCTATGCTCATGCTAACGCATACTTATCGTTAAAAGAAAGAGTAAAAGTAGTTGCAGTTTCAGACGTTGAGTTAGGAAGAGCTGAAGCCTTAGCAAAATACTTAGGTGGTGCAAAAGTTTATAGCGACTACAAAGACATGATTGAAAGTGAAGATATAGATGCCGTTGACATTTGTCTTCCGCATCATATTCATAAAGAAGCAATTCTTTACTCTATTAAAAAAGAAAAGCATGTAATTTGTGAAAAGCCTCTTACCACAAACTTAAATGATGCAGAAGAAATTGAAGCAAAGGTTAAAGAATCAAAGGTCGTCTTTCTTCCAGCTCATACAAATATATTTATTCCTTCAACTCAAGAAGCAAAGAGAATAATAGCAATGGGCATGATTGGAAAGATACTAACTTTAAGAACAACTGATTGTTTTAGAGGAAACGTTACTGGATGGCGGACAAAAAAGGAGCTGATGGGTGGTGGGGAGCTAATAGACACCGGTTATCATCCAACCTACTTAATGCTTTACTTAGCAAGCAGCGAACCAATAGAAGTTTTTGCCTACCTGGAAAGGTTCGTACAAAAGATGGAAGGTGAAGACACTGCCATGGTACTTATAAAGTTCAAGGATAGCTCTATTGGATTGATTCATTCTTCCTGGGCTTATGACACACCATATGGGCATCAGTACTTCAGCGTCTCAGGAGAGTATGGTGAACTTTTCGGAGGAGGAAACAAGATCGGCTTAAAGATGCATGGATGGCAGGAAGTAAAGAAAGAATTAGCATGGAAAGATGGTTTTCTAGGAGAAATTGAGCATTTCATAAACGTAATAGAGAAAAAGGAAAAGCCAATTCAAACTATAGAAGATAGCCTAAAAGTTATGAAGGTAATAGCTGCTGCATACAAATCTGCCGAAGAGGGAAAGCCTATAAGACTTTAAAGATATCCTGTAGCCACTCTAATAAGTGGTAAAAGATAAAGGATGATCCATAAGCAAATTGAGGTGATAAACATCAGGAGCCCTAATGATTTATCAGATTTGTATACCTGTGTTGAAACACCCATCAATCCATATGAAAACCCAAGTGAAACAAAGTATCCTACTCTAGAGAGGTAGTTGTCAAGATAAATTTTATGATCAAAGCTTATATCTCCAATTGCTTCTTTTATCACTATTATTGTTACAGCAACTACAAAAGGAACAAGTCCCATAAGAAAAGCTCTTAGTAGACTTTTCTCATGTTTACTATTATAGATTATTATCAGACCCATAATTGATACGGACGCAAAAATACTATAGGCATATGCTAAGATAAGCATAAGTCTTATCGACATTCCTTCCATTTTGCTTAAGTGTCCAAAACTGAAATCGGGGATAATGAGCATTGAAATGATTATTACGATAAAAAGAAGAAAGTTATTACCTATATTTTTAATTTTGTTTAAGATACTACCTTTCATCTTTTTAGTGTTTTAGTTCAATAGCAGTTGCATATCCATCATTCCATTTATCTTGATAGTACTCAGCATTTCCTAACCACCAGCTCCATACTGAGCCTACGAACCATTTTCCACTAAAGTCAGAGCGAACAAATTGCTCCGCATCTTCCCAACTAATTATCTTATGACCTGGTGGAAACCATTCCCACTGCTCATAGTGTACTCCTGCTATACTCCATTCTAAATACTGGTCCCAATCATATCCTCCATCATAAATTCTTATATGATAAGATTTGCTCCAAAAATCGCCATATCTTAGTTGATAATCTTGTCCCTTTACTATCCAGTCCTTATCATCAGCATGATCTTTGTCTATTATGGCATACAATGTGTTTCCCAGAGTATCATTCCACTTGTTGTTTAACCAGTACTTCATATCGTATTGAACATTCTGAGCTGAACCAGCAGGGCCGTAAAAAACGAGGTTCACAGGGTCGCTAGGATAGTAACCGTAACTCACGATATTGTAAATATTGCTATCGAACTTAATGCTACCGTTAAGCTTAGAACTAACTTTAACTGTTTTCGTTTTTATCTCATAAGTACTGTTCCCTGAGCTAATCCACTTTTCCCACTTTGATATTGTTTCTTTAACAATTTCTCTTCCCCTTTCTCCAAGATTCTTTATTAGAAAGTCAAAATACTCTTTGTTGCTGCCAATAAGTTCTTCTAGTTTTGGTTTTTGTATTCTAAATGTAACCTCATAGAACTCTACTACATAGTTTTCGCCTTCAAAAGTTTTTATAAGCCTCTCAGAAACAACTTCAGCTTTCCATTCAGGGTTTTTGACTGAAGGTTTATTCTGCAATTTTCTTAAGTTTTTCTCTTTTTCTTCAATTAGCTTTCTAATATCTAATTCTTTTTCGAGGTTGTTTGGTGTACTTGCTGTGAACATAAGTAGATATGACATTGTCAAAAACATAACAAGAATTACAATGGGAAGCGTATTCTTCTTCATTCCTCTTTTCACCAAGTATATTGTGCAACAACTAG
>JBAMLO010000051.1:0-21528 GCA_039793485.1 Nitrososphaera sp. | reverse complement strand
GGAATTCCTTTTAATTATGAAGAAGCGTGCAGACGATTGCTTGGAGAAAAAGTAACGAGGATAGATGTTGGCAAAGCAAACGATAAGTACTTCTTTGGTAATGCTGGAGTAGGATTCACCGCAGAAATAGTAAAGTACTATAATCGTGTAAGGTTCTTAAAAAGGATAGTTCCCAATACTGTTGATTTTTCCATCTGGGCTGCTTTCGTTAGCTATAGGATGGGTAAAATGAAAGTTAGTATAGATGGAAGAAAAACAGTTGAAGGAAAATTTTTCGACATTACAATAAGTAATGGAAAGTACATTGGAAACGGGGACGTAATTGCTCCATATGCAAGCATGCAAGATGGTCTTCTCGACATAATATTGTTTGGAGACTTGTCAAAACTTGAAGTGGTAAGAAACCGGAATATGCTAAGGAAAGGTACTCATTTCCAACACCCAAAGGTAAAAATGGAGAGGGGAAAGAAAATAACAGTAAGTAGCAAATGCAACTACCATGTCGACGGAGATTTGGCTGGAAGAGGAGAAGTTGTATTTGAAATTAAAGAAAATTTTTTATCAGTTAAGGTGTAGAGCTAAGCGTAGTCTTAAAGGACAGTTTTGAAGTGAACTTACTTTTAAACTTTAGTTTAACTACAAAATTTTATTAGCCTTCTTCTAACTTCAGCTCATCAAAATACTCTTCTTACTTCTGGGACATGATCAAATCCTTTATCCAAAGCATGTCTTCTCTTATTCTTAAGTTGTTTCATTTACTCATTTTTCTCTTATATTTCATTCTCATGTTCTTCAAGCATAAATTTAAAAAGAAAAATCTCACGTCTCTTAATAGTTGCTTCGCTGAAAGCTTAATTCCATGAGCGAGCTCTATAGTTACGCTTGCAAGATGTAAATCTTGTCTCCATCTTTGTTGGCAACGCACCCGCTCATCTACTGACATTTTTACAATGAGTTACTTGTCATACTTAGATTTTTCAACAATTTGTGCTAACAGTTAAAACTCCAGGCTTTCTTGTGTTCCATTTAACTGCGTTGGTTCTTTTAGAGACCTAAAAATTTAAATATTGGTTCTTTTAAAGAACTAATATGGAAGATGTTTTGCTTTTACTAAACGAATGGTGGAGAACTGCCACTATTTCAAAGGAAAAAGCAAAGCAATACAGAAGAAAAATATTTGGTGAAATAAAGAAGACTTATTTTCAGTACAAACAGATTGTTGTTCTAACTGGATTAAGAAGAGTAGGTAAGTCGACCATACTATATCAGCTGATAGAAGAACTACTAAAAAGTGGAGTAGACCCAAAACATGTACTCTATTTTTCTTTTGATGAAGTCGTAGAAGATCCAATTAAAGTTCTAGAGGAATATGCTCGAATAACTAAAGTTAACTGGAAAGAGGAAAAAGTTTTCTTATTTTTTGACGAGATTCACAAGTTAAAAAATTGGAGCTCAAAATTGAAACTTTTGTACGACTCATTGCCAAACCTAAAAATCTGTGTTTCTGGTTCTGCAAGCATAACTGTTGAAAGAGAAGTAGCAAAAGATTTAGCAGGCAGGTATTTTTCCTTTGACGTTCAACCCTTAACTCTTCAAGAGTTTGCCGAACTTTACTTTGAGAAAAGGATAGACAACTTTGAGCTGTATCAGGATAAACTTAGGATGATTCTTAAAGATTATATCCGAAAGCCGTTCCCAGAAATAGTGAAGTGGGACGATATAAGTAAAGTAAATGAATACATCAGAACTCTGGTTATTGAAAAAGTAGTAAAAGTAGATATTCCAGGATTGTTTGGAAATGTTAATGTTTCTCTTCTTTCAACCTTAGTAGAAATGTTTATGAAAGACGTAGGAATGATTGTAAATGTTACTTCACTTGCAAGGGATTTGGGAGTTCATAAGCTTACTTTAACGAATCATATAAAGCTGTTAGAGTATGGAAAGATGATAAGGGTTGTTAAAAACTACAGACCTTCAATTAGGGCAGAATCTAGAAAGCTTATGAAGGTTTACCCATACAACATAGCTTTATCGTTTTGTTTTTATCCAAGATTAACTGGAGGGCAAATCCTAGAAGGCTTAGTAGCTTCAGCTTTAAACGCTAATAAATACTGGAGGAAAAATGGAAGAGAAGTTGACTTCTTAAAGGTAAACAAAAGTATAATCCCAATAGAAGTTAAGGAAAAAGAAAGGGTTAATTTAGACGACTTAAGAAAATTAATTTGGTTTATGGATAAGTACAAGCTAAGCCATGGAATTCTTGTTTACCAAGGAAAAGAAGAGGCTTTTAAGACTGGAGACAAAGAAATCAAGCTGTACCCATTGTTAAAATTATTGTTCAATTTTAGCTTAGAAGAATAAAATTCTCAAAGAACCAGAGCAAAATTTTATAAGATGGGGTTAACCTCAGAGCAAGAGCATAAGTAAAAAATGGATTTCCTTGCTAACATTAATCTTTTATGTATCATCTGACTGTGAACTTTTCGTGCAATTTAAATCTTTGCCTAGAAAGAGTTTTACCGTGAGCAATCAAGTAGAGCTCTAGCTTACTAATAAGTATCATTCGAAAGGAAGTTTGAACCCTTATGCATTAAGTTGACAGTCTCTTTTACCATAAACTTAAAATATTGGTGCTTATGAATGCTTAAACGAAGTAATGAACATAGGAAACAAGATGGATTCAAAACCATTAGAAGAAAGAGTTTCCTTTCTTGAAGGAAAAATTGAAGGTAGCTTAGAGCAGATGAACAAGAGACTTGAGAGCTTAGAAAGGAGCATCGAAAGCTTAAGAAGTAATGAGATAAAAAATTTAAGTGATAGAATAGATAAGATGAGTGAGAAAGTGGACAAAATAAACGATAGACTCTGGCAAGTAATGATTCTTCTAATAGCTTCGATAATAGCTCCAGTTTTGTTAAAAATTATCTTTCATTAAAATTGAAGAGTTTTTTCTTATTTAACTTTTTAGATCGTAAGAGATCGACCTGTTAACTTAAGAGTTTTATAGTCCAAGGGTTACCTTTTTCTATGTTCGAAATGTTTGAACTAAACTCAAGAAAAAACAGAAATTTACGGCACAAAATTCAGCCGATTTGAAGTACTTTATTTTTTTACGCTTTGTTTATCTTTTCGATATAGAATATTTTTCCTTCTGATATCCTGTCTTTTACTTCAATGCATACAACTTCAGAAAAACTTGTTTCAAGAATCCATTTGTTTTCTCTTAAGAAATTCTCAAAAGCTTCTTCCTTACTTTTTCCTTCTGCGTATCCAAGAACCTGCAGGTTCTCAACGTCTGGTTCTATTTCCTCGAAAGACGAATATGTCGTTCCTTCGAAAGTTAGAAATAAGAATCTTCGTTTACTTTCCATTTCATCTTATCGCCTCGAGACTCAATTTTTGCATCAGTTGAGTATAAGAATATTCCTCAGAGTTTTCATCATTAACTATCGAGCACATAAAAGTTGCTTGTTCGCTTTATGGAAGGAAACTAGTATCTTTAAGAGGAGCGGGTAAATTTTTAGTTACAAGAGGAAACTTGAAGATGTGCAATAAATAAGGCGAAGAAATCAATGTTTTCATGGATCAAAGATGCTTTATGTAACTGATACGCATGTTGCAAAATTCTTAATGCTAAGCTCATCACAAAAGACAAAGAAATTAGAAAATCAAAAATAGTTGAGACTATATAGTAAAATCATAAAGATCTTGAAGAAAGTTTAATAGAAGCAAATTCAACTCTACATAAGCTTAAAATAATGAATAAAGAAACCAAGATTGATTCAAAATCATTAGAGGAAAGAGTTTCCTTTCTTGAAGGGAAAACCGAAGTTTTCATTAATCAAACAAATGAACGTCTTAGAGGAATCGAAAGTGAGATTAGTAGTTTAAGAAGTGAAACCAAGAACGAAATCAATAGTTTAAGGAATGAAATGAAAAACGAAATTAAAGAGTTAAACAATAAGATAGACAACCAATTTAAGTGGTTGATTGGGCTTATTGTAGTTTCATGGTTAATTCCAATTCTTTTAAGGTTTCTTTTCCATTGATTTTATTTTTGTTCGAAGAAGCAAACTTACGATAGCCCAAAATTAGATAATTCTCTTAGAATTCGTTAATTTTTTAGTTGTTCTTTAATATGTAGAGGTAGTGAAAACAGCTAAAGCATAAAATTGTTTAAACAAAATAGTTTGTTTTGAGTCGTTGAACCTCGAGTAGTTCCTAGGTTAACAAGTCGTTCTAAAGGTACTCAGGAAGATGATGAAAAATCAGTATACAACGGCTCTCTTGCATCGGACTTCTAACTACTAAACCACGACCTTATTTTCTATTTTAAAGTAAAGTCTATGCTTCATTATTAAATCTTCAATAAGCCCCTAGTCTACTATAGACTTTTTCTACACATAAAGTTTCGTTTCTCCTTTGTCCAGCGTCTTTAAAGTTTAAAAAGTACAAAAGCTTTAAACTGCCTCTATTGACTTTTGGTGGTAGAATTGCCAGCAAGGATTAGAGTAGAAATAGAAGATCACGTAGAAAAAAAGCATGAGTCTCTAGTACTGGAAGGTGAAGATGCTCGGCCTCTAATGGGCTACAAGATAGGCGACGTAATAGACGGTGCAATAATAAAGAAACAGGGAAAGTTCAAGATAACTGGCGGCTCCGACACTTCAGGATTCCCAATGTTAGCAGGAGTGCACGGTGCAGCTCAAAGGAGCGTGCTGCTCGAGAGGGGAAGGGCTGCTAGAAAAGCAAAGAAAGGCGAAAGGGTTAGGGTTACTGTTAGGGGAGAAGTAATATCTGAAGAAACAGCTCAGGTTAACTTAGTAAGGATCGAGTGACATGTCTAAGCCAAGCTCCAGCATCCAAAAACCTTCGATAAACATTGGGACTCTAGGGCACGTTGACCATGGGAAGACGTCGCTTGTAAAAGCTCTCACCGGAGTGCTAACGAGCAGGCACAGTCAAGAACTTGCTCGAAACATTACAATAAAACTTGGCTATGCTACAATGAACATATATAAATGTAACACCTGTGAACCTCCTTTCAATTACTTTACTTCGAGCACTTGCCCAAAGGGGCATTCTTGCGAGTACGTGAGAAGCATCTCTTTCATAGATGCGCCTGGACATGAAGTTCTTATGACAACCATGCTTAGCGGCGCAGCGCTAATGGACGGCGCTCTCTTTGTGATAGCTGCAGATGAAAAATGTCCTCAGCCTCAGACAAGGGAGCACTTGTATGCAGCAAAGATTCTTGGTCTAAAAAACCTTATAGTAGTTCAGAACAAAATCGATCTAGTAACTAAGGAGAGAGCAAAGGAAAGTTACAACGAGATTAAGGCTCTCCTTTCAGAAGCTGGTTACGATAACGTTCCAATAATACCTGTTTCAGCAACATTTGGTACGAATATAGATGCCTTAGTGTGGGCTATTGAAAAATATTTTCCAACACCAAATAGAGACCCAAACCTAGAGCTGAGGATGCCAGTTATAAGGTCCTTTAACATAAATAAGCCTGGTACTTTACTTAAGGACATTAAAGGAGGCGTAGTTGGAGGTTCAGTGCAGCAAGGTAAAATAAAAGAAGGCGATGAAATCAGCATCTTTCCAGGCGTTATTGTGAAGTCTGAAGGCGAGGTGAGGAACATAGTTCTTGAAGCAAAAGTACTTTCAATAATGTTCGATAGCATGAGCCTAAAAGAAGCAGACCCCGGAGGCTTAATAGCTGTTGGCTCTACTTTAGATCCGTCGTTAACAAAAGACGATAGGCTCTCTGGCTCTGTTGTTACTTCAGCAGGAAAACAGATAAGAGTTGCAAAACAAGTGACTTTGGAGATTAATTTGTTTTCTCATTTGCTTGGTACCCAGGAAAAAGTCAAAATTGAACCAATAAAGCAAAAAGAAAAGTTAAACATCAACATAGGTGTAGGGATGAGCAGTGGTGAAGTTCAAACAGTTAAGGATAACATAGTAGAAGTTAAACTTGATAAGCCACTAGTGGCCGAGCTTGGTCAAAGAGCCGCAATTAGCAGACTAATCGATAAAAGATGGAGACTCATAGGCTACGGTATAGTTAGGTAGGCTTTTTGTTCGTTCTTCAAAAATTAGTACATTCCCCAGTATGGTTCTTTCTTTCTTTTAATGTTGTATATTTCCTCTAGTGCTTCTAATGTGTCTTGGCTTATAAATTGCTGAAGTTTGTTCTTAAGTAAGAAAGCATGCGATGAAGGTATGTCTGAATAAAGTACATCGCCTTCCTTAACAGACCTTCCAACAACAGCTTCTTTTACTGAAATTGATACTTCCTGCTTTGCAGTAGCTTCTTTTACAGACTCATCTTTAAATCTAATTGACTCCACAGTTCCAATTCGTTCCCCTTTTTCATTCATCAAAGTTACACCTTGCCTTAGTACACCTTTCTCAACTCTTATGCCAAATATCGCAGGCTTGCTTCTTCTAAAAACAAATCCAGGAAGTACTAGAATCTTACATGGCATTTGAACTGAGGAAATTGTTGCCTCCAAAGATGATTTTTCAGTTTGCTCCTTCCATGCAATGTAGTCTTCTATTATTCTATATATTATCTCTCCAGAAAATATTTTCACGTCCATATCTCTAGCACTCATTTCAGCTTCGTCCATAATGTTTACGTTGAATGCAAGAATTGCCCTTAAGTACCTTTTCTCTGGCGAAGTAAGAGAGGCTTGAATCACGTCTTTTTTAGAAACTGGTCCTATGCCTGCTATCCTTATTCCTATCTTTCTTGCCTGAAGTTCACTTACAATTGCTTCCAAGGCGCCTAAAGTGTCAGCCTTTATCACTAAGCCGTCAACTTCTCTTTCAAATAGAAATTGCGAAGTTTCCTTAGAAAGTTGCTCTAGCAAGAGTTTTTCTTCCTCTTCGCCACTGAACACTACAACTTCTGAACCTGCAAGAGCGTTTTCTAAGTTTGGCGCGCTTACCTTTACTCCAGCCGATGCTCTAACAACTTCTACGTAGTTGAACTTGTCTCTTGGGTCCCTCATTTCGTCAAGTGGCTTCGGAACCAGTAGCGACCTAATTCTCGTTACTATTGGTCCATTAGTTCCAAGAAGAACAATCTGGTCTCCAACCTTAAACTCTCCATCGTATACTATAACGTTCAAAGTTGTTCCTAAACCAGTTTCCTCTGTGACCTCTAGAACCACCCCTTTGCCTCGGTTCGAACTTATCCTAAGCGAATCTAAGCTAAATGTTTGAACCATTCCAACTATGACTGCTATTAGCTCTGCTATTCCTTCTCCAGTTTTCGCGCTTACAGGAACTATTGGAGCTCTTCCCTTGAAGCTTCTCATGTTGTAAAAAATATCTGTATCTATCTGCAAGTTTGAAAGCTGTCCTATTAGTTGGTAAAGCTTTTCCTCGAGTGCTTTTCTGACGGAAGGTCCTTGAAGCTTCAGTGCTTCGGAGAAAGAAAGCGTACTAGTCTGCCTCCAACCAGAAATTAGGTCTATCTTGTTTGCTGCTACCACAAATGGAGTGTTCCTCGACTTTAGTATGTTGACTGATTCTACAGTTTGAGGCATCACACCAGAAGTAACGTCTACTACTAGGATAGCAAAATCGGCAATCGAACCTCCCCTTTTCCTTAAGTTCATGAAGGCTTGATGTCCTGGAGTATCTATGACTAGAATTCCTGGAATTTTTACCTTTGAAGCTACTTCAAAGCCTCTTATTTCTTTAACTATGCTAACTAGTGTATCAAAGGGCAAGTAAGAAGCTCCAACGTGCTGGGTCTAGGACCTCTAAAGGGTTATCCCCCCAGCCTCCCTCTTTGCTACAACGGTTCCTCTTATCTTGTCCAATAGCGAAGTCTTGCCGTGGTCCACCTAGCCCCTTTAGAAGGTATGGCCTAAGACCACGACAATAGGCTCCCTAATTTTCAACTTTGATCACCAGCACATGAAAGACTTTAAACTCTAATAAATGTTAGCTCAGCGAAGCTTCGTAATTTTTGTTTAAAAATAAAAACTAAAAATTTTTTGTGAAAGGTTTCTTACTTCTTTGCTGAGCTTTTTACCCACTTCACTTTCCTCGGGTTCCTTTTTAGTTCAAGAGCGTTCTTTTTACACTTCGATGAACAAAACCAAAGTAATGCACCATCGTTTCTAACGAACAGTAATCCTGTTCCTGGTTCAATCTGCTTGCCGCAAAAAGAACATTTCCTAAATACTGGCATTCCTACCTCACCCTTCTTGCTTCTCTTTCATCCTCTCTTAGGCAAAGAATTTCTCCAACTTTTACAGGACCTCTCACGTTTCTGAGTATTACTCTTCCTTTGTTCCTTCCTGCTAGGATTCTTACCCTAACTTGAGTAACTTCTCCTGTAGCGCCAGCTCTTCCTAGAACTTCTAAAACTTCTGCGTGGATGCATTCGTCTTCGATGCTCATTTCAATTTTCACTTTTTAGCTTTGCTTTAGTTTGTTTATTTTTTCAATCAACTCGTTCATCTGTTTTTCAGCTTGTCCAGGGTTTTCGATGGCAACACATGCTGCAGGTACTGATAACCCTACTGCGCTTCCCAGCGTTTTCTTACTTGAAACTGTTAAGTAAGGAATCTTTCTATCTCTACAAAGTAAGGGTACATGAAGAACTATTTCTACAGGGTCTACGTCTTCAGCAATAACTACTAGTTTAGCTACTCCCCTTTCTATAGACTTTGTTGTCTCATTGGTGCCTTTTCTAACTTTTCCTGTCTGAGCTGCTAGTTTTAGTACTTCGAGAGCTTGTGTTTGTAATGCTTCTGGTGTTTCATACTCTGCAGTTGTAATTTTTCCCATTTTCTACACCTCGACACCTTTTCAGCACTTTGCTGAACAGCTTATTTAAACTTACCTTTTTAAAAGATTCACACTAAGTTTTTAACGATCAACAAAGATAAAGGACTCAGTAAGTTTCCCTTTTTAATACAAAAATTCCAATTAAAAGAGCATTTTCATACCTAAAATGGAATTATTATCTTATTGAAAGTTTTTGTTCTATTATTTTAGTTTCTAAAACCGAGAAACATGTATGCTTAAATAGCTCAGGAAACAAAATTGATGTTAAGTAAATGAGTTCTGAAAGTACAGAACTAAAGAAAGCTTTTCTTGAGCTTCTTGATAAGGATGAAGAGTTTCGTTATGCGGTAGCAGGAAGACTAGGCTTATCTGAGATTTTAAAAGAAATAAAGATGTTAAGAGAAGGACAAAACAAGTTATGGGAAAATCAGAATAAGCTTTGGGAAGAAGTAAGAAGCTTAAGAGAAGGTCAAAATGAACTTTGGAAAGAGGTAAAGGCACTGAGAGAAGATTTTCAAAGTATGAAAAAAGACCTAAATGAGGTAAAAGTAACACTAGAAAGACTTTACACTTTCTGAAGAAGAAGAGGCAAAAGAGAAGTGGTAAGCTATAGGGTAAGAAAAGAACTTGGATTTGAAGTAAAACTCGAAAGAATGTTCGTCGGCGATAAAGAGATTAACTTATATGGTGTAAACGAAGAATTCTGCACAGTTGGAGAAGCTACAACAAGACTTGGAATTAAGCTAGTTGATGAGTTAGAAGAAAAAGCTAGAATTATAAAGGAGCTAAGACCAGAGCTTGTTAGGCCTAAGCTAATTAAGGTAATCTACACTATAGTAGCAACAGAAAGCGCAATAGAACTTGCCAGGAAATATGGAATTTGGATATTAAATTGGAAAGAAGATCTTAGCCCAAGAGTTATTCACAGCCTTAATTGATTTATCCATTTTCTAGCTGTGTGGCTTAGTTTTGAATTTCCTTATTTAAAAGAAAGTGTTGTGAGCTACTACAAAACACCTTTAAAAAATTAAAAAAGAAAAAATAAAGAAGTTCCTAAGCTAACTCGGTCTTATTAGTTACTGTTCTCTGTAGAGAAAAAAAGTATTAATGGTAAAGCTAAGCGACGATGAAATTCTAATAAAGTCCATCAAAAAACATAGTAAATTAACTGATCTAACAGACTCCATAGAAATTGAGGGAGTGGGTGATTTTGAAAACACTCATGAACTAAGAAGTGTCCTCTATGGTTAGATTTCTAGACTCTTCAGTCTTTTACACGCAATATCTTAAACCAAATAGAAAACTTAAAGAGACCGAAAAAGAGGTAAAGAAAAAGCGTCAAAAATACTTAAGAACGTTGAAAGTGGAGTAAGAAGTAATAATCTCGACAGTACATATTTCAGAAGTTCCTAACATAATAGAAAGCAAGACTTGGTCTGGAAAGAGCAATTCAGTTTCTAGAAAATCTTCTTGCCATGGAAAACATAAAAGATAGAAGAAGTAGATAGAAGATTATGAATCGGCTCTCGTTATAGCGTCGAGGTTTAAAATAAGCCCCAATGATGCTGTAGCATGTGTGATTTTAAGAAGAATGAACATAAGCGGAGTATACAGCTTTGATAAGCACTTCGATAATGTTCCATTTGTGAAGAGGATCTGCTAACGATTGTGGTATGTCTTGAAATTTTCAACATAACGGGGTTGAAGGGCGAAAGTCCCCTTCCATGAGGGCGAGGGTAGTTCACGTTGAAAAGCAGAAGGATTATACCTAAAGTGTTTTTTCAGTTATAGTTTAAGTCTGCAACAAAGTTCCTTTGGCCCAATCAAAGCAAGAGCCAACTTCTTCAGAATTTTCCTTCCTACTAGAAACTTGCCTCTACCAAATACTGGTGTTTCTATGTATGTCTCGAAGCTGAAGTCTCCAATCTTTGTTAGCACTCTCGCTCGTTTGAGTATTACAAGACCTGCCATTGTAGAATACTTTCCGAACTCTTCTCTAGGTAACTCAGCCGTACTAAGTTTTTCGTACAGCGGCCTTTCTAGAAGAACATACCTTGCGAAGCCTGTATCGATGGGGATAACTAAGTCCTCTTTTCTCGAGTAGACAGGTTCTTCAAGGGTTATCCTTAGAGCAGGTATCTTAGGTTCCTGTCCCACATACTCTAAGCACTCTGTAGCTCTAGGGAGCTCCAAAGCCACTCGCCTCCCGCTGGTTCTTCCTCTCCAATCTTTGTTACTAAAGCTCTATCGGCACCAACACTTCTAACTAGAGCCCCTGCTTCGGTCAAGGTTTCTGCTAACCCAACAAATTTTCCTCGGCAGAAGACTGCATATTTCCCCTTCGCTTCTTTAACCAGTTTCTCCTTCATTTTTTCGTATTCTAAGTTATTCTCGTCGTTTTCTGTCCTAATGGCATCGTATTGTTCAAGGTCGAGCCATGTTCTTATAGCCTCTTGCAAAGCCTCAGAAACTTTTAAGCCCATTAAAGCTGCTCTAGATTTTAGCTTTCTATATAAGTCATCATCGACGCCTCTGATTATCACGTCCACATTATTCATCAAGATGAATTTTATTTATAATATTTCTACTTTCTTGATTGCTTTGTTAAACCTTAAGGTTTTCTAGTCCAAGGGTTACTTTTCTGTTCGAACTAAACTTCAAGAGGAAGAGAACTTTCACTTAGTAGTTCTCTACGCTCTTTACTCAGTAACCTTGGCTTGCTATAGAAGAACCATGAAGGCTATTAAAATTTTAGTTAAGAGAAGCTACGTAGCAATTTGGAAATGGGTTCAAAGGTTTTGGCTTTAGGAAGCTCCAAGGCTACTCTTTGAACGAAGGTATACTTCAAGTTCATCTTGCAAAACTGAAACTAGTACTTCTCAGCGTAAGATTTCATCAAAAAAAGACCTTTGAAAGTACGTTGAAAACTTTTCTTTAGATGTTTGTAGCTGCTTCTTCCTTATTCTGCTTCGTTAGCTCCTTTCCATGAAGTTTTCTCTTATTCAATAAAGTAAATTCAGCTCAGAGAGTTGCTTATACAAATTTTCTGTTGCTTGTTTTACGTCCGCTTCTTTTCTTGCTCCAGTACAAACAAATTTCCCACTCGCAAAAAGCAAAAGAACTACTTTTGGTTCCTTCATTCTATATATAAGACCTGGGAATTCTTCAGGTTCATACATTGTTCGCTCCAGCGTATAAGCGCATTTTTCGAGATCTATTCTTCCGGGCAAAGACCCAGATGCGACTATGTTTTGTATCGTTATTTCAGGCTTGTTGTAGATTGGTATCCCAACTCTCTTCAGTTCCTCTACAACTCTGTATATTGCTCTTATTGCTTGTTTTTCTGATTTACTTCCAGTGCATACCATTTTCCCCGAACTAAATATCAAAGTTGCCGTTTTTGGTTTTTTCAAACGGAAAACAAGACCTGGAAATTGCTCTGGTACGTATTCTATGACTGATTCATCAAACGAGTTAACGATGTCAAACAAATTAATTCTTTGGTTTAGGACTGCTGAGGCAACTACATTCTCTATTTCAACAGTTGGTTTCTTTTGTCCAATCGGCAGAGACGGAATCAATTTGATTTATGTGCTATAACCCTATTTATAAACTTTATATAGAGAGAAATTTAAAGTTTTCTTAGAGCTTTCGCTTTTTATATTTCCTTTCTGAAGTAAAAGTTTATACCATTACTTTTAGCAAAGTTTAATTTATTTTTTAAATACTTACAACTGTAAAGTCTTCCAAAACCTAAAATAAAAGGCAGGAAAACTGGAAACCCTGTTGGTTAGTGTTAAAAAGAAAGGGAAAGAACTGCTTCTACGCTTAAGCTTCCTAAAGCTCTTGTAGATTGGGCAAGCCCTCTAACAAGCTGTGTAAATGTAATGCGATAAAAGACTTTGATGCTTAGTCCTCAACTCATAATACTTTCCTACTTTAGGGTGCTTGAAGCAGGATCAAGTTTAATTTGAAACAGGGCTTTAGATTAACAGAACACTTTCCAAAAAAAGAAAAATTTAAAAATGCAAAACGTTCTCTCTAACCATGGGCCGGTAGCTTAGCTTGGTTAGAGCGTCTGTCTGATAAACAACAATGGTCAAAGCAGAAGGTCGCCAGTTCAAATCTGGCCCGGCCCACCTTCGCTGCTTTTTGTTGGAACAAAATCATGGTGATTAAAAAGACCATAAATTTCACGCTCAGCAAGTTCTAATACATAGGCGAGTAGCTAGTTAACTTACTTACAAACAAGTAAAGTATACAACATATAAAAAAGAAATATAGCAATAACCCAGTAATCTTATATAAAGAAAGTTCATGAAAATGGGAAGCCATTCTTTAGTTGTATCTCTTATTAAGTAATTCACTCCTGGAACTTATAAAAGTCTTTGTCCTAAAATTAACACTTGTTTTCATCAGTAGGCTGCCTATTTACTATTAACATTGCTTTCTAATTCTAAGTTGTTCTATGGCTTCGCTTGAAGTAACTCACTAAAAAAGCTTTTAAATGAAGCCACATTTTAAAGTGCTTGAGTAATTTGTTGAAGAAAAATAAGCTAAGAGAATTAATAAAAGAAGGAAAGCCTACCTTGGGGACGCGTGTTCTGAGCTCATGGCCTGGAATTGTTGAGCTAGTAGGACAAACTGAAGTCTTCGACTATGTTGAGTTTGTTGCAGAATATGCTCCTTGGACTCTATACGATCTGGAAAACATTGCTAGAACGTGTGAATTATACAATATGTCGTCTATGATAAAGCTTGACGCCGTGCCTAGGAGCTACATTGCAGCAAAAGCTTTGCAATCAGGAATACAGAATTTTCTTTTCGCAGACATAAGAAATGTAGAAGATGCTGAAGAAGCAATAAAGTCTGTTAAGCTAGAACCAGAAGGAATTATGGGGATTGGAAATTTTAGGGTTGGAGGGTATGTTTTCGATAAATTTTCAGTTTCTGACTACAGAAAGTACGCAGAAGACATAGTGGTTGCGTTTATGATTGAAAAGAAAAGTGCTATTGATCATCTGGAAGAAATCCTTTCAGTCCCAGGCGTTGATATGGTGCAGTTTGGTCCCTGGGACTACAGCTTAAGCATAGGTCTTACTGGCTCACCTGGAACTTCTTGGGCCTTGAACAATTCTAAGGTAAAAGAAGCAGAGCTAAAATGTATAAAGACTGCAATAGAAATGGGGAAGCGTCCCAGAGTTGAGTTGAGCGATGTAAACTTTAAGCTAATAGAACAGTACGTGCGGTTAGGTGTTAAAGACTTTAGCCTCGGAACTGACATAAGAATACTCTACAACTTTTGGAAAGAAAAAGGTCAAGAATTTAAAGAACTTCTCTCAAAGTACTGAAATTAGTATATCTCTTCAAAGAGAAGACTATTCAATGAACTTTGTCATGAGTTTGAAAATAGAAAATCTTTGTTGAAATTAAAAGATGTATTCAGTATTACAAAGCAATGTTAGGTTTTCAACTTTTCCCTTAATCTTCAAACGTATAATTATGCCTTTCTTTATGGAAGGGCGTTACAGTGGCTCATGTTAAGAAATCCTAATTCCTATCATCTTGACTGCCAGAAAGTTTCTTGCAACTTTTACTAGCTTAGCTAAAGGCGGGCCCGGTGGGATTTGAACCCACGACGGACAGGTTACACTTGCTCGGTTAGCATTAAGAGCCTGCTGCTCTACCATGCTGAGCTACGGGCCCTGTGGCGTTTTTACGAACCATAAAATTTAAACTTTTCTCTAGCAACTAGACTTAACGCGTTTTATAAAAGAATCTTTATTTAATTCGTTTGTTCAGTATTGAGATTGTAAGTTATGAGAAGAAAGAAGGTAGTAGTTGCTTCAGGAGTCTTTGATATAGTTCACGTAGGTCACATAAAGTATTTAAAGAAAGCAAAACAAATTGCAGGCAGAAATGGAATTCTTCTTGTTGTGCTGGCTAGAGATAAGTTAGTTGAAAAAACTAAGGGAAAGAAGCCAATAATAAACGAGAAGGAAAGAAAGGAAATCATAGAGTCTCTAAAATTCGTTGACAAAGTAATTCTTGGTCCTTCAAAAACTAATGTTGCAGAAGGTATAAAAGAAGTTATTCGAAAGTACAAACCAAGTGCTATAGTTTTAGGTTACGACCAAGAGTGGCTAAGGGAGATTACTCAGAAAATAGTAAGCAACGAGCCTACATGGAAAAACATAAAGATAATTAAGCTAAGGAAGTATGGTTCACGAAACTCAAAGTCGAGTATAATAAAGAAGTTCTACTTGTAAAACTCAAGGATAAGTTATGCTTCAAACACTATTGTTACTTCGTCTCCATCTTTTACGTCTAAGGCTTTTCTTAAAAAGACGTCTGAAATAAGTTCAACCACACTTACGTCATAGCTTGTTCTCTCTGACCTAACTATTGCGCACTTTATGTCTTCATGGTTTTCTATCTTTGCAGGGTAGCAAAAGACGTCTCCAAATGTTCTTTCAAAAGACGTAAATCCATTGAGTTTTATTCCTTCTTTGCTGTAAAGAATTTCAATTTTACTTATATCCTCATATGAAGACAGCTTTAAATTTAAAGTTCCCGGGTAGGGGAAAAACTTTAGCTTATCCTCTATTTGCCTAGCGTACTGTTTTTGAGAGAGGTAGTATGCACCTTCTCCTTTGCCCGTAAAGACTTTTCCTTTTATTTTCATCACCCTTGTTTTTATTTTGTTCATAAGCTCCTGCGTGGAAAGAAATCCGATGCTTTCAACTATGAATTCAAATCCTTCTTTTGTAATCTTTATTTTTTCTTCACGCTTCCCAACTTCTCTTTCTATTAGTCCTTCTTTTTCAAGTTCTTTTAAAATTAGAGAAACCGACTGCTGAGAAAGGCCTAGAAAGTTTTTTAATTTATTAGTGCTAGTGACGATGTAGTCTCCTTTGTCAGAAATCTTCATTAAGTTGATTAGAAACAGCAAGTACTTTGCCTTCCTGCTAAAGCTTCTCACTTGTAATCACCTTTAGGGGCATACTGCGCTAAGTTTCATAAATCAGTTCACTTTTAAGTATTTTTAACTTTCAGGAGATTATCTGTTTTTAAGGGGCAATAAAGACTTCCTCATTACTTTTCTGATAAAAACAAAAAATTCCTTGAACTTCAACTAAACGTCTTCGTTTCTTTTTCTTAGCGCCAATCTTCCAAAAGTTAGGCCAATTAAAAGAATTAATAAGCTCACAATTGACAGCATCGGATCTCTATTTCTTAGTCCTTCTAATGTTGCTCTATAATGAATCGTTGTTGGCTCTTGTCCAAAAAATTCAAAGTATACTGGCTCAGATTTGTAAGTAAAGTTAGACTTCTGCATCGCATTTATTTGATATTTTTGGGTGAAGTTTTCCACTGTAATTGTTACTGTTATTTCCTTTTCTGAAATAATGGTAACCGTAAAATTTTTGCTTAAACTTAAGAGTTCATTTGAAATTGTAAAGTTGTTTCCTTTAACAACGAGCTCTACGCTTCTCGAATTGTTAAAGTTTAAAATTCCACTTCTCTCTTCACTAACTTTATAAGGTATAGTATCAAAGAGTGCTAAGCCCCAACTTATTCCAAAGAGTATGAAAGCTAAAATAAACAGTATTTTACTTTTCATTTTTTCTCTTTCTTATGAAAAATAATGCTAGCACGAGTAGTGCAAAAATTAACAAAAATGGTGCGACAACTAGTGCTACCATTCCTTCAGGTTTTTCTTCGGAGTAGGAAAATAATGCATATATGCCGCTACTTTCAGCTTTTACTGCAACTACCTTAATGTTTTCGAAAAAGTTCATTGTACCCGGCTTTTTCCAGTTGTTTCCATCAGTAGTGTATAGGATTGTTACTTTTTTATATGGTTTGTTGGCATAGCTAAAATTAATGTAAGCAAAGGATCCTTGAGTTACGTTAACAAAGATGCATTCATTTAGATAAGTGTAACCCTTTGGACTGGTACTGACAGTTGTACTTTTTATTGCCACTTTTCCTAAGAAAGAAAAATTGAGCTTTTCTGAATCAAATATTAGGTTTTCTACATAGTTGTAGTGTTCTGATTGGCTTCTTATATACCATTCTTCAACTTCTTTTATAGTTATGTTTTCAATAGAGTTGAAGTCAGAATTGTAGATGTATACTCCTATCTGAATGTTGTTTAATTTGTTTTTGGTAATTATGTTAGAACTTGAGCTATCAAGAACGATTCCATTTTTAGCAAAGTTAACAATATTTTCTACTAATTTTGCTCTGGTGGTTTTATATGTAGTTATAGCATGAGCTAAAATATTCGAAAATACATTTTCTTTGACTGTATCGTTATAGGCATTGTCAATTTCAATTCCTATCGTGCACTCGGTAACAGTATTATTTAAGATTACGTTGTTTATTGTACCATAGAGCTGTATGCCTATCGTTTCGTTTCTTATAAAATTACTTAAAACCTTGTTGTACCTACAATTCTGTAAGTATACGCCATACATGGAATTTTCAACCTTATTTTCTAAAACATCGTTAAAATGAGATGTATCAACAAAAATACCATACTGAGAATTTACTACCATGTTATTCTTTACAGTTGCGTTGTTCGAAAATCCAGTTAAATAGATTCCGTAAAGATTCTTAAACATATAGTTGTTCAAAACAGCGTCACTTTCAGAATTAAAAAGGTACACACCATATTGATTTTTTGCTATGTTGTTCTCTTGTATAGCGTTTTTCCTGTCCCCGCTAAGTACTACTCCATACTTGTTGTTCTCTATTTTATTTTTCTTAATCTCAGTTTCAGACGTGTAGTTCAACATTATTCCAAAAGTATTCTTTATTATGCTGTTGCTGACTATTTCATTTCCAAAAGTCTCGTCTGAGTAAATTCCAAAGTAAGCGCTCGTTAGCGTATTGTTATAAATTCTGCTTGATCCGTAGCCTTTAGCTATGTAAATGGCTATGCTGAAAAAACCATTAGTAGTTATGTTGAACCCTTCTATCTGAACTCCATTTGCTGCTATCGTAACCGCTGGTTTTTCTGCTTTAACACCAACTATCGTAACTCTTCCGATTGCAACTAGGGAAATTCTTTTGCTTATAACTAGGTTTTCTTCATACACTCCTCCATGCACTACTATCGTATCTCCATCGTTTGCATTTTTTATTGCCTCGCTTATCTTACTGAAGTAAGAACCTTTTCCAACCTCTATTGTTCTGTTCGTCGCATTCACCTCAAAAGAGCTAAGCAAAAGACTGAAAACAATAATGGCAAAAAATAATTCTTTCTTCAACGAATTCTGTAGTAAGCGTACCATCAGCCTAAGGCTTAGCTTTGTCGAGTTAATAAACTTTAAAAAATTTACTTCTTCAAAAAGTTTTCCGCAAAGTGACAAGCAACAAAATGGTTTGGTGAAATTTCTCTTAATGGAGGTTCTTCTTTTCTGCATACTTCCATAGCATAGGGACACCTTGGATGGAATCTGCACCCAGAAGGAGGAGAAACTAAGTCTGGTGGCTCACCTGGTGGAACTTCTTTTATAATCTTTCTGTTTTCTGGATCTGGTTCTGGAATTGCCTTAAGTAAAGCTTGAGTGTACGGATGAAGTGGTCGCTCTATGATCTCATCGGATGGTGCTTCTTCAACGATTTTGCCCGCATACATTATTGCGATTCTCTCCGAGAAGTATCTCGTAGTTGCAAGGTCATGCGTTATATAAATAAATGATATTCCATATTTGTTTTGCAGTTCTCTCAGTAAGAAGAGTATCTCAATTCTTACGGAGGCGTCTAACATACTTACAGGTTCATCTGCAACTATAAAACTTGGTTTAAGAATTAGGGCTCTTGCTATGGCTACTCTTTGTCTCTGTCCTCCACTGAGCATGTGAGGATACTTAGAAGCCATTAGCTCTACTGGAGTTAGTCTAACGTTCTTCAAAGCTTCGAAGATCATTTCTTTCCTCTCTTTTTCGCTTCCTATCTTGTGGATTAGTAACGGCTCCTCAAGTATCCTGTAAATTGAAAAGAAAGGCGGTAAGCTACTGAATGGGTCTTGATAGATTATTTGCGCATGTCTTCTGTACCATAATAACTCCTTTCCTTCTAAATTGGTTATATCCTTTCCATCAAACGTTATCTTTCCTCCCGTTGGTTTGTATAGTCTAACTAAGGTTTTTCCAAGGCTCGTTTTTCCACTTCCAGATTCTCCTACTATTGCTATCGCCTCTCCTTTTCTTAAATTTAAGCTAACATCATCAACCGCTCTTATGTAGTATGGCTTAGAAAAGATACCTCTCCTAACTTCAAACCATGTTCTTAACCTTTCAACGTTAACTAAGTAGTTCATCTTTTCTCACCTAGTACAACCAGCAGGAAATAGTAGTATTTCCTTCTATTTCTTTATTCTTTGGTTCTTCTTTTCTGCATACTTCCATAGCATAGGGACACCTTGGATGGAATCTGCACCCAGAAGGAGGAGAAACTAAGTCTGGTGGCTCACCTGGAATAAAGTTAATTTTCTTCTTTTGTTTTAAAGCTGGTACGCTTTCTAATAGTCCTTTAGAGTATGGGTGCCTTGGATTTCTGTAAAACACTTCGGCTGGAGAAGTCTCAACAATCTTACCTGCATACATTACGGCAACAGTATCTGCTAGTTCACTTGTAAGGGCGAGATCATGAGTTATAAATATATAACTAAGTTTTAATTCTTTCTTTAATCTCTTAAGTAGGTTTATTATGTTTGCTTGAGTAATAACATCGAGTGCTGACGTAGGCTCATCTAAAATCACTACTTGCGGCGATAGCACTAAGGCCATTGCTATTACAACTCTCTGCTTCATTCCCCCACTTAGCTGGTGAGGATACCTATTGATATAAGACGGGTGTATTCCTACCGTCTTTAAGGCTTCGGCTGCCTTCTTGAGAGCTTCATCTTTTTGCATGCCTTGGTGAATTATTAGCGGCTCCGCAATTTGAAATCCTATGCTCAATACTGGATTTAAAGAGTTCATGGCGCCCTGAAAGACCATCGATATTCTTTTCCACCTTACCTTCTTTCTATACTCTTCTTCATCGTACTTCATTATGTCAACACCATCTAACAACACCTCTCCTTCGTATTTCTCAACGTTCTTTGGTAGGATTCTGTAAACTGCATTTGCAAAAGAACTTTTTCCACTTCCAGATTCTCCTACAACGGCTAAGGTCTCTCCCTGCCTTAACTTAAACGATATTTGGTCTACCGCTTTTACTATTCCTCTTCTTGTTCTATAGTAGAGAGTTAGGTTTTTTCCGCTTAAAATTTCTTCAGAAGTTATTTGCATCATTCTTCTCTCAACCTCGGGTTTAAAATCTTCTCAAGAGAATATCCAATTGTTGCAAAGGCAATCGCGATTCCGAATATCAAAACAATAGGTAGAAGTATCCACCACCAATAACCTTGATAAACTGCCCCCAGACTGTATGCATCGTTCAACATTTTCCCCCACGTTGGTAGAGTTGGGTCTCCAAGCCCTAGGAATGCTAATCCTGCCTCTAAGAATATATAACCCGGAACTGCTCCAATTAGCCCTGGGACTATAGTTGGTAAAATCCTAGGCCAAAGATAAAAAAGCACTATTCTAAGGTCACTAGCTCCATAAGAAGTAGCGGCTTCTATGTAAGTTTCCTCTTTCACTTGCATTATTAAACTTCTCGTTCCCTTCATTCCTCCTCCAAATATGCTTAGTACAACAACAGCAATAAGAAGTGTCCAGATTGAAAGTTTATAAAACATTGAAATTATTATCAGTATATTAAGAAACGGAACTACCATATAAATTTCAACTATTCTTTGTACAATTGAGTCTGTAAGGCCTCCTTTCCATGTAGCAGCTATTGCTATAAACGTTTGAATGATTGTTATTAGTAAAGAAGCTGTTAGACCAAAAGAAATTGCGACAGGATCTCCCCACAGAAGTCCTATCATTAAATCTCTTCTAAAGTTGTCTGTTCCAGCTAGCCCATAAACCTTACCATAAACTATGAGCTTAGCATCAGCTGTGCCATTTGGGTCTTGCATTAATATGTTTACTCTCAACCCATATAATCCTTTTAGTACTTTTGCTGTTCTGTAAGATTCCATGCCTTTTTTTGCTTCTGCGAATAAAGCAACTTGAGGCTCGGTGTAGTTTACTTCTAGTACGTTAGTTGAGGCTTTCACAAAGTCTGTTATTGCATTTATAATCTTAGGATCTTGAGAAATATAGTAGGTTGTTTTAGGCGAAGTTATAGTTGAACTTATCAGCTGAATTTCTTTTCCATCCGGTCTCTGAAAGTATATGCTCACAAAAGGAAATCCTCCAGAAAAGTTAGAGAAAACGATAAGTGTGATTTCACTAGGAAAATCGTCGTATTCGTAAGTAAAGCTTTCAACGATATTAATTTCTTTGAATCCAAAGCCTCCTATTATGTTTTCTTGTTTGTATACTCTCTTATCCCGCACGTTTCTACTATCAATTATGATTGTTTCCGGCAGGTTCTTTCCAATGAAGTAATTTACCCAAACTGGTTGTGCTAATCTTGGATTGTCCTGCCAGTGTGTCGGGTCATTCCAATATTTCGTTACATAACCATATGGATAAATTATTGGAGCTAGTATCGCCAAGAAGATATAAAAGACAAGTAAAATTATTCCTATTCGTGAAGACTTTCCTCTCCATAATTCATCAATTATTCCCTTTG
>JBAMLO010000050.1:0-22597 GCA_039793485.1 Nitrososphaera sp. | reverse complement strand
AAGTTAGAAAAAGAGTACTGTAAAATCTCTGCGAGAGCACCCAAAAAGCTTCAAGAACTTATAAGAAGTAAGAAATCAATTTCGGTTGTTGATTTACTGGTAAAGTCTTCTAGTCCTTATGGCTTTGCCGATGGGCATGACTTTGCTGCAAGTGCAATAGTTACTAAAGGAAGTGAAGCAGAAGTGATTAAAAAAATGGACGGCTTGTAATATTTTCTGTACAACCAAAATTATAGGTGGAGTTACTTGTATGCAATATAGCTTTTTTAGGTAAAAAGCTTTGACTGTTTATACTTCCCAACTTTTTCAACGTCTATTCCTACTGCCTCCAGAATTCTCTCACAAGCCGCAACGACTTGATTTTCAATGTAGTATTGCCAATCTATTTCTTCAGGCTTTGCTTCAAAGTAAGGTTTAACTCTTGTGTAAATTCTCCCGGAACCCTTTATTACTACGTACCCTACTTTATCTCCAGGATCAACCTTCCAACCTGATTTTATTAAGTACTTGGCAACTACTATGTGTGGTGCAGTGGCTTCGTATTCTTCAATAGGTCTAGTTATTTGCTTCCATATAACTAATTTTTTTATGTCCACAGAAGCTTTTCTTAGAAGATCTATGTATTCATTCAGTACTCTTAACCCTTCATCTTTTGATCCAGTCTTTAGTATGCTTTCTATTACTTTAGATTGCACTTCCTTGGCTATTGCACTCCAATCTCCTCTAACGGCTTCTAGTCCAACAAACTCAACTTTTCCATCTTCTGTCAGCCCAGCGTACTTTTTCTTTGCTTCAGTGAATATTATCCTTAAGAATATTTTATCTATTTTTGCTTCAAGACCAAGCTCATTCTTTATCCATTCAAGAAATTCCTCAACTTTATCTTTTTCGTAGCTAACAAACAAGCTGTCGGTATCAGAATAAATTACACTTAATCCTAGTTTTTCTGCTTTATCTATGGCGCTCGTAATTGTTAATCTTCCCCATGCTGTTGTAGCTTCCGCTACTTCGCGAGCATACCATCTTGCTCCAGCCCATCCAGTATATCCATACACTGCGTTCGTAATTATCTTTATAGCCCTTTGTCTTGAATCTAATACCTTGTGTTCTGTACTGCCTTCTTTAACTTCTCGCATACTTTTTCTTATTCTGTCTCTTTCTTCTATTAGGTCTACTAAAGCCATAGGAAGGAAACCCCTCTCCTTCGAAAAGCCGAAATTGAGTCCAGGTGCACGCTCGCCATTTCTAACAATCGTATCAAATGAAATATTGTACTTAATCATAAGACTTGGATACATACTTTTGAAGTCAACAACCGCAACATTTTCATGAAGCCCTGAGATTGGTGCCCTTACTATTGCTCCTTGGTAGCTTTCGTGGACAATTTCCTTCCTCTCGGGAACAAGTTCCCCAACTTCTTCTGCTTTCTTCATTAGGTAGTTTTCGACTCTAAACCCCGGAGAGGTTGCAAGAACCTGGTCTGCTGGTAAACTCGTTATTTTCGATAGTTCAAATATATAGTCTTCTAAAGAGTTGTAAATCTCTAATATTGTTGCAGCTCTATTTAAGCAAAAATTCTTTACTTCTTCAGTCTTTGATTTCCATCGCTCTGAAAGTTCAAACTCGTCTATCATGCTGTAGTTAACTTTTATGTTTAAGAATTCAGCATACTCTTCCAAAGATTCAAGCTTAACCTCAGGGGTTTCTTTAACCAAGTCGAATAAGTCTATGTTTATTCTACCTTGAATCGAAAAATGGCCAAAAACACTTTGATGAGGTTCAGACCGGTTTCTTCCAACTTTCAGCTTTACTGAATTTATTTTTGCCCTCTTTAATAAATAGCTCCAATGAACCTGATTATTTTTAAACCCCACGATAACGTCGGGATCTATTTTCATTATTTCATCACAAAAAGTTGAGAGTATCTCGTTCTCTTTTCCGGTTATGACTTTTCTGTAACCTTCGTCTGAACACAATGCTATCGCAACTACAGGGTCTCTATCAGCTCTTGGCGTTCCTCTCTCACTAAAGTAAATAACTTCAAATGAGATTACTTTTAGTTTTGGCTTGTTTTTATCTAATTTCTTTGCAGTACTTATGTCAACTTCTATTATTCCTTCTGTATTTTTTTCAGCGAACTCGTACCAAGTAGAAGGCTCTATTTTATTTTCTATCCAAAACTTCGTGGTGTATCTTATGTCGTAGTTGTAAACTTTAAGCTTAAGCTCCTTTGATATTTTTCCCCCTAAACTCTCGACATCAGTAGAATTAAGCCTAACTTTAATAGCTTTAACTTCTTTCCCCCTGATTTTTACACTCTTTAATTCTGCGTCTAAAATTTTATCGGCAAATATCCTTATTAAGTCTTTTACTTTCTTTTCTTCATCTTCTCCAACTAAGTAAATTGAAGGGTAGTAGTTTGCTCTTAAAGCTGTCCTACTACCATCTTCTTTAATAACCCAGATGAGAACCGAAGGTACCTTGCTACCTAAGTCTTCTGATGCGTCTAAAAGCCACACCCTCAGCACAAATTTTACTTCGAAGCCTTCAACTTAAAAATGTTTTTCTAGTTCGAGACTGCCAACTTAAGACTTAAAGGTCCATGCCCACCTTCTGAGCAAATATTTTAAGTTGAATTCAAATTAGGAATTGTTCATAATTCGCTATTTTAAATTAAAATGAACCCTCTTAAAAGAAAAAAGTTTGATCGCCATCCACAACTAATTCTCCATGCACTTCCTCTGTTGTTAGGCTTATGCCTTTGTAGATTCGAGGAAACTAATGTGTGGTTCTACTTTTACCTATTTCGAGGCTGTGGCGCATACGTTCAAGCATACACTTCTGTTTAGCGTCGAATAAACTTCAAACTCGTCGCAAACTGTGAGTCTTTTTCTTAAGTTTCTTTATGAAGTTTCATTAAGCTAAGAAAACTCTACGATTTAACTTTAAGAAGCTTCTAAACCCAATAAACCTTTGGACCCATTTTTACTATGTAACTTCTTTTAATGAAATGTTATGCGCCTTTGAGGTTTCTCTATAGCTTTAAGGTTACTAGTTAAAGGTTAGTTTCTCTTAAATTGTAGTTCAAAGAACGCAAGAAATGATAACTCTCGGTCTAGAAAAACCTTAAGTTAACTGAGTACGGTTGCTAAAAGAAAGATTAATAAAGCGATAAGTTTTGCATCGCCTCAAAACTTGAAGTTTTTGAGGTGTAAAGAAATATCGAACAAGATAAAGGCAAAAGTTGCAATAATTGGAGCTGGACCTGCTGGACTTACTGCAGCTGGAATCTTACTTTGCGATGGGGTAGAAGTCGATGTTTTTGATATGTTACCAGAGCCTGGAGGTCTAATGATTTTTGGAATTCCCGAGTTTAGGATTCCAAAAAGTGGAGTTAGAGAAGGTGTGAAAGAGTTAAAAGAGAAGGGTGTAAACTTCTACCTAAATACAAAAATCGAGGATTCCGAAAAATATGACTTAAACTTTGAAGAAATCGTTAATAAGTACGATGCACTTTTGCTAGCTACTGGAGCTTGGGAACCAAGAAAAATGAACGTTGAAGGCGAAGACTTAAGTGGCGTTTACCACGCTGCTCCTTACATAGTAAGCTACTATTTAGTTAAGCTTGGCTATAGGGACAGCAGTCTTTTACCCAGACTTGGTAAGAGCGTTGCAGTCATAGGGGGAGGCTTAACTGCTGTTGATTCAGCGTTAGTTGCTCTAGAATCTGGTGCAAAAGATGTTTACTTAGTATACAGAAGAACAAGAAAGGAAGCTCCAGCCGGAGAAAAGGAAATTAGTTCATTGGAAAGTAAGGGCGTAAAAATCATTGAGCGCAAAGTTCCAGTTAAGTTTGTAGGCGAAGACGGAAAGTTAAAGTACATGGTAACTTTAGATTTAACTCTAGGTGCTCCAGACCATACAGGGAGACCTTCTCCTGTGCCATTACCTGGAACTGAAAAATCTTTTGAGGTTGATTCTGTCATAGTAGCTATTGGCGGTAAATCTACACCTCCTTTTAAGAAAAACAAGCTAGGAATAGAAGTTAGCGAAGATGGGAGAGTTTTAGTAGACCAAAAGAAAAGAACAAACAAAGTTGGAATTTTTGCTGCTGGAGACGTTGAGTCAGGACCTTCTTTGATAGGACCTGCCGTCAAATCAGGAATGGATGCTGCACTATCTATAAAAGAATTCTTGATAAGCAGAAAATGGAAATAAAATAACTTTCTAACTAAAAAGGAATAACAAAACAAAGCTTTATAATTCACTGTTTTCAGCAAAAGAAAGTAACTTGAGTTGGGTTATCTTTGCGCATGGGGATTGCGACGGTGTCTGTTCAGCTTCACTGGCATTTTCGATAAAAAAGGATGCTAAAGTATTTTTTACAAGTCCAGCCGGTTTGCTTCAAGACCTGAAACAAGTTAAGGATGAAAACCTTATAATAACTGATATAGCATTAACGTCTAGCTACAAAGAAGAAATTATCTCTGAACTCAAGAGAATTTCGTCTAGGAATGAAGTACTTTACTTCGATCATCATCCGCTTCCCTCAGGTTTAAGCACAGAAGAAATACCTGCAACTTTAGTTAGAGGAAGCGATGATTCTTGCGCTTCAGAGTTAGTATACAGCTACTTCAAAGACGAGCTTGATCCAGAATTAAGTAGAGTCATGGTGTATGGTGCAATTGGAGACTACAGCGACAACACTAAAGTTGTTAAGATGGTTTTAAATGAATGGGATAAGAGAGAACTTTACCTTGAAGCAGGACTATTGGTAAAAGTTCTTGAAGGTACAAAGAAAAGAGACTATGACTTTAAAAGAAGTTTAGTTTTATATCTGTCGCAAAATAAGCTTCCAAGTCTAAGTGAAGAACTTGTTAAAATTGCTGTTCAAGAGTCCATGTTAGACGAACAAATGCGTGAAGTTGTAAAAGGAAGCACTAGGGTTGTTGGGAATGTTGCGTACGTTAAGGATATTCCCTGGTCTCTTGGAAAAGCAGCAACATATGCAAGAGTTTACGGTAAGACTATTGTTGGAGTAGCAGCTGAGCAAAGAAAAGAATACGTAGATATGAGCATAAGATCAATAGCTTTAGATAATCTTTACGAAATAGTTTCAATGGTGGCTGAAAGTTTAAATGGGACTGGTGGAGGACATAAAAATGCAGCAGGTTCTAGAGTTCCAAAAGATTTGTTCATGCAATTCATAAGCAAACTTAATGATGCAGTCTCTACTCAATTATCTTCTTAAACGTTTGCGATGCGATAACTATGGTAACTGCTACAAACACAAAAGAAACTAAGAAGTCTAAAGGTACTGTTGATAAGTCACCTGTTATCATTAGTGCTCTTAATCCTTCAACAGCATAAGAAAGAGGGTTAATCATTGCAACTGCTTTTAGCCAATTTGGCATTAAATTAATTGGGTATATTGCGTTACTGGCAAAGAACAATGGCATTGTAATTGCCTGTCCAATACCCATAAATCGTTCTCTTGTCTTCAACAAGGATGCTATGAATATCGAAAGTGCTGCAAAGGCTGCGCAAAATACTACTATAAGAAAAGCTGCCAAAAGTAAGTAAATTGGATTAATTATTATTCTTACCCCAAGTAATTCTGCTAATAAGACTATTATAAGCGATTGAAAAATTCCGCGCACCCCAGCGGACAAAGCTTTTCCAATTACCAAAGCTGACCTTGAAACTGGGGCTACTAGTAGTTTGTTGAGGACTCCTAGATCTCTTTCCCATATAACGTTCAGCCCATAAAATATCGAGACAAAGGTTATTGATTGAACTAGTACCCCTGGAGTTATGAACTCCATGTAAGTAATGTTTGGAATCGGAACAACTCTAAATTTTTCCATAACTGGCGCAAAAACTCCAATCCAAAGTATCGGTTGCACTGCTCTTGTATAAAGTTCTGTTCTATCATGCATTGTTCTTCTAACTTCAACTTCCAACATTGCCAAAACTTTTTCAATGTATGTTATCATTTTTCTCACTTCATTCTTTGCATAGTTCTTCTAACTTTTCTTGCTTCTAAAGCGCTAGTTGTTTCTTCCAATTTGGTTCCTGCATACGCCAAGAAAACATCGTCTAGAGTTGGCTTGTTCATGGACAAGCTTTCAACATTTATATTGTTTTCTTTAAGTGTTGAAATTATTTCAATTACAGCTTCTTCCGCATTCTCAACATATGCAGTAACACTTCCTTCATCTTTTCCATCATAAATTTGTTTCACGAAGGGCAAGCTACTCAGAAGGTTTTTTACTTCTTCCTTGTGAAGTTTTGATACTATGGTAATGGATTCTAATTTCGTACTTTTCTTCAGCTCAGAAGAAGTTCCAACCGCTACTATTTTTCCAAGATTTATTATCGCTAACCTATCTGTAACCATATCCGCTTCATCCATGTAATGAGTTGTCATAAATATCGTCATTTCATGCTCTTCCATCAGTTGACTTAAGTACGACCAAATTGCTTTTCTTCCAGATGGATCTAACCCTATAGTAGGCTCATCGAGAAACAACACTTTTGGATAATTTATTATCGCTTGTGCTATCTCAAGCCTTCTCATCATTCCTCCTGAATAGTTTTTCACAACTATGTTTGCTTTGTCAAGTAGCCCAACTAAGTTTAATGCGTTCTCTATTCTTCTTTTTCTTTCTGAAGAAGGAACTCCATAAAGTTTAGAATAAAAAAGCATGTTTTCATAGCCCGTTAAATCTGTCATTACTGAAATTTCTTGAGGAACATACCCAATAAGCTCCCTTACTTTTTCCGCTTCTTCAACTATACTCTTTCCTAAAATAAAAGCTTCACCACCAGTTGGAGGTATTTGAGTCGTAAGAATTCTAACTAAGGTAGTTTTTCCTGCTCCGTTTGGCCCCAGTAATCCAAATATTTCTCCTTCCTGTACATCTAAACTAACTCCATCAAGAGCCCTCGTAACTTTGTCATACACCTTTACCAAGTTTCTTACTGATATTACGCTACTGCTCATTTTTTACTTTCATGTCAACACAACAAGTACTATTTAAGAGTATCGTTATCGATGTTGCTCTCTTTGTTCCTCCTATAACCTCTTTCCTTTGTATACTAACTTTACAAGGTGGTTTTCTCTAAGATTCTTTAGCCTTTCCTCTTTTTGTATCATTTTTATAATTTCAATTCTTGCGGTGCGCATTATTTCTTTTACTTCTTTTATTCCAAGATTGTAATAGTGTCTTGCCTGGATGAAGGTTGAAAGCTTATCAGATATGTAAGCTACCTTAGCTTCTATGGAGTTTTGTAGCATATACTCAAGCAACAGCTTTTCAATTTCTTCACTAAATTCTCTAGAAGCTAGGATTTCTATTCTTTTCTTATCAACTCTTTGCGAAGTCCATCTTGGAAGATCTCCAGTTACTACTTCATGTAAGTCGTGTATAAGTGCTACTACAGCTGCTCTTTCAGCGTTAATCTTTGTTCCCTTTTTTGCTAAGAAGCTACTAAGCTCAAAAGCTATTACAGCACTTTCAAAGGAATGTTCTGCAACACTTTCAGCTAATTCTTTAGGGACTCCTCGTTGCATCCACCCAGTTCTTGCAATTCCTTTAAGATAAATCGTAAAGTTGGAAGAGACTCTTCTTTTTTTCATGGCTAGAACCTAGAAAGTGCTTCTTTTATAGCGTCTTTCAGTTCTGGATGCGGCATTGGATAAACAAAGAAACAGACTCCGTTAGACCCTTTTTCCAGTGCAATATCTACAGCACTCAGTATTTCTTCTCTGTTTCTTAGAAATCCTAAAAATATTCCAGCAACTACGTTCTTTCCAGAAGATACTCCTTCCATAACTGCTTCTCCAATCCACTTGATGCTTTTATCATAGTACTCATGATATATCATTGGTTCAAAACTATCAAGTGGCCATGTTGTCCATTGTTGGAAAACAATTCTATAGGCATAGCCCGGAGTGGCAAAAACGGCTGCAGATGTTTCAATACTACTATCGTAAGTCTTTACAGTCGTGTTAACAGCTTTAACTATTTCAGTAATCTTACTTGCTCTCCACGCATGCCATTCGTACCATTTTCTTGTTCCAAATTTAATTTCCATTGGATCAACACCAAATTCTTTCATAAACCCTTCTCTACACTTTTTACAGTAGCAAAAATCATATTTCTCCGTATAAACGTCTTTACTTTTTTCTAACCCGTATCTTTCTCTAAGGCCTTCTGGTAAAAATAAATCTGGAAGTCTTATGTAATCAAGATGGATTCCATCTACGTCGTACGTCTCCATGAGTTCCTGAATGGTTCCAAGCAAGTAGCTTCTTACTTCCTCGTTAGATGGGCAAAGCCACTTGTAGCTGTTAATATAAGGTGGCTCGTCTACACAGTTTTTTCCTTCCTTGTTAACAACAAACCATTCTCTTCTTTCGGTAGTTAGTTCTTCATTTGGTTTGTTTAAAGCAACTATCCATGCATGAACCTTTAGTCCATTTCTTTTAGCTTCTCTTATTGCTCCTTCAATTAGGCTTCTTTGCTTAGCTTCTTTTGCAACAACCGAGAACTTAGCAGGGTAAAGAGCACCTTCATTGTCTATACTCAATAAAAATATTTCGTCAGCCCCAATTTCTACTATTTCCTTAATATGTTTCTCTGGGTTTTGTGCAATTGCTTTCGTGTTTACCCAAAATGCCTTTTTATAGCCGCTAGTCATGCTCTTATGTTTGTTATTCTAAGCTTTATAAATTGTTTGTAAACTTCAAGGTTACTCTGGTAAAAGCGTAAGCTTAATAAATTCGATAAGTGTAAGTAAAAGCGATGTAAAATGAACAACGAAACAATAGCAATATGCGCTCACTTAGGTTCTGGAAGCACAGAAGTTGCCGAGATTGTTGGGAAAAGGCTAGGCTTTGAAGTATACAACACCGATAAGCTTCTCAGGAGAATCGCAATTGATTCTGGCCTTTCGTTCGAGCAACTAGCTAGTAAGTCCATTTCTGGTGAAGTTGAAATAGATGATGTTCTGTTCAGCTATGCTCTAGATATACTAAACAAGGGAAAAGTGATTTTTGAGGGAAGGTCAAGCATACTTGTCTTTTTAGCTCCCATAACTCTGAAAGTCTTCTTAACTGCGCCAGACTATATAAGAGCAAAGCATGTGGCCGATGTCAGAAAAATAAGCTACGAAGAAGCTATGAACGAAGTTAGAATTAGCGATCAGGACAGAGAAAACTTGGCTAGAAAAATGTGCAAAGTTAACTGGCAAGACCCACAACTGTATGACTTAGTTGTAAATACTGGTGGTTGGAAATATGAAGACGTGGCAGAACTAGTTATTAATGCCTTTAACATGAAAAAGAAGAGGTGAAATGAGAAATGTTCGACCCAATAAGTTTCATAGTTGGTTTACCTATTAAAGAATCAAAGGAAAAAAGAGGAATTACCTTAGATCCTGATGCAATGGCTTTGCTTAAAGTAAAGGAGGGCGACGTAGTATATGTAACGAAAGGCGAAAGGCTTGGAATACTTTATAGTCCAGAAATAGAACTGAAAGTAATTCGTGCCTTACCACAAGACGTAGGGAAGAGGATAGTAAGGTTAACGAGCGATGTTGAAGACTTCCGACCAGGAGATTCGATACTAGTTTACACAAAGAGCTAAACTTCTTTTACTTCTTCAATAGGCTTAATTTTTTCTCTAATTTTTTCTACCAGGTTCTCTACGTTTCTGTTTTTGGCTGAAGTTAAGACATAATCATATTCTCCTACTTTGCTAAATAACTTGTTGATCTTTTCTTCCGCTTCTTTTAAGCTTACCCTATCTATTTTGTTGAATACAAAAAGGATGCTATTCTTGCTTATGTTAAGATCGCTTAAGTACTTCAGAGAAGTCTCTACTCTAAGCTCAAGAATTTCATATTGATCGCTAATATCAACTACCAACAGTATAAGGTCTGACGAAGATATATCCTCTAGCGTTAATTTAAAAGAATAAATAAGTCTTGGGTCCAAATCAATAACGAAACCAATAGTATCCACTAAGTAGAATTTAAGTCCTTCTCTTTCTACAAGGTAATACTTGCTACTTAGGGTTGTAAAAGGCCTTTCACTGACTGGCTTATCTAAATTTGTAATTGCATTAAAGATTGATGTTTTCCCAGCATTGTAGTACCCAGTTATGCAAACAAGCGGAACAGATTCACTTTTTCTCTTTTGTACGTTTATCTTATGCATCTTAAGCTTATGGTTTATCTGTTCTTCTATTTTTGCTCTGTTCTTTAGCAACATTGATACAACTTTATGGTAAGAATACTCACCTAAGCTTCTGGGTCCAGGATGCTCCCTTCCTACCTTGTACTTGATTGAAGCTAAAAGTTTTTGGTATGGAATCTCTTTAAGCAACCTAGCAAGTTTTATTTGGAGTTTTGATGTTTCATCGCTTGCTTCTAAATCAAAAATTTTTAATGTTAGATCATAACGGTCGATAACTTCCTTCCCAAGTACCTTCTTAAGGTTAAACTGTTGCTTTGTTGAAAGTTCGTTGTACACTATTATCGTGTCTATTCCTTCTTTGCTAGCTCTGTCTTTAATTTCATCAATCTTTCCACTTCCAAATAAGTATCTTGGGTCTGGCTTTGAATTAACTTGAACTATTCTGTCAACTACTTCATACCCTACAACTTTTGCTAAGTTTTCAAGTTCAAGGAGCTTAATTTTGAATAAGCTATGGTCGTGCGGGTTTGTTTTAAGGTAGCAAATGTACGCTCTGTCTTTCATTAATTTGGGTGTTTCTTTTCTCTCATGCTTTTAAAGTCTTTCTCTCAATAAATCCAAGAAACGTGCTGCAAGTAGAACGATTAAATACTTTTAGTAACTAAGTTTTGCACATTTTGGAACAGTTATTTACTTCGTTCCATGTTTTTCGTTCTTATGTTAAAAAATAAAATTATGTTTCTATACTAGAGCAATACCTTTATATCCTTATTTTTTAGTTGTTTAGTTGGTGAAGAAAATGTCTACAACACCTGAACCAAAGTTAGACGACAACGACAAAGCAATACTTAGAGCTCTAAAAGAACTTGGACAACCTTCTGGCTGTGGTGATGTAGCAAAGAAGGCAAACTTAAAAACTCAACAAGTAACTGCTAAAGTTAGAAAATTAAAAACTTTAGGTCTGATAGAGTCTCCCCAATCTGGTAAGTACGTAATAACTGCAAAAGGAGAAGAAGCAATAAAGCAATAACTTAATCATAAGCCAGTTCATATCTTTTTAAGATTTCTTTGTTTTTGGCTATGTCTTCGGTTTTTCCATCGTAAACAATTTTTCCATCATACATTATTATTAGTCGTTTAGACAGCTCAAACGCGGCTCCTAAGTCATGCGTAGAGAACAAGAAAGTTGAATTTGTAGAAACTTCTTTCAATATTTCAATTATTTCTCTTCTACTTTTTGGATCTAAATTTGAAGTTGGTTCATCAACCAATAAAATTTCTGGTTCTTTAGCTATAACTGAAGCAATCGTAACTTTTCTTTTTTCTCCAAAACTTAATCTATGTGGCATCTTATATCTTATTTTGTCCAATCTTAATGACTTTATTAACTTCTCTGTTTTTTCTTTTACCTCTTCTTCTTTTCTAACTACTTGAAGTAAACTAAAAGCAATCTCATCGAAAACGCTTTGGTTAAATATTTGCGCATCTGGGTCTTGAAATACGATTCCAATTTTCTTCCTTATAGTTTTTCTGTCTCTTATTTCTTCTCCGTTGTTGAACAGCTTTACACTGCCCCTCGTAGGAGAATAAAGAAATGAAGCCACCAACAAAAAAGTAGTTTTTCCAGAACCGTTTGGTCCAACTATAGCTACTTTTTCATTCTTTAAGAATTTTACACTTATGTTGTTAAGTGCCTTAGTTCCATCAAAATAAACGTAGTCCACTTCATTTAACTCTAAAACTTTATCATTCAACTTAGCATTTCAAACTCCACTGATAAAGCTAAAAATATTATCGTTAACAAAAAGAAGACAAGGTTGTATTTTTTCTCATCTCTGCGCAAAATGCTCACTTCTTCAAAGTTTCTTGACTTCAGAGCTAGAAAAACCAATTCCGATTCTTCGAAACCTCGTAGTAACAAGTTTGATACTAATCTGCCTGTTTCTTTTAGCCCAACTCTTCCCTCTACTGTTCTACTTTCAACAGATAGGATTAAGTCTCTTATTTTTGTTAAGTAAACAAACAATAGCCTATAAGTTAGTAAAAGGCTTATTGAAATTTCCCTTGGAAGCTTGATCTTTTTTAAGGTATTTGAAATTTCTCCTATGGTTGTGGTCATCGTTATTAAAACAACCAAAGATGTGGCCACGATTACTCTGAAGTTAAATGTCAAAAATTGATTTATGCTAGCAAAACTGGTTCCAAGTTCCAAGTTAAAAAATCTTATAACTATATCTTTTTGGTTGCCTAAAAATAGTCTTGGGAAAGATATTACTAAAGCATAAAGAGGTATGAAAATAAAAGTTCTCTTTAAAAATTCTAAAAAGTTAACTCTCGAAAGGAAAGAAAGAATAAGCGAAAGTACAAAAAACAAACTTATTGAGAGGGCTTTTTCCTCAACTAGAGTTGTAGCAATGATTAAAAGAGTTAGAGCTAATTTTTCCTCAGGGCTAACTTTCTGCATCAATCCATTTCTGTATATATTTTTTTCCTCAAATAAGGAGTGTTCAAGAAACTCATCTATGCCAAGTATGGTTTTTCTGAACAATTTAACTCTTTTTTCTTGAAAGTATGTTTGCTAACGCGTAAGCTAAAATTAAAACAACAAGTGTCCCAACTATTCCTGCTATAACCCCAGAAATGTCAAGTTCATACCCAAGTAAGTTTATCGTTCTCCAGCCTAACGTATAACCTGAGAGTGGTGCTTTAAAGATCTCGACTTCTTTTAGATTGAGCATTTCAGCAGCCTTATCTAAAGGCTCATAGGCATAAGATGCAATCCATGAACCTAAAAAAGCAAGTATGGCTGCTACAATTACAATTTTTAGCAATGTAACATAGTCTAGTTTCATCCTTTATCCCTCCTTGACCAAGTCAGGCCTAACCTTTGAAACATAGTAAACTGCAGCTGCTGTTATAGCTCCTTCGCCTATCCCAATTATTGCATGACTTATTGTCATAACTGGAACTGTGATGCTTAGACCATATCCGAAGACGCTCGATGAGAGTCCTAACTGTATTCCTGTAGAAAGCGCTGCAAAAGTTATTCCTAACCAGCCGCCAAGGAATGATGCAACGATAAGCTTTGTTCTTTTGTTAACTTTTAGCTTACCCGCTAACTTTAAAGTTGCCTTGTAAGTAGCATAACCAATAAAAGAGCCAACCACTGCCATACTCAGTACATTCCCTCCATAGGTAGTGATGCCTCCATCGTTGAATACTAGAGCTTGAACAAGTAAAATTATTGAAAGTGCAATTACTCCCGAGTAAGGACTAAGCAGTATTGAAACTAAAGGAGAGCCAATTAAATGACCTGTCGTTCCCCCTGGACCTATTGGCCAATTAACCATCTGAGCAGCAAATATTAAAGCTGTTAATGTACCAAATAAAGGAGCTGTTTTCTCGTCAAACGTATCTCTAACTTTTTTAAAGGATAAAATCCAGAACGGAACGTCTATTAGAAAAGCTATTACTGCAATTTGCAGAGTTAGAAAACCATCTGGCATGTGCATTCTTTGTTCGCCTGCATCAACGGAAAGTTCTATGGCATATTTAAGTATTACTGAATTAACTATTTGTATTACTGAAAAGAACTTTGCTTTATTCTATTTTATTTTTTCTGAACTTAAGAATTAACTTTTCCAACACTGAATATGCACGTAAAGCATCTTCTCTACTCACAATTAGTATAGTATCTGTGTAACATGAAACTATTTGAGTTATGTTTATCCCCTCTCTAAATAAAGAGTCTACAATAAAGGAAACTACTCCGGGTGTACTAACTATTTCTCTTGGACTAATCAAGAGTATAGCTGATTGCTCGCTAATTTCTTCTTTTATCTCTTTTGGATCAAAATAGTTCTTTATTTCTTTGTAAGTATCTGAGTCTAAAGTTATTGTGATTGAACCAACTCCTTGAGTTATTTGTACAAATCTGCTTTTATCGAATACCTCAACGATCTTACTTAGTTTTTCTTTTGCCATGTGAATATCTAAAGTAATTAGAGAAATCTCATTCTTCAGCTCAAGCTTACTGTTTTGAATTATTTTTATTATGTTTTCTTCAAATTTGCTTGACTCACTCTTCTTAACTTCTTCTCTTGTTCTTATAACTGCCATTTTTATGGCGTCCCTGTTTACCTTTTTTCCTATTTCCTTTTCAACCTCCGGAGCGATAAGATCAGCAACCATAGAGAAGTTGATCACATCCATTTTAATGCAATCCAATATGGATGGCCTTGAAAAGATTATATTTTTTACAACTTCAGAAACTGATTTTCCACCAGCTTCTTCTTTTTGCATTTTCGAAGCTTTTTCTCCTTTTACTTTTCTTCTAAGGCTCTCTTATAAAGTTTTCTCGTGCGGTTGACAGCTCTTTAGGAAACTAACAAAGGTCGTGCGTCCTTAACACTTGAGGTACGAAGTTCCTCTATTTTCTTTCATGTTAAACGTACCAAAGGCGAATAGTTTTTCAGATTCTGTGTTACTTGCCTTTTAGCGTATCCAATTGATTCGGAATAAAGAGATCAGCAAATCCCAAGAGGTCCACCTTCATTAGCTTCGCTCTTCATCAAACGATAAAACCTTCGTAAGTTTGAAAGAAAGCTTCAACTTTGAAGGCATAAATTCATGATTTTTGTTTTATCTCTTGTTGTTTAGGGTTGGATAAAAAGTTAAATTTGTCTACATCTTGTGAATTTTTTGCTTTTAGAGGATAATTCCAAAAATTCTATTCTAACTAGAACAGATGAGCTTCATTTGTGTTACTAATGTTACAAAACCTATATTTCACGTTACTACTGCCTCGTATCTATGTCGAAAATCGAAAGAAAATGGTTCTATCTTGCTTTTGCAGTCTTAGTGGTAGCCATCGTAGCTTACTTAGGTTACAACATCTACCAGCAACAAGTCTATCCAACTGTAACTTCAATAAAAAATAAAGGTGTGCTCATTGTTGGGACTTCTGCAGACTTTCCACCATTTGAGTATGTAAACCAATCTGGAGCCATAGTTGGACTCGACATAGATATTGCAAATGCAATTGCAAAGGAACTAGGTGTTAAACTAGTAGTTAAAGACCTTAGTTTTGACGCTTTAATTTCAGCTTTGCAGGGCAAGCAAGTAGACCTAGTTATCGCCGGTATGACAATAACTCCAGAAAGGTCAAAAGTTGTTGATTTTTCAGTTCCATACTACAATGCAAGTCAGGCTGTAATTAGTCTTACAACTCAAAAGTTTTCAAGTGTTAACGACCTAAAAAACAAGAAAGTTGGAGTCCAAACAGGAACAACAGGAGAAAGTTGGGCTGAAGCAAACTTAGTAAATACAAGTATAATCCCAGAAAGCAATTTGTTTCACTACGACAAACTTTCAGATGCGCTTCTTGCTTTGAAGCGGGGCGACATAGACGCAATAATAATAGACGAGCCTGTTGCAAGAATGTTCGTAAGAACGGTTAGTGGTGTACAGTACGACTTTGGAATTTACACAGGAGAACAGTACGGCATAGCAGTAAATAAAGACAGCAAAGATTTGCTTAACTTAGTAAACACCGTAATAAACAATATGAAAAACAGTGGACAGCTTGATACTTTGGTTCAAAAGTGGTTTGGAAGCGGATAAAATGATAGACCTTGGTTTTCTAACCTCAATTTTTCCTTATTTAATTCAAGGCCTTGTTTTTACTCTAGAACTAAGCGTACTTGGGTTTGTACTCGGCTTTTTCTTAGGTGTAACTTTAGCAGTGCTTAGGCTATCCAACGACAAGCTTTTGTCATCTATCTCCTCTTTATACATTGACCTAATAAGGGGCACTCCATTGCTAGTTCAAATTTTAATAATCTATTTTGGATTGCCTTCTCTAGGTCTTTACTTTGACCCCATAACTGCTGGAGTGTTAGCCATAGGATTAAATAGTGGCGCATACCAGGCTGAGATTATAAGATCTGGAATAAAGTCAATTCCAAAGGAAAATATCGAGTCTGCACAGTCTTTGGGGCTAACAGATTTTAAGATATATAAGTTTGTTGTATTGCCTTTAGCAATTAGAAACGTAATTCCAGCACTAACTAATGAACTTGTTACGTTGGTAAAGGATAGCTCGCTGGTTTCAGTAATAGGTGTAGCTGAACTAACAAGGAGAGGAGAATACATAATTGCTTGGACTTTTAGACCCTTTGAAGTTTACTTGCTTGTAGCTATGATCTATTTTGTTATTTGTTACTTCTTATCAAAGCTTTCTTCTAAGCTTGAGAAAAAGTTAGCTGTTCCAGGTTTCTTTTCCTCAAAGGAATGAGACGCATGTCAAGTCATCTACTTTCTATTAAAAATCTGAGAGTAAGCTACAGCAACAACATAGAAGTGCTTAAAGGTGTTAGCTTAGACGTTGAAAGGGGAGAAAAGGTTGTAATAATTGGACCTAGTGGTTCTGGTAAGAGCACACTTCTTAAGGCTATAGACGGGCTTGTAAAAATAAAAGAAGGTGAAATATTCTTTGACGGTGTTAAAGTTACCAATGAAAACATCATTAAGGTTAGAAGCGAGATTGGCTTTGTATTTCAAAATTATACCTTATTTCCTCATTTCACTTTACTGAAAAACGTAATGTTTCCTTTACAGGAAGTTAAGAAGCTAAGCAAGGAGGAAGCAGAAAAAATCGCTAGTGAAGCTCTAGACTCTGTTGGGCTTTTAGAAAAGGCCCAAAGTTATCCTTTTGAAGTTAGCGGTGGGCAAAGGCAAAGAGCTGCAATTGCAAGGGCATTAGCTTTAAATCCAAAGCTATTGCTTTTAGATGAGCCAACTTCAGCTTTAGATCCTGAATTCGTTGGGGAAGTTCTAGAAATTTTAGAAGAAATTGCTAAGAAGGGAATAACGATGATCGTAGTAACACATGAAATAGACTTCGCGGAAGACGTAGCAACAAATGTTGTGTTCATGGATAACGGTGAGATCATAGAGATGGGCTCTCCTTCTGAAGTTCTCATTTCACCACGCTCAGAAAGACTCAAAAAATTTTTAAGTAGGATAATAAGAAAGAAACTAGTTTACCAAAAATAGTCACCATAGGTTTATCTTTTTTTAAAAGCTCAGGTCTATAACATCCTTTATAGTAGCTAGTATTTGAGACATATCAAAAGCAATGAAACTAATTTTTCCTTTTTCCTCACTTTCGACAATTTCATTCAACTTTCCTAGTGCACTTTCGTATTCTCTCAATTTTTCTTCTATTTTCTCTGCTCTCTTATTGAGAAATAGGTCTAATGCTTCATTTTGGAGTTCGCTCACGTTATGAACAAGTTCTGGCAATTTGCCTAAGCTCTTGCTAATTTCGTTAAGTGTTTCTTCGCCAGCTTCAAGTGTGCGCATCCCCATGTCTACGGAAATATCTCCAATTAACTCAAGTTTTTCAGAAACTAATCTATAGTCCATCACCTCCATCGGTAAAATTGAAAATTCAGACATTAGCCAATAGTCTTGTATTATCGTGCGAAGTACTCTAACCGAGAAAAAGTAGATTCTATCTACTTCATCATCTCTACTTACTGCTAGTTTGATAATTTCGCTGTCTTTCTTTATTATTCCGTCTACTATATCTTTGTACATGCTTGAACTAATTATGCACATTCTCTGCAGAAGTCTTGCTGGATGCGTAGAACTAACATCAAGTACGCTCTGCACAACAACTTCGTTCTGAGTTTCTTCCACTATTTCCATTCCAACCAACTTCTTAAGTACTCTTTCAATCCTCTCTTTTTCTTCGTAGGCAAACCTCTTTTGGCTTCTAATTCTAATTTGGTCGTAGCCCAGCAAGTATTTTCCTAGAAGTTCGTGATCAAAAAACTCTGAGAAGTTTACTACTGTTGCTTCCTTCCTTTTTTCACTTAACTTCGTTGGTTTAATTATTAAACTACCATCGTCCCTTACGTCTATTATGACTTCTTCCCCTTTTTCTATTCCATGCGTTTTTGCCCAGCTTTTAGGTAAAGATACAAAAAAGGTTTCTTTTCCTATCCTTTGTACTTTTCGAGTATGCATCTTAGCTTAATATCCTTAATGGTGTTTAAAAGTTTAATCATAATCCTTAAAGAAACATAAAAAAATATAAATGTATGAGCTTTACGACAAGAAGAACCTTAAGGATTAGCCTAATCGTAGCTTGCGCAGTTCTTTATGCGGCTGGAGCTTACGTAACTTCCTACATAGAAAGCCCATGGGGAATGGGGCAGTTCAGGCCTGCAATACTGATACCTCTAACATTTGCTACACTCTTTGACTGGAGTACAGCTGCTATCGGCGGTGCGTTAGGAACGTTACTAGCCGACTCAATAAAACATGGGCAACTTTACGTACCTAGCTTAGTAGCCGCAGTTCCTGGACATATCGTAGCTTTCTCCGTCTTTGGATTATTCACTTCAAAGAAGTTTTCATGGCGTAACTTTGTAGAAGGTACTCTAGCCTCTCTGCTGTTTGGAAACTTCGTCACAGCATTCCTCTACGTTTGGTTTGTACTTGGAACACCTTACATTGGACTCATAATTGGTTTGATGGCATGGTGGTATGTAACCATGCTTCCCTTTGCTTTACTTTTTACTCCTCCAATAGTCAAGGTTGTAGCCTCTGCTGCAAAAGGTTACATTAGAGAAGAGGTTTATTCTTCAAGCCTTTCAGAAACGAGAGTGTCAACTTTCTTAGCTCTCTTTTTCTCAGGATTAATATTTCTTTTAGTCGGCGTCTTTATGCTTCTCTATCCAAACTCATTTTCTAATCTATTCTCAGTAGGGAAATTCAACTTAGTAAAAGATGTTGCTACACAAGTGACTACATGGATGTTTGTAGCATCTGGCTCATTACTTCTGGTAATAAGCCTTGCTGTCTTAAGTTTCACAAAAAATAGGAAAGTATAAAAAATAGCCAAGGTTGTGTCATAGCTTCTTTGCGCTAAAGCTTCCAAATTAAAGATTTTTTGTCTTAAATATTTTAGTAGAAATGAGGACAAGCTGTTCTAAAGCTTAGAACAGAGAAAATGTTTTTAAAAATTAAAAAAAAGATATAAATTAATCATCATACGATATACTTGATACTTGGTGAAAAGAGGATGGAGGGCAAGAGAAAAGAATTTTTTTGTCCTTCCTTGAATGTTGTTGACGTCGTGTTGCATAGGTTTAATGTTTTTATGAGAGGTTTCAACTATTCTTTTGGAACAAAATCTAATGAGTGCGTATATCTTGTTAAGCTTAAGATCTCAGATGGGTTGAAAAGCATTTACGGGTACGGTGAAGCGTTAAGTCGAGATTGGTATTTAGAAAAAGGTATAGCCAAGATGTTGATGGGAAAAAATGTGCTTAAAGTTGACAAAATTCTGAGTAGTCTGAGTTCAAGAGAAATACCTCTTTCTTCAATTGAAGGATTCAGTATAGCACTTCACGATTGCATCGCGAAGTACTACAACTTACCTTTCTATGAACTTTTTAGCGGTATGAAAAGAAATTCCTGCAAAGCTAGTTGTGTAGTGCATGTTTCCAAAAAAGATGTTATGTTAAGTAAGGCAGTCAAATGGTTCAGGGAAGGCTTTAAGCACATAAAAATAAAACTTTCAGGAAAGTTTACTCACGACATTTCAGTGCTGAAGGAAATAAGAAGCCATATTGGAAAAGAGTACGAAATACAAGTAGATGCCAATCAAGGTTACAATAATTTGGAAACTGTCTTACGTTTATGCAAAGAGCTTTTAAACTTAGGTATTTGTCTGCTAGAAGATCCAATGCCCTTGTCTAAAGACTGCTATGAAGCGCTGAAGTTAAAATTTCCAGAAATTAAATTAGTTGCAGATGCTTTTTCTCTTCCAATGTCATTTCAAGAAATAGTTAAACTGAATGTGTTTTCTGTTGTTAATCATCATCCAAATAGAAGAGGCCACTTACCCATACTTTTGCAAATGGACAAAGCAATTCAATGTAAGGGCTTATCTTCGCACATTGGTTCCTCAGGAATTTTGGGTATCCAGGATGTTGCGTATCAGCACTTAGCTTTTGCTCTTAGTACTGTAACACTTTGTGAAGACATTAGTCTTAGGCCCTACGTACTTAATTTTAAAGATTACTTTGTCAGTGTACCCTTTGATTCGATTAAGCTGCCTTTCAAAATTTCTGATGGCTCTTTAGTTTTTGATGCTCAGAAGCTAGATGGACTTGGAATCGTTGTGAAGGAAGAAGATTTATTAAGTAATTCTGTTGATCTATATCATAGTAAGACGTGAAGAAAATGAAAATCTTAGTTTTAACTTCTTTTTACCATCCTGACGTTGGAGGAGTTCCAGTTTTCTTGGATTGCTTAATTAAGAATCTTGCAAGCACTGAAACTCAATTTAATTGTCATAACTAAAGGATATGGCGATAGCTTACAAACTGAACTCAATGGGACAAAAGTTTATAGACTGGAAGCGTTTAGAAAATTTAGAGAAATCCTTGGCAAAAGTTGGAAGAACGCTGTGTCAAAACGTTTTGAAATACTTTCTTCTGCGAAAGAGTACGCTAAATCTATTGCAGATCTTCTAGCTAACGAACCTCCTTCAATCGTTCATGCTCATGATGTTCCATCTTATCTTTTGGGTTGCGAGATAAGCTCAATCTTTGACATCCCATTAATTTTTACATCTCACTCCGTGCCAACAACCTTACAAGGAATACCGTATTCTGAAGAAGGACTAGTTTTTTGGAAGGATCTTTACAAAGAAGCTCGCTACGACATCTTAACTGTTGGTAGTAATTTTGCGCTAACAAAATGTTTAGAAGCAGGTGCGCCGCAAAATAAAGTAGAAGTTATCCCTCCTGGTGTAGACGTTGAAAAGTTTAGGCCTGGACTAAGTGGAGAAATTGTAAGATTAAAACTTAAGCTGGAGTCAAAAAGTGCCCTGATTTTTTCTCCAGTAAGGCCAGACCCAAGGAAAGGTTTAATTGATGTGCTTGAGGCTTCTACAAAATTGTTGCAACATCTAGAGAATTTTTTATTTTTGTTCTCTCCTTCCTCAGATGAGTATCTCACTTCAGCAGAGTTAGTTTCTTCAGTAAGTGAAAGCATTAGAAGGAAACTAAAGTTTTATACATTTCATCATGATGAAATGCCTTTTGTATATAATGCTTCTGACGTAGTTGTCATTCCATCGAGGATTGAAACATTTGGATTGTCTGCTGCAGAAGCTATGGCATGCGGAAAACCTGTTATAGCTACTAATGCAGGAGCTTTACCAGAACTTATCCAAAATAATGTGAATGGTATTCTATATACTCCAGGAGAAATTGACGAGTTAGTTAAAGAAATACTCGAAGTTTTAAGCAACAGAAAGAAAGCAGAAAAACTAGGAGAAGAGGCGGCGAAGAGCATTCGAAACAAGCAACTATCTGACAAAATGTGTGCTCAGAAGTATAAGGCACTTTATCTTTCTTTGGTGAGCTAAATGTTTAAGGAACTCAGAAGAAAGTATGGAAACTTTATAGTCCTGTTAGCAGGGGGTGCTATCGTAAACTTACCCTTTTATGCCGTCTGGAGTTACCTCCCACTTTTCTTAAAGGACTTGAAAGCTGGAAACCTAGAAGTAGGTATGATTTACACTATATATCCCCTTATTCTAACGTTTTCAGGACTCGTTGGCGCTCATTTTTCGGATCTCTATGGACGTAAACGTACTCTAGTAATTGGAGGCTTATTGGTAGGCAGCTCGAGTGTTCTATTGGCTTTATCGGTTAACTGGGTTGTAGCATGCGGCGCCTTGTTTTTCAGGGCTATTTCACTTTTCTATTCTCCAGCCGAAATAACAGCAATAGCCGAGAGCATCAATGAAACTAAAAAAGCTACCGGTTATGGAGTATACAGCACCGTCATTAAAGTAGCGGCTCTTCCTGGCCCACTCTTAGGTGGAATCGTATATCAAGGACTTGGAACTATTGGAATTAGAATCCTTTTCTTGACTCTAGGTTTAGTAGATTGTTTTAAGGCAGTATTTTACTACTTATTTTTAACTGAAACTCTAGAAAACAGAAAAATGTGCCTTAACATAATGGAGGCAATTCAAGAAGCCTATAAAGGTTTAAAAACTTCAGTTAGCCTTTTATTTTCAAGGAAACTAAGAAGTCTTGTACTCTTTATATTCTTGTACTACGTAGCCGCTTCTTTAATAAGTCCATTTTGGGTACTCTTTGCAAAAGAAGTTGTGGGCTTATCTATTTTAGATTGGGGATTGATATCTTCGTCTCAACTTCTTTTATCCCTCCTGCTAGCAACACCTCTTGCAATGTTTTCAGACAGGTGGGGGAGATTCAACGCTATAAGATTTTCTGCTATGGTGGCTGCTTTATCTGCTTTTATGTATTCCAGCTTCAGCAGGAACTTGCCTACAGC
>JBAMLO010000049.1:0-88696 GCA_039793485.1 Nitrososphaera sp. | reverse complement strand
TAAATAAAGGACAGTTAAAAAAGATGGAAGCTAAAAAACAAAGAATACATGTAGATACAACTTTTGTTATAGCACTTATAGACAAAGAGGATGATTATCATAGTACAGCAGAGCATAGTTTTTCTAAGATAGCAGAAAACAGTAAGATGTATACCTTAGCAATATCTAATCCTGTTCTTGGCGAGGTTCTATCTAAAGCATTAGGCGGAGAATTACCTATAGACAAATTAGAGATGCTTAAGACAAACTACCTGAAAAGAGTAGAGTGCGACTTTCCTTCGTTTAGCAACGAGGCTTGGAAAGTAAAAAAAGACTTAGCAATGAAGACAAACTAGGAGAAAATAATGATCACATCACCTTAAGCATTGCCATTTTGGACCCCTTATGTACAATTTTCTTAACAAATGATAGAAAAATAATTACTCAGCACGAGGTAATTCGGAGGGTGGCGCGTAGCTTCCGTGGAGAAGATGGCTGTGCATTAAGTGTTCGCGAGGCACTTGAAAGGTCAAAGAATCAAATACCATAGCTTTCTAATTCTTTTATGATGCTTTCTACGTCTTCTTCAGAGGCCCAGGGCTTTATTCCTATTACGGTTTCTTTAAGTTCGGTTTTTTCTATCCCTGGATGGTCCTCTTTCAGCATCAAAACCGTAGAAGCAAGCTCCAGCCACTCTTCGCTTTTTCCTTTCACTAGTTCTATAAACTTAGGATTAAAGTTAGCGTCTTCAGTTTTAGTGCTTAATTCTCCATAGTAGTCGTTGGCAAGCTCAACAGAATAAGGCCCATGGATATAAAGCGTGTAACTGTAGCCAAAGTTCATACCAAAGAATTTTGCTATGAATACATATTTTTGTAATTTAAGACGGTCATTGAAATTTTCTTTGGGGTTAAAACTATTATCAATTATGCTTTCTCTCTTAAGCCAGCGTACAAATGCTCCTAAATCTTTCTTTTCTAGCATCATTTTTCATAGTAATCATCTAACGATACGTATATAAGCATAATGAACGCATGTTTTTCTTTTTACTTAAGGTTTTTCTGCATTTTGAGCTAAAATTTAAAGCAATGCTTAGCCTCTTCAATTTTTCTAAGAACTTTAAAATCTTGCTTAAACGAAAGATTTATCAAACCTCTAATGCTAAGCAAGAAAGAGAAAAATGTTACCAAGTGGAATGGGCTATGACCGAGCTGTAACAGTATTCAGTCCCGATGGTCGCCTTTATCAAGTAGATTACGCCCTGGTTTTGGTGAACAACAGCCCCACTGCTTTTGGAATTAGCTCTGACAAAGGCGTTGCGCTTGCTGGGATAGAGAAAAAGTCAGATGCTTTACAAGATAGAAGGTTTAGTCACAAAATCTTCCAGATAGACGAGCACATCGCTGCAACTGTTGCCGGGTTCTCTTCTGATGCAAGAATTCTGGTTGACCAGGCAAGAAGACTCGCGCAATCAAACAGATACTTCTACGACGAGCCAATCGACATCGACTACCTAGCAAAGACATTGGGAGACCTCATACAAAGCTATACGCAAACAACTGCAGTAAGGCCTTTCGGTGTTTCGTTAATAATTGGAGGCATCGACCTAATTGGGCCTGCTGTCTACCAGCTGGACCCTGCTGGAGTTTATAACAAGTACTTTATTACTGCAGCAGGAGTTAACAGAACTGAAGCCATAGAGGCTGCTAAGAAATTTTACAGCAAGGACGTTGACGTAGAAAAATTAAAGGAAATCGCTGTAATTAGCATGATTGCAAGTAATAAAACTGAGGCCAGTCCAGAAACAATAAGGCTAGCTTACGGAAGCGTAGAGACAAAAAAGATGGTAATGGCAGAAGAAAACGAAATTTCTGAAATCTTCGAAAGAGTGAAAGGTAAACTTTAATTCTTCACTTTAACTAAAGTAAAGTTATGAGTACCGAGAACAGCATAGCTAGGCTCGAGATAAAGGGAAACAAGTTCGAAGTTATAGTGGACCCTGAAAAGGCTGTTTACTATAAGCTAAAGAAAGGTCCTTGGAGCGACAAAATAGTAAAGTTCGACCAAGTATTTAAGGATTTTAAGAAAGGTGAGCGAGCTTCGTCTGAGCTTCTTCAAAAGTTCTTTGGAACAAAAGACGTTTACAAGATAGCTAAGAGAATAGTAGACGAAGGAGAAGTTCAAGTTCCCTCGAACTTGCGGAAAAAGCTAATAGAGGACAACAGGAAAAGAATCATAAACTTAATTTCCAGAATTACTTACGACCCGCAAACTAACATCCCAATTCCTACTTTAAGGATTGAACAAGCCTTAGAAAAAGTAGGTGTTAGCATCGACCCGTTTAAGGAGCCTGAAGAGCAGGTTAAGCCAGTCTTGCAAGAGCTCAAAAAGATACTCCCGTTTAAAGTAAAAGAGAAAGAAGTTGAGCTTCAGTGCAGCAATGAAGTTTTTAGGCAAGTTTACTCAATTCTTAATCAGTTTGGAGACGTAGTAAATCAAAGTGCAAAGAAGGACTTAATTACACTTAGGGTTCGTGTTCCTGAAGTGTCTTGTACGAAGTTTGTTCAAAAAATTGCGAATACTTACGGAGAAAAAGTTAAGGTTAGCTTGCTTTAGTCAAGCTCTACTTAGCCTATTTTTTTGTGCTTTATTTTTAACGTATGCTTTATTTATGTTCTGAAACGTTCCTTAAGTTTGAAATTTTTAAATAACAAGCAAATTGTTGCTGTTGCTTTTTGGCAAATATCTTTCCCGCGGGATTGCGTAGTCAACTTGATACGATCGACCATCTGCCTTTTGGAAAGGATAAAAACGCGAAAACTAGGATTTTTTGCAAGCTCATATTTGCTTGGAATCTTTTTCCCGCGGGAAGTTGGTCTGGTTGTCGTGCTGCGTTCTTGTTAGCGTATAGGTTACTCAACTATCCCTTTTGCTCCTAACAGAGGAATCCTAGATCCTTACGCTGAGAACCCAAGTTTCTCTCTTTAAAACAAAGTAAAAATTTCTTTTTTTAAAAAGAGTAAAGTTTCTTGCGCAGATACTCTTATGAAGTCTGGAAACATTAAGTTAATTCTAGACTATTTTATTGCATAAAACTTAAAATCCATCATGGATACAATTTCTATGAGATAAAAGGTTTTCTGTAATATTTTTTTAGTAACTATGAAGGAAAAACTTAAATATTACTTGTTAGGGTAGCGAAAGACTTAAATGTCCACAGAAGTAAAAGAGACTAAACCCTCAGGTGGAATACTTCCTAGGCTCTTAGCGGCGTTCGTGATAGGCTTAATCCTTGGAGGTCTCGGTGTCTTTGCAGTTCAATCATCGCAGTACAGCGCACAACTTAGCGCGCTTCAAAGTAAAGTTCAGTCGCTGCAGGCAACGGTAGATGCGTTAAACACTACAAAAGTTTACACAATAGGTGTTTCTTTCCCACTTACGGGAGAACTTTCAGATGTTGGGAATCAGTGGAAAACTGTTGCTCAAATGGCACTAAATGATTTAAACAGTGAGCTTGCCAATGAAAACGTTAAAGTCCAGTTTAAATTAGTTATAGTTGACGACAAGACTCAGGCTCAAGAAGCATTAACTGCTGTGCAGTCGTTAGCTCAACAAGGTATAAAAGTTGTCATAGGTCCAGCAGCAAGCTCTCAAGTAAAAGCTGTTAAGGCATACGCAGACGCTAACAAGATACTCATAGTTTCACCCTCTTCAACTTCTCCTACTCTTGCTATCCCAAATGACTTCATAATAAGAACTGTTGGGTCTGATGCCGTACAGGCAGAAGCTCTTGCAAAACTTGCGTTTGGGCAAGGAGCAAGAAACGTAATAGTGTTCTATAGAGACGATGAATACGGGCAAGCTTTCGCTCAATTCTTCAGCAACGTATTTACTAGCTTGGGAGGAAAAGCAACCTTAACAAAGTACGCTACTGGACTAGCAGACTACGCTAGTGAAGTTGCACAGCTCAGCTCTCAGGTGAAGGCAACCGGTGCAGATGCAGTGGTTATGATATCGTTCGATACTGATGGCGCCAACATACTTGGGCACGCAAAAGATGACCCCACTCTTTCTTCAGTGAAGTGGTTCTCGAGCGAAGGTGTGCATGGAACAACTCAGCTCTTGAGCCCTGAAATCGCTACTTTCATAAAGAAAGTTAACTTACTCGGTACAAGGCCCGTGTTTAAGGAGAATCCTGTGTACAAAGATTTTGCTACGCGCTACAAAAAGTTAGCTGGGAGGGATCCTCCTGTGTTTGCAGCAAACGTGTACGACTCGATAATACTCGTTGGTAAGGCAATTCTGCTAGCTGGAAAGTACGATGGAGAAGCTATAAGGGCGGCAATGTTTAAAGTTGCAAGCAATTACTACGGTGCTTCTGGATGGTGTATACTGAACGATGCTGGAGACAGAATGTACCAAGACTATGCAATTTGGACAGTGTCTAGCGTTAATGGTACTTACGAATACCAAGACATAGGCAGCTACTCTGGAGGTACAATAACTTGGGGCTAAGACTAAAAATTCTATTGTTTTTTTATTATTATTTGTTTTTCTTTCAGAAAGTTATGTATTAGTTCATTTTAGGTGTGGGCACAATGGGCTTAATTGACTTGAATGTTATTGTCAATACAATTTGGATTGGCTTAATATATAGCTTAATGGCAATACCTCTAACAATAAGCTACAAGGTTACTCGTGTGTTAAACTTCGCGCATACTTCTTTAGTTACCGTTGGTGCTTACGTAGCAGTTATACTAAGTTTAGTTTATTCTAGCTTTTTCAGCAATATTTTTTTAGCTCTTGTGGTCTCTTTTTTTGCGGGAGCAATCGTAGCCATCCTAAATCATAAACTTGTTTACAGAAGGCTAATGGATAAAGAGGCTTCTCCTGTAATTTTAATGATAGCTTCTTTAGGCTCTTGGATCTTTTTAAAATACTCAATATATTCTGTCATAAGCGTTGTTTCAAAAGCAATTAAGAAAGACCTTTACTTTGCAGTACCAGTGTTTAACTACACCTTAAACTTGAACTTTCTTGGCGTAAGCAACCCTGCTTTTGCTTACTCCTTAATGTTGGGCTTTTTGTTAATTGTATCTACGTTTCTTATATTTTACAGAACTGGCTTTGGAAAAGCAATGAGGGCTGTTGCTGACAATCCACAGTTGGCTCAAATTTCTGGAATATCTGACGAGAGTGTAATGACGTTAACATGGCTCCTCTGTGGAGGCTTAGCTGCTGTTAGTGGCGTCTTTTGGGCTATGTTTTCTTACGCTTCTCCAGAGTTTGCTGACTCTCTTATACTGCAAGTCTTTGCTGCTTGCGTAATAGGGGGAATTAGTAGCATTTCTCTCACAATTTTAGGTGGATTCATAATAGCAGGTGCTGAAAATATTCTAATGACTATTTTGTATACTCTAATAGGCCTTGACTTAAGTTTTAGGCCCTTCCTGTCGTTTTTAACTTTACTCATAGTAATCTTGGTGCGGCCACCTGCGGGAGCTGCGGGTGGTTTGCCCTATAGGCTAAAACTTAGGAGGAGGGAAAGTAAATGGACATCGTAGGCTTTCTTATTTCGTGGATTACTTTGTTCAGCATATACTCTATACTTTCTATAAGCTTGAACTTGGAAGCAGGATACACTGGAATTTCAAATTTTGGAAAAGCAGCTTTTTATGGCATAGGTGCTTTTATCGCTGCAGTAGTTTCTCTTCTGGTGTTCTTAACCCTAAGCGGGCTTAGTTATCCTCTTTATTCACTTGAAACAATTGTTTCTATGGGAACACTTTCAAAGCAGAATCCTGCTTTAAATATACTCGTCTTTTTACTTACTGTTGTGCTTGCTTTTGTTATTTCTGGCATCGCTGGTTACTTGGTTTCCTACCCTACGCTAAGAGTTGGACCTGCTTTTTTAGGAATAACTGTCTTAAGCTTTGGCGAACTTCTAAGAATTTTTCTTAGAAATTTTCAACCCACTGGTGGCACTTACGGACTAGCTGGGATACCTCATCCTTTTGCTTTTGTTCAAGATCCAACTACTAGAGACTTAGCGTTCATGTTAGTTGCGCTTACTGTCTTAATTGCTGTATATCTTTTTTCAGAAAAACTTGTTAATTCTCCATATGGTAGGCTAATGAAGTCTATAAGGGAAGACGAAGTTGCTTCTCTGTGCTTAGGGAAAGATGTTCCAAAGATTAAAGCTCAAGTTCTCTTCATTGGCTCGGGAATGGCTGGCATAGCTGGCGCTTTATTGGCATACTACATGGGCTCTATAAATCCGGACATCTTTATTCCTAGCCTAACCTTCGAGGTTTGGGCCATGGTAATATTTGGAGGCTCAGCAAACAATAAAGGTGCGTTGCTGGGAGCAGGCGTAATAACATTTCTTAATAGAGCTTCAGTTATGTTAAACTTCATGTTCCAAAACCTGCCTATAGATGTAAACTACATTAGATGGATGCTAGTTGGTTTACTAATAGTTGCAACTTTACTGTTTAAGCCAGAAGGACTTATCCCCGAAGATACAAAGTCTTCCTTCGTGTGGAGCTTGGTTGGAGAGCAAAAAGCCGTAAGCTTTAAGGATAAAGCAGAAGAAGTTGGTAAAAGGGTAAAGCTTTACGTTAAGAAATTGATCAACTGGTTCATGATGGGAGGTGAGTGAAAACGAAAGAGGTACTTAAGGTAGAAAATGTGTCAAAGCGGTTTGGAGGTGTTGTTGCACTAGATAACGTTACCTTGACTGTTCGTGAAGGCTCAGTTACTGGTCTCATTGGCCCAAACGGAAGCGGAAAAACAACTTTGTTCAACGTGATCTCCGGTTTTTATCCGCCTGATTCTGGAGAAGTATACTTTATGGGAAACAAAATAACTGGGTTAAACCCAAACGAAATTTACAACCTAGGCTTAATAAGAACTTTTCAAAACCCAAGGCTCTTTCCAAGGTTAACTGTTCTTGAAAATCTCTTAGTTGCTGCTGAGTCGAGGGGAGAAAGGGTAACTAGTTCTATCGCAAAAAGAAACTGGATTGGAGACGAAGCAAAGCTCGTTAAAAGAGCCTATGAAATAGCGAAGAGCGTTGGTCTGGAAGGCGTTGAAAGAAGTATTGCTTCTGATGTATCTGGTGCCCACATGAAGCTAATCGAAACTGCAAGAAGCTTGATGAACAGCCCGAAAGTACTTCTCGTGGACGAGCCTGCAGCAGGAATTTCTTATTCTGCTGCAAAAAACCTATTTAACTACTTACTTAAGCTTAAAGAAGAGTATGGAATTACTTTATTTATAATAGAGCACAGAATCGATATACTCATGAACTATGTTGATTATGTTTATGTGTTGCATCTCGGTAAACTCTTATCTGAAGGAACACCTGAAGAAGTTCTTAGTGATAGGAAAGTTATAGAGGCATACATTGGTGATTAACAATGTATGTGCTTGAAGTAAAAAACTTAACAGCGGGGTACGAAAAACTTAAGATAGTTAGAAACATAAACTTAGCACTAGAAAGGGGAGAAATTCTTTCTGTTCTAGGTCCAAATGGTGCTGGAAAGTCTACTCTATTGAATGCAATATTTGGAATAGCGCGAATTTTTGAAGGAAAAGTAATTTTAAATGGTAAAGAAATAAATGGAAAGAAACCATACGAAATAGCAAGGCTTGGAATTGGTTACACTCCCCAAATTCAGAACGTTTTTCCAAACCTTACTGTAGAAGAAAATCTAGAGCTTAGTGCTTTTAAAAGAAATGGAATTGACGTAAAAAAGGAAATAGAATCCATCTTTAAGTTGTTTCCAGAAATCGAGAGAAGAAGAAGAAACCTTGCAAAGACCTTAAGTGGAGGTGAGAGGCAAATGCTAGCTATGGCCAGAGCACTTATATCTAAGCCCTCTGTTTTGCTTTTAGATGAGCCTACAGCTGGTCTTTCTCCTAAGGCAACGAGCACCCTGCTAAAAAAGGTTAAAGAGGTCGTAGAACTAAACGTTTCTGTAATTCTTGTAGAGCAAAACGTAACCAAAGCTCTAGAAACGTCGAATCGTGTTGCTGTTCTTGTTGGTGGCGAATTTGTGTACCAAGGAAATGCAAGCGAACTAACGAGAGAAGATATCGAAAAGATGTTCTTTGGAGAAAAAATTAAGCAGGAGCTGTGAAAGCTTAGCTGACTTATTCTGCTTTAGGGTGTTCTTCTTTATCTTGTTCTGCTTTTTGTTTTAAGTCTCTAATCTTTTTTTCTATCTCGTCTACTGAAAGTTCTTCTGATTCTATTCTGTCGTACTCTTCAACCATTTTCTTAAGCTCAACAAGCTCCAGATCTAGCCATCCTAAAAATGCCTCAATGTTGCTAAGTTCTGCCTTTTGGTTAAAGTTAAAATTCTGGTGAACTGTTGTTTTGTCTTCGTAGCTGGGAGAAAGAGTGGAAAGAGAAGTAATAACCTCTTGGCAAAGCTTTACTACTTCATTTATCTCCTCTGCGGACATTTTTGTTTTAGCTATGGGCGCTTTAAAGTTCTACTACTTAAATTTAACTTCTGAACCTCTTCCATTAACCTGTGCGATAGTTCAAGATAATTTAGTAAGCCTCCCACTCTTAAAACCAGTAGCTTACCGTCTAGAAGCTCTAACATAAACGAAGGGAGATACGGCTTCAAATTTCTTTCCAAGAGCCAATTTTCATCAACTATTTCTAGCTGTACTCCAAGTTGCATTGAAACCATTTTGGCTGCCATTATCGAAGACATTCTCGTGAGGTCGTAATGAGAGGTTGCCAGAATCAGCTTTTTCGGTGAACTCATAGCGTCGTTTCCTCTACTCTTTTACCTTTAGGCGCAAGCCTGTTGAAAATTTTTGACTTGAATATTATCGTGAAAGCAAGAATAAGAATAACAATAGGTAGCCCAAAGAGAACTCCAAGAACTAAAGGTGAGAAGAAAAGAGTTACCTTTATGTTTCCGCCTCCAACTACGTTTAAGTTTTCTCTGGAGATCCAGTAGGAAGCTGTTATGTTCGCAGATCCATGAGGTATCTGAAGGAGCAAGACTTCTCCTGATGAATCAGAGTGAAACTCCTTAGAAGTTCCATTTTCTAGAACAACAAAAACATCAGCTCCCACGATTGGCATTCCAAATACGTCTACAACTTTTATCCTTATATCCTTTACATCGGCTTCTAACTTATACGTAGTTACCTGCAATGTTGGTTTTATGTCTATTGTAACGTTGCTGGGAAGTACGTTCACTTTGCTAAAAGTTACGTTGAATATCGTTGCCTTTCCTACAGGTAACCAAGCGTAGCTTTCAGAACGTATTCCCTTTATTGTGTTGTTTTGCAGCTGGACATATGCGGTTGCATCTATTATTTTCTTTTGGTCACTCTTGTCTGTAATTACGAAGAAATACCTACAGTATGTATTATACTCCAAAGTAATTTCTGTATCTCTTGTCAAGTTGAATACATATGGCTTATAGTTAACTACCTTCAAAGAAGTTTCGTTTCTCCAACCTGAAAATTCATATAAAATCGATGTGAGATTTAAAAAATTTTCAGTATCAAGAGTAACTTTGCCATAGGGTAATAAGAATACTGCTGTACCGTTTTCTATCTCTGAGCTGTTCATGTTAGCTATAACTTTTGTGCCATCAATGCCATTAATCTTTAGCGTAATGTATTTGGGAGTGATAACTATACTTCTAACGTTGTCAGAAAGTTCTTTTTCATATTCGCAGCCAACCAGCAGAGCTCTTGCAGTAATGTTGTAATCGGTTCTAGTTTCTGGTCTCCAGCTGAATTCCACGTTTCCAGAAAGCTTTGGTCCAACTACGCCGCTGTACACTTTATTTCTGTAAAACTTTCCATTTACGTATAGGCTAACATTTACTTGACTTATGGGTGCTTCTCCATTATTTATAAACCAAACTCTTATGCTTGCGGTTTGATTAACTTTTAAATCCGAAGGAAAAACCTGAAGTCCATCTGGTGGAATTGAAATATCAACCTTACCCCAAAACGCATTACTTGTTAAAATCCCCCAAGTTGCTGGATTGCTTTCGTTGAACGAATTTGGAAAGCTAGCGATGGTTAGGTTATTGGCAAGCAACTTAAAAGAAAAGGCAAGAGAAGTGTTTTCGCCCTTTTTCACGCCAAGGTCGTTAAGAAAGTTGTAGCTTAAGGCCACTTTTATGATCCAAGTGCTAGAGTTAGAAAACAAGTTATATCTTAACGAATCATTACCTACAACTGTCGGTCTAAACTCCTGGAAAAAAATCTTTGAAGTCATCGTTCCATTTCTATAAAAGTCAAACTTGTAACTATATGAACTTATTAACCTGTTGCTTAACATGCTAAGGTACATAGTAATTCTGTTGGCTGTAGGTGAAGAAACAAGAAAGGCAAGGTAAGCGTAGGCCTCTCCATCCTCAGAAGCGTAAAGCGTTAAGTTATTTAGCCTTAAAACGGGGGATGGATATTCTCCCATTGAAATTGTCTTCGAGCTCATATTTGGTGCTTTGTAGTAGCCCACGTTTACTATGCTTTCTTCAGCTTTCAATGGCAGTGCGCTCATTGTCAGCGCAAGCAACAGTAATACCACAAGTGTTTTCTTCATAGAATGCTCTTCTATTGAGATTCGACAGTTTAAAAATATTTTGTAATCTTTTTTTAATAAACATTTAGAACAAATACTTTTTTCGTTCGCCTGGGAAACGCCAAAAGAAGTTGTGCGAAAAGATACTTTAGCCGAAGAAAATAATAAAAGACAACAACTTAACTCAGGATAGACGATTGTCGAATACTTTTCATAAAAACAGCTATAGTACGAAGTTTTGCCTCTTTTATAGGCAAAATGAGAAAAAATCGCTTCATGCGTTGAGGTGCTTCTCTAAAGACTTATATATTTGAGTAATACAGTAACCTTTTGTGAAAACTAAGTTGGCTGAAAAGTCGAAAACAAAATTTGTTTCAGAAAAGGCATTCAAAAAAGAAATAGAAAAAATAAATAAGAAACTGGACAACTTAGTTGTCTTAGTTAAGTCTTTGAAAAAAGAAACAGATGCCCTTCCTAAAGTAGTGCAGAGCCTCTCTGAAGTGAGGCAGGAAATTTCTGAAAACAACAAACGGCTGTTAAACGAACTCAAGTCTAGAGAAAAAGTTGCAAAGAAACCAAGAAAACTTTCTGAAATGAATATATTTGTAAGAGATCAGATAAAGGCTGGCAAGACTTTTGCAGAAGCTATAAAAGCTTGGAAGGAATACAAGGCCTCGAAGGGTGCTGCTAAGCCACCAGAGGAAACTAAGCCCCCAGAGACTCCAAGTCAGTAGGGCTTTCTTTTTTACTTACTTATTTTTTATTTTTCTAACTTTACGAAGCAAAAATTTATTTCTCCTTTTAGTAGAGTTTGGATGCAGGTTGCAACGATGAAGGAAATAGCTCTTGCTTGGATTGATAAAAACAGAGACAACCTTATAGAAATAAGCGACAAAATTTGGGAATACGCAGAACTTGGTTTAAAAGAATTTAAGTCTTCAAAGCTTCTTTCTGATGAACTTGAGAAAAATGGGTTTTTTGTTCAAAGGGGAGTCGCGGGCATGCCTACTGCTTTCATAGCAAGCTGGGGGCAAGGAAAACCAACAATAGGTATAATGGGAGAATACGATGCGTTACCCGGTCTTTCTCAGAAAAAGGTACCATGGAAAGAGCCTCTAATTCAGGGCGCTCCAGGACATGGCTGTGGTCACAATATACATGGGACTTCAGGAATGGCAGCAGCAATTGCAGTAAAAGAAGTTCTCGCGCATTATGGTCTGAAGGGAACTATAAAATTCTTTGGATGTCCTGCTGAAGAAAATTTTAGCGGCAAGGTTTACATGGTTAGAGATGGATGCTTTGACGAAGTAGACGTGGTTATAAGTCATCACCCTGGGACTATGAATGCTGCTACCTTAAAAAGCACCCTCGCAATAAATTCTGCTAAGTTTCATTTCTATGGAAAAGCCACTCATGCAAGTGCTTCCCCCGAAGAAGGCAGAAGCGCCCTAGATGCTGTTGAGTTGATGAACGTTGGAGTTAATTATCTAAGAGAGCATATAAGCCAAGATGCGAGAATTCATTATACTATAGAAAGAGGTGGTGCGCAACCAAACATCGTTCCGGATTATGCTAGAAGTTGGTACTACATAAGAGCTCCAGAAAGAGAAGAAGTTGAATTTATTTATAACTGGGTCGTAGATATAGCCAAGGGTGCTACTTTGATGACAAGAACAACCCTAGAAGTAGAATTTTTAGAAGGCATGTACAATGTTATTCCAAACAGAACAATATCTGAACTTATTGTTAAGAATATGCGTGAGGTTGGTCTACCAAAGTATTCTGAAGACGATTTAAAGTTTGCGCAAGAAATGGCGAAAACAATTTCAATTGAAACAAAGATTCAAATGTTAAAGAAATCTGGTCGTCCAAATTGGGAGCGCCTTGTTGATAAATTAATAGACGATGCTGTTCCAGATCCATGGGGAGAAGGAACGCTAGAACATGCTTCTACAGATGTTGCAGACGTAAGCTGGAAAGCTCCCACTGTAGAGTTTAGTACTGCGACTTGGGTTTTAGGTACTCCTGGTCATTCATGGCAAAGCACCGCACAGTCCGCTTCTGAGTTGGGGCATAAGTCGCTTATATTTGCTGCAAAAGTCATGGCTAGTACTGTACTTGATCTAATGGTTAACCCTGAGCTTGTAACAAAGGCAAAAGAAGAGCACCAGAGAAGATTAGGCAACAGAAAATACAAGTCTCCTTTACCACCGGATAAGAAACCACCATTAGATGCGTGGGAGAAATAACTTCCTATAAAAGTTAATTTCGCTTAAGAAGAGAATGTACTTCAAAAGTGCTTCTTAATGCTTACGTAGTGTTCGTCTCAAAAAGAAAGCTTACGGTTTTATTCTTCATAAGGTAGTGTCAAAGTTTAGTGAGTTGCTTAAAGGAGTAATGGACATAGCTAGGTTTCTTTTCATAAAAACCAGAAGAACTAACTTATAGTTTCTTAACTACAGAACGAAAAGTTCTCTTAAGTTACGTTAACTAAGTGAAGGACTTGAAAGACTTGGAAGTTTCCTAACTTTAGCTAAGAAGAACGTCAACAGAGCAAAAACCAATTTTTCCTTTCTTCTTTACTCAAAAGCTTTTTAGATTCAGCATCTGTCTTCATTTTCTCTAGAAAAATTTAGTCTTTTGTTTCTTTCCTATCTCTTCATATTTTCTAATTTTTCAGCGAATTGGGTTCTTTTTTGCGCTAGTTTTTGAGCGGCAATAAACAAGTCTTACTAGTTCTTGATACTTTGCTGAGAAACAAGCCTTAAATTTTTTAAGAGCTTTACACATTCTTGTAGCAGTACTGAAAAAGTAAATTAATAAAGTCCTTTTTGCATTTGTGTGAAGTAGTTTGATGTCTAGGAAGGTAATTAAGAGAGATGGACGAGTTGTAGACTTTGATAAAACTAGAATTGAGAGAGCCATAACTAAGGCAATGAAAAGCGTAAATAAGTATGATAAAGAGGCCCTTGAACGCACACTTACTAACGTGTTAAATGTTGTAGAAACAATTTACCAAACTGGAAAAACTCCAACTGTAGAACAGATTCAGGATATCGTTGAGCTTTCGTTGATGAAGGAAGGTCTTTTTGACGTTGCTAAGTCTTACATACTTTACAGAAAAGAAAGGGAGAGCATTAGAGAAGAGAAGAAAGGTATTCTAAAAAAGGATGCGCTGGATGAAGTTGACAAAAATTTTTCCACGAACTCACTTAGATTGATGGCAAGTCGTTACTTGCTTAAAAACGAGAAAGGAGAGCTCATTGAAACTCCGAAGCAAATGTTTCAAAGAGTCTCTGCACTTGTTGTTATACCTGATATACTTTTTAGTGAAAAAGTTTTCAATCCGAGAGGTGGTGAAAGCATAAAGCCAGAAAGTTCTTCATGGTCTCCCAAGGAATGGGGCGGAAAAGTGGGGTTAAAAAGAAAGGACGGAACTTATGCGTTTCTTTGGAATGAACACCATTTAGAACGCATGAAAGCACTCTATGATGAGATAAATCAACATGGGAAGGCTAAAATAAGTTGGGATGATTTTTTCTCCTCTTTACTTAAAGGAGAATTTGATTCTTTTGTCACAAATTTTGATGAGTACTACAATCTCATGGTTCGGAAGAAATTTTTGCCTAACTCTCCAACCTTATTCAATGCAGGAACGAGACTAGGTCAACTAAGCGCTTGTTTTGTTTTAGATATCGATGATGATATGGAATCCATAATGAGAACAGCTACTGAAGCAGCTATCATATTCAAATCTGGTGGCGGCGTTGGTGTAAATTATTCTAAGCTAAGGCCTGCAGGAGACATCGTGTCCTCAACTTCTGGAGTAGCAAGTGGTCCGGTCTCGTTTATGAGGATAATCGACGTTATAACTGACGTTGTAAAGCAAGGAGGGCGAAGACGTGGTGCAAACATGGGAATTCTAAACGTTAATCATCCTGACATTGAAAAATTCATAACTTGTAAGCTCGAAAGAGGAAAACTAGAGAATTTCAACATTTCAGTGCTCTTAACGGATGATTTTTGGGAGGCATTAAACAAAAACGGAAAAATTAAGCTGATAAATCCAAGGGATGGAAAGGTATGGAATGAAGTTGAAGCAAGTAAACTTCTTGACTTAATAGCTACAACTGCATGGCGTACTGGAGACCCTGGCGTGGTGATGTTTGACAACATCAACAAACATAATATATTGAAATCTGCTCTTGGACCAATATACTCCACTAACCCATGCATATCTGGCGATACAAGAATTCTCACTCCAAATGGATGGATAAGAGCTGATGAACTATTTCAAGAAGCCACGTTCTTTGGCCCAGTTAGGGCTGTAGCAATCGATGAAGGTTTGTTAGGCGAAGAAGGTGAGGCTCAAGCTTACGGGACAAAATTGATAACACTAGAAAGTAATGAAGTGGTGTATAAAACTACTCATGGCGGCGAGCTGAAACTTCCCGTTCCAAGAGAAGTAGAAGCTTGGGTGTGGCACGTAGGTAGGAAGCCAGGCCTCATAGTAAAGACTAAAGAAGGCTATGATCTTACTGTAACTCACGAGCATAAATTACTGACTCCTAAAGGTTGGAAGGAAGCTAAGAGTATTGTACCAGGAGACAAGATACTGATCAGCAGAATACACCCGTGGTTCTTGAAGAGTGCCTATAGAGGTAGCTATGATCTCGATGAAGAAATATCGTTTGCATTGGGATGGCTTACAGGAGATGGATCCTTTAATGAAAACTATGTTGCCTGGTTTTTCAGTGAAAGTGACAAGGCAGCTGAGGAACTCTTAAGAAAAGGAATTGAGAAATTGGGAGGGAATCCAACGTCTCATACTTATGTGCTTAGCGAGAGCGAGCATAAGATACAATATAACAAAGGGACTACAGTTTATAGGAACTTAACAAGACTTTTAGATTCGTTCATGGAGAAGAGCAAAGAGAGAAGACTTCCAGAAATTGTTTGGAGACTTAGTCCCAGGGCTTTAGCTTTCTTCCTCAGAGGTCTCTTTACGGCTGATGGGTATGTAGATAGTGACAGCGCTGTTAGATTAACAAGCTCCAGTTTACAACTCCTCAAGGAAGTTCAAATACTTCTCACAACTTTCGGAATTGTTTCTAAGATATACGAGCGACCCTATGAGCATGAATTTTTATACGTTACTAAAGACGGAGAAGAAAAAACTTACAAAGCCTCTGGTTATTATGAACTAATAATAAATGGGTACAGCAGGAGGATCTTTAAAGAACTGATAGGGTTTGAGAGCATAAGTAAACTAGAGAAACTTTCTCTAGAAAACACTAAGAAGGATTCAATATGGGCCACAGTATCTCATGTTGAAGAAGCTGGGCTAGTGGACTTTTATGACTTTACTGTCCCAATCTTTCACAACTATATCGGTAATGGTTTGTCAAATCATAACTGCGGAGAGGAACCTCTGTATCCCAATGAATCATGCAACCTTGGCTCAATCAATCTTTCAGCTTTTGTTGAAGAGTCTGAAGATGGAAAAACTTTCTTCAACTGGGAAGAATACAAGAAAACAATTAGAATCGCTTTGCGCTTCTTAGACAATGTTTTAGATGTTAATAAGTTTCCACTGAAAGAGATAGAAGAAAGAACAAAAGAAACAAGAAAAGTTGGTTTAGGCCTTATGGGGTTAGCAGATATGTTGTTTTCGTTAGAGGTCCCGTACAACTCTGAAGAGGGGTTTGAACTCATGGAGGCCTTAGGTGAACACTTAACTTACTTTGCAATGTGGGAATCAACTGAACTTGCTAAAGAGAGAGGCAAGTTTCCACTTTACGATGTTTCTGGTTACGTTAAAGGTGAAATGCCGATAGAAGGTTATTATTCTTCTAAGAAAAGATTAGACTGGGAAGCTTTAAGAGAAAGGATAAAGCTGTATGGAATGCGAAATGCAGAAGTCACTACAATTGCGCCAACAGGATCAATATCTATGCTGGCGGACACTTCCTCTGGAATTGAACCGCTCTATGCTTTAGTGTACGAAAAAAGAGTATCTGTTGGGACTTTCTATTATGTGGACGAAGTATTTAAAAATAAACTTAAGTCCATCGGAATGTACAATGAACGCCTTTTGAAAGAAATCAATGATCAGGGTGGTTCAATTCAGGACATTGAAGAAATACCTATTGAAATAAGAAAAGTTTTTCAAACTGCATTAGATATTCCTTGGTGGGATCATGTAAGAGCTCAAGCTTGCTTTTCTAAGTGGATAACTGCTGCTACAAGCAAAACGATAAACATGCCTTCTTGGGTAAAGCCAGAGGATGTAAAAAATGCTTATATCTTTGCGCATGCTTTAGGTGTCAAGGGCGTTACAATATATAGAGATGGTTCTCTTCCTTCTCAGGTTCTAGTCGCCCCGAGCTCTAGAAAAGGAAGCTACTCAAACTTGGTTAGTAACAAAACATTAGATATTTTACGAAGCTTAGGAATAGAAGTATCGACAGCTAGCTTTCAGTTTGTTGGCTTAAGTTTGAAGAAACAAAGTGATCCAGTAAGAGAGTTGGTAGATTTTCAGCAAAGCAAAGAGCAGAAAAACAACAATTCAGAAAAGTGTCCTGTTTGCGGAAGCAGCAGACTCGTAGTTGAGGGTGGTTGTAAAACCTGTCTTGATTGCGGTTGGAGCTATTGCCCGGTGGCATAAAATGGGAAAAATATTTCTTTATACTGGCACTGGTCCTGGAAAAACTACCAATGCTATTGGTTTAGCTATAAGAACTGCTGGGCATGGCTTAAAAGCAGTAATAATTTTCTTCATGAAAGGAAGGAAAGATACTGGAGAGTATGCCATTCAAGAAAAGTTAAAACCTTTTTACGAGGCATATTTGTTTGGAACACCTGAATTCGTTGACCTAAGAAATCCACGACAAAAAGATAAGGAGCTCGCTAAAAGTGGACTTGACTTCGCTCGAGAAAAACTAAAGGAAAAACCACATCTTTTAGTCTTAGATGAAATAAACCTTGCGGTTTCAGTTGGTTTGCTTGATGTTAATGAAGTTCTGAAGTTTCTGGATGAAGTACCTGAAGAAACAGATGTAGTGTTAACTGGCAGGTACGCTCCACCTGAGCTTATAAACAGAGCTGATATCGTTAATGTGATAACAGAAGTTAAGTACCCTAAGGAACTTTACAGTAAAGTTGGAATTACCTACTAAGTAATTATGTTTTTCAGTCCTGCCTCCTTTGCAATTCTTAGCGATTCCTTCATTTCTTCTTGAGTTAGTCTCCTTCTTAGTTCTTCTCTTTCCCATGCTCTCCATGCTGGGTAGTACTGCCACATCAAATTTACTCTCGTATTTTCTCCTAAGTTTTTAGATATCCACTCTACTATTGGCTTTAAGCAACAATGGAGGTGGCTGGGTAAAACTAAAATTCTTATTAGTAAGTCTCCTGACTCTTTTGCCTTCACGTGGTTTCTCTTTACTATGTTTGTGTAATTTTTTATTCCAGAGATTTCGTAAGCGCATTCGTCATTCCCATACTTAAAATCCAATAAGTATAGGTCTACAACACCATCTAACAGCAATGATTGCTCATAAGAGTAATAGGCATTTGAATTCCAAACTATTGGTATGTTCTCTTTTAGCTTAGAAAAAACCCTTAACCAGGAGTATAAGTACTGGTCTGGATTTCCTCCTACGCAGTTAAGATTCCTAGAGCCATTTCTCCTCGCTTGGTCAACGCTTTCTGCTACTTCTTCAGGGCTCATTTCTTCCCCTTTTTCAAGCCACTGTGAAATTGAGTAGTTTTGGCAATGTAAACACTTGAACGAGCAGCCTAAAGTAAAAACTGTAAAACTTGGTACTAACTCGGCTTCTTCTCCGTAGTGGTCAAACATAGACGAAACTACAAGCTCTTTTCCAGCTTTACAAATACCCCGCTGGCCCGCCATTCTATTTACCTTACATCTGTGTTCACAAAGTATGCATGATTCCATGAGCTTTTTTGCTATTTCTACTTTCAAGTCAAGTAAATTTGGTGTCTTCTCCTTTAGTTTTATTAGAGGCGCTCTTTCTTCTGCTTCCTTAAATTCCTTCATTTTTTCCTCATGAAGTTTCCAGAGTTCTTCTAAGTCTAGCCCTTCAATCTTCTCAACTTCTATTGCTCTGGAAACCATAAACTTGGCGGGCTTTTTGTTTTCCATTACGCTAAAGTAATGGCTGAGAGACGCCCTTGCTTTTGCATTGTAAAGAACTTCTACAGCATCGGGCCTAATTATCCTCCACAATGTATGTTTTGCTTATTCTTTAATCGTAGTTAAATTTTTTGTTTTTAGTAAGACTTACATTAAAGCTATAGGCGCATTAGAGTTGGTCTCTTAAAGTAAGTTGTTTGCTAAAAAACCATTTTTGTTAAAAATATTAAAAACAAAAGTAAAAAGTAGCGTTCTACTTCTCTTGCCTTCTGGTGAAAGCCATATAAGAAGCTACTAGAAAGACTACAGGGTAGATTATGAGAACTACTATATCAATCCAATGTAAAGATAGCAAGCTAAACACATCAACGTTCTGTTCTTGCCCAAAGAGTATTCTTAGACCAAAAAGCGAGCTTGCTAAGGAAGAGTAATGGCTGTTAATTGATATCATCTGCACTGTACTTGAAATTTGTGCTGACTTTCTTTCATATTCAATAAAACTTTGAGGAAGCTGCCTTTGTTGTCCCCGAGTAAAGTTTTGAAAAGGAAAGCTTGGAGGAGGACCAAGTACAGAAAGAGCTATAAAGCTAGCTAGCAAAGGTAGTATTAATACAAAGAATATCCAAACTCCTAAGCTAATTACTAAAGATTGGCCAGATCTGTTTGAAAGTGTTGATACAAAGAGAGAAATAGTGTAGTAGGCAAACGAGAAAAGTATTGAAATTACTACAAATATGCAAAGTCGAACTATGTCGTCTAAAGTTACAGTTATCCCTTGCAAAAGTATTGAAGCAGATACAGATAAAAAGGAAGTAACGGTTACTGTTAAAGCTATTAAAGCAAGAGACGAAATTATTTTTCCGTTTATTACGTCTTCTCTGTATATTGGTCTTGAAAGTAGAACCTTCAGAGTTCCCTTTTCTCTTTCTCCAGATATTGCGCTAAATGCTAGTGCTACTCCAAGCAACGGAGCCATAATACTCATCGTTGAAACTACGCTTGAGCCAGCTTGCAAAAATAGTCTTGTTGGCCCAAGAAGACCCATCCTAAAGCCCAATGAAGTGGCATAGATGTTAACTACGTAAAGTAGTAGGAATAGTCCAACTATTAGCCAGAATCTTTTACTAGTTATAGCGTCGGCGAGCTCCTTCTTTGCAACAATTAACGACTTGTTCATTGCGCAACCACCCCCCTTTCTTCACCCTGATAAAAGTGGTAAATGTCTTCCCATGAAGGGTTTTTGGGAGTTAAAGATTCAACTTGGAACTTTCCTTTATTTATAAGAGCAAAAAGCTTAGATCCTATGTCGTTTTTTGCAACTACTGTAAGCGTGTTATTGGTAAGCGTTACTTCCTTTACTTCTGGCAAAGACTTAACTTCCTCTAGTAGCATAGCTCCCCCCGCTATAACTTTAATTTCATACGTGTAGCCTTTGCTAGCTTTAACTACTTGAGATAGCTCCTCTATGCTTCCTTGTGCCAAGATTTTTCCTTTCCTAATTATTGCAGAATGCGTGCATATCATCCCAACCTCATGAAGTAAATGTGTAGACATTACAATGGTCTTACCCTCTTTTCCAATTTTCTGTACTAAACTTCTAAATTGCGCAGCGCCATCTGGGTCAAGAGCAACCGTTGGCTCATCAAATATAAGAAGTTCGGGATCCTTTAGGAGGGCCTGAGCTATTCCCAATCTTTGCAACATACCTCTTGAGAATGTAGAAACTTTAGCGTTTGCCCTGTCGCTTAATCCAACAATCTCTAAAACTTCAAGGGCCTTTTTCTTTACTTCGTTAGGAGGTATATCGTCTAGTAGTCCAAGAAACGTTAGGTTTTCAAGTGCGGTCATGTACTCGTAGAGTCCAAAGCCTTCTGGAAGAAGGCCAACCCTCTTCCTAATTTCTACAGATTGCCTTATTACGTCAAAGCCTAGAACCTTAGCACTTCCGCTAGTTGGTAGCAACAATCCTACTAAGATTGAGATCAAGGTTGACTTTCCAGAGCCATTTGGACCAAGAAGCCCAAAAATGCTCCCTTTTGGCACTTTTAAATTAACTCCGTCAAGTGCTCTAACCTCTGACTTTTTGTCTCCATAGACCTTGACTAGGTTCTCTGTTTCTATTGCGTATTCCATCTTTCTCACCTCCTACCATACCTCCTGTAAACTATAAACAACGCTACCAACACAACTAAAACAATTCCCACTCCAACATAAACAACAACACTACTTTGCTTTAAATAGACGTGAAGAGCTCTAACTAAGCTTGAAGTTTGGTCCGCGGTAAGCTGGTCTGCTGTAAGGCCCAAAGTTATGTAGTAGTCTCCAGCGCTTACGTCTGCGGTAGTAGTAATCGTTATAGTAAAAGTAGCAGTGTCCTGAGGCTTAAGTAAGAGAACGAGATTGGGATCAACTTGCACGTCAAAACTACTTGGAATATTAGCTAAATTAATTTTTACGTTGGTCAAAGAGCTGTAGCCTGTGTTTTGAACCTGTACTTGAAATGTTGTTGTAGCACCAGCAGTTGATTCTACATAAAAGCTTTGAGTTACATAATTTATGCTGTAACTTCCAAGGATACCAAGACTAAGAGAAATATTATCATAGGAACTACTTGAGTTGGCTTCTAGAGCAAAGGACAAAACACTGGGTTCAGCTAATGGAGGTATACTTACAACTATCCTTAAGTTTTTATCTTCTCCAGCCTTCAAGTAAAGCTTAGAAAGAACGTTTCCACTAGGATCTTTGGCCATCCAACTATAACCCGGAGGAAGTCCCTTTAGGTTTATGCTTACGATGCCGTTAGCGTCTCCAACGTTTTTTACATCTACAGGAAAACTAACTGCCTGCCCAGCGTAAGCGTCAAGATATGGAGTATCTGTGTGAAGCTTTACAACGGGAGCTCCTTGCGCTATAACAACATGAAGTTGAAGCTTTGATATAAAGTATGGATCTGTGCCTTCAAGCTTTACAGCAACAACATAGTCACCCGAGGCTATGTTCCCAGGAACTTGTAAAGTAGCTGTTGCCTTAATAAAACTTCCAGGATCAAGAGAAATTCCATACAAGTTGTTGCCATCTGCGTTATTTGTAATGCTTCCAATCCACCCATTTGGAAGCTCAATAGATATTATGCCAAAGAACCTTTCTGAAAGTTTATTGCTGATAGTTAGATCGAAGTTAGCTGTTGAATCTGGCATAGCTTTAATAATTGAATACGTTGAGGTTAAAAGTTGTGGATCAACATTATTAACATAGACTGAAATTGTTTCATTTTGTATTGTCCATCCAGACGCTACAATCGTTACATTGTAAAGACCAGAAGCGTTGTAGGGGATTTGTAGATTAAGATTAAGATTCTGAACTTGATTTGGAGCTAAGTTTAGTCCACCTATCTCAGTTTGTCCTAGGTAAACACCAGCACTCCATCCTTTTGGAGCGTTTACTGAAAGATTAACTAGTTCATTTCGTGAACCTTTTTCAGTTATCGTTATAGGTATGTTAACTTCTGATAGACAGTTCACTTTTAAGTAAGTTAGTGCTACAGAAAGTGAGAGACTATAGCCTAAGGTAATAGTTCCTAAGTACACAGGTCCAGTGCTTGGAACGTTGAACGTTATCGACTTATACTCATAACCTACTTTATCAAGCTGAACCCTATATGTGCCGGGATTTAGTGTTACTATGAAGTTCCCAGCTGATGAAGTTTGGGTTTGGGTAACAAGAGAGCCATAGCTGTCGTAAATAGAAACTGATACACCCCAAATTGGATTGTTGTTGGAATCTACTACTATGCCATATACATTAATTAGAGGCGAACTGGTGCTTGCTGTACTGTAAGTTGCACCATAAACAATTTCTTTTTCTCCAAAATTAAAGGGATAAAAAGTTGAAGATATAAGAAGTAATATAGATATAAACCAAAAGCTAAAGAGCTTATTCAAGTAAGAACTTTTTGTTCTCTGGTTGCTAAGAGCTTTAGGTAAAAGTTTAGTTAACTTTGGCATAGAGTTCTTTGCATCCATATTGGCATCGTTGGACGACAGAGTCTTATAAGTTTTATAGACGAATCGTCTATGTGCCAAAAGACTTTTAGCTATTTCAGTGGCTACGCTTCTGTTGTTAAAATATATTTTAAACTTTAAAACTAATTCTTAACTAAGAAGAAACTTGCGTAAAAATTTAATGGCACCTGAAATGCTACTACCTTCCAAAAAGATAGAGGCAGAGAATTAAGCTATAGCCTTGCAATATATCCTTTGTTTCTGACTTTCTTGGGATTCAGTTAGTACAGCTTCCTTACCTTGTTCATGAATGTAGGTAAAGGGTCACCTACGACTATTCCTTCTCCCGGTTTTATTTCGTAAACGTATGGCATGAGGTCAACCTTTGTCCATCTCATCTTTCTAACTGTTATTGTTCTTACGTTCATGAAGTCTATCTTCTCAATCGATAGCCTTATTATTCCTGAAGCTAGGAACTCTTCAACCCCAAACCTGCTTAAGGCATTTGAAGATGTTGGAATCTCAGAAGTTATTATTGTGGTAGTTCCTAAGAACCTTTCAATGGCAGAAACTAGAGCTCTTATGTAGTCCCTAGTCCAAGAGATATCTACAACTTCTCCAAGCAAAGGTGCCACTGGATCAACTACAAGCCTCTTAGCTTTTATTCTTCCTACGTGTCTTTTTAGTTCATTTATAACTTCTTTTACAGTTTCAGCCATGAACTTTTCCCTTGTAACTTCAGCGAAGAAAGGTCTAACATCAAGAATTTCAATTAAGCCTTTCTTTATTGGGTCCATTAGGTCCCATCCCAAAGTTAGGGCACCTTCTATAGTGCTATCTATGGTTTCATCAAAAGGAATGTATAAGCCTGGTTCTCCATTTTGTGCTCCGGTAAGCAAGAACTTTAAGGAAAAGATTGTTTTTCCAGTTCCAGTTTCTCCAGCAACTAAGTAAGTTTTTCCTCTTATTAGGCCTCCACTTATAAGCTTATCGAAGTTTACAACTCCGGTTGGGACTCTTAGCCTTTCTTCCTGAACAAAGCTCATTTGCAACTAACTTAAAAAACCCAGTTAAAAAGTTTAAGCTAAGGTTTTGTCTACCATTACAATTTCATACCAAATGTGTCTTCCGTCTTCTACTAGCTTATGAGCACCTAGAACCTTCATGTTTGGAAACTTTCTTTTTGCCCTGTAGACTGCTATTTCTTTTCTGCTTAGTCCAGGAGTAAAAAGTACAGAACCAGCGTGCTTTGGCCTTCGCCCAGAGTTTGGCCTAGGCTTTCTTCTTCCGCCTCTTGGTACTCTACTTACAACTACAACGTAACCAGGCTTTGGTTTGTAGCCAAGACGCCTGCACCTTGAAACCCTAAAAGGCCTTTCTAACTTAGCTACTGCCGGCAACTTTCTTACCCTTTCGAGTACTTTTTTGTTAAAGTCTTCAAGAGCCGCCTTTAGTTCTGCCTTAAGCTCCTCCGAAAGCTTAACTTTCATTTACTTCGTCGCGCTCAAGCTAACAAAACTCCTTAAATAATCTTTTCCTTAACTATAGTACAAGGAGTTGAGATTAATAGGCGTAACGGGGAAACCAAACGTTGGAAAATCAACGTTTTTTGCGGCTGCAACGTTGATTCCAGTAAAGATAGCAAACTACCCCTTTACTACGATTGAGCCAAACGTTGGAGTTGGCTACGTTAGGATAAAGGAAGTTTCAGAAGAGTTTAACGTAAAGCCCGAACCAAACAATTCTTTCGTAAGAGGTGGCTACAGGTTTGTTCCAGTGCAGCTTGTTGACTTGCCTGGCTTAGTTCCAGGAGCACACGAAGGAAGAGGCCTTGGAAACCAGTTCCTTACAGAAGTTAGTACAGCTGACGCCTTACTTCATATTGTAGACGCTTCCGGGGGAACCGACGAGGAAGGAAGACCGGTTAAGCCTGGAAGCCACGATGTCCTAAAGGACATAAAGTTTCTTGAGGAAGAGTACATAATGTGGCAGGTTGAAGTTTTGAAGAAGAACTGGGAAAAAGTAGCAAGGAAGCAGGAAGTTCAGAAGCTGAACTTAGCAGAAGCAATATTTTCCACGATTTCAAACTTAGCTAAGAGCGAAGGCGTAGTAAAAGAAGTTATTTCTAGTAGTGAGCTTCCAGAGGAAGCAAAGCTGTGGAAGGAAGAGGACTTCCTCTCTTTCTCTAAGCTTTTAATGAAGCTAACAAAGCCAACTTTGATCGTTGCAAACAAAGTAGACGTTCCAGAGGCTGAGGAAAACATTAAACGATTAACTAAAGAAGGCTACTCTGTTGTTCCAGTTTCTGCAGAGGCTGAACTTGCACTAAAGAGAGCAGACAAGCTTGGAATCATAGACTATGTTGCAGGAGAAAGCTCCTTTAAAATGAAGGAGGGAATAAAAATAAAAGAAGCTCAGCTTAGGGCACTTAACTTCATAAGAGAGAAAGTCCTTGAAAAATGGGGTAGCACTGGAGTGCAACAAGCTTTGGAGCACGCCACCTTTAACCTTCTTGGCATGGTTGCAGTCTATCCAGTTGCAGACCCAAGGAAACTTACAGATAACAAGGGAAGAGTTCTTCCAGACGTTTATCTAATGGACAAAGACTCAACTGTGAGAGACTTAGCTTTTGCGATACACAGTGAAATAGGAAAAAACTTTCTTTATGCTGTAGATGCAAGAAAGATGATTAGGCTACCTGATGACTATAAGCTTAAGCACCTTGACGTAATAAGCATAGTCTCAGCATCTAAGTAGCAGCCGCAACCTCTTCTTTCTTCACTTCTGGAGTTTGGAGAATCTTTACTTTTGAAACTCCAGCGTATTTAATTCTAGCGTGCTTCTTTGCTAAGTTGAAGATGTCAGACTCAGTTTTTCCGGAAAGCATGTCCTGAACAAGTTGGTGAAGCTTCATTGAAGAAACTTTTTCCTTCATCATGTCCGTTAGTAGGTGGTGGATGAAAGTTGATTTGTTTGAAGATATCTTTTCTCTTGTAATTAAGGTTACTCTTAGGCGAAGTAAGTAGCCGTCTTTTGTTGTAGCGTCTATTATTGGTTCAACTTTTGACGAGCCTCTTCTAAGTATACTTCTTAAGTAGTCTCTTGAAACCTCGTGCCCCCAATAAGAAGTCTTTGCAACGCCTCCAGAGACTTCAACTACTCTTAGCTTAATTTTTGTATAGGAGTGCGAGGGGTCTTCCGTTATGTCTGAGTAAAGAATTTCTAAGGTTCTCCCTATTGCTTCTTGTTCAGAGTAAACTAGTATGTTCCCAACTGGCTTTTCTCCTAAGTAGCTTGGTGACGTTACTTCAAGCCACAGCTCAACTCTTTCTCTTTTTTTCCTAGTCGACAATTCTACGCACTCAGGCTTAAATAAGGTATTTAAGCAATTCTGTAGGGAGAAATGGAGAAAGTAAGGAGGATAAGCTTTAGGGCAAGGGCTACCCTTAAGCTCAGTAAGCCTCTCGAGGAAGAAAAAAGAGATGAACTAAGCAAATGGATTAAGCTTAGAGCAGGAGAGCTTCTTTCAAAGGGAACTAAAGTAAAAGAAGAAGCGGCAAAGATTGAAAATTTTGAAGTTTTTGATAATAAAATAAGTTTGGAGATTTCTTCGGGGAGAAGCGTGAGGCCCCATGATGCTTTTGCAAGGCTAAGAAAAGCAATTGGAGAAGAGCTTGGCAAGAAGCTTGGGATTGGAGTAAGAGAAATTCAAGTTGAAGACTACGAAATAATCTTCGAAGGTAGCAACTTCAAGAAAGTTAGCTTACCATTTACAAAGGAAGTAACGACCAACGAAAACGAAGCGAGAGTAAAACTTAACTTAACTGAAAAGGAAATTTACTCTCAGGTTCCAGATAGGATAGTTAAGCTTTTCTTAGAAAAGCAACAGGAAGCTCCAACTGGCAAGGAGATACATGAAATAAAGTGGAGCAGTCAGCAAAAGCCCCACAAGTACGATGTTGACCCAAACTTAGAGCTAGTAAAGAGAGGGTGGGTTAAAAGATTTGACCAAGGAATTTGGTACTACATGCCACCGTTTGCTGCTTTAATGAGGGCCATGGAGAAGATAATAGTCGAAGAAATTGCAGTGCCAAATGGCTTCGTAGAAGCTTACTTCCCAAAACTAATCACGTTAGAAGTAATGAGGAAGAAAGGGCAACTTTATGGCATACCAAATGAAATGTTCTATGTTTGTGAGCCGATTTCAAGAGACGTTTCCTACTTTGAAGACTACATGGACAAAGTAAAAGTTACAAACGAGACCTTGCCAACTGAACTTTTAGGCAAGCTTAAGCCCCCAACGTACGCTTTGCCATATGCTCAATGCGAGCCCTTCTACGAAATATTCTCTGGAGAAATTGTTGACGTTGACCAAGGGCCAATAAAGCTCTTTGATAGGTCGGGGTTTAGCTTTAGGTATGAGTCGGGGGGATTAACTGGTTTAGAAAGGCTAAATGCCTTCAACAGAATAGAGATTACGTACCTTGGAACCCCAGAACAAGTTGTGGAGATTAGAGACAAGTTGGTTGACTCCTACCAAAGAGTCCTTGACAAAACTTTAGACCTTGAAGTAAGGACTGTAGAAGTTACTCCAGTTTGGATGGCTCATGCGGGCGTTACAAGCGACGTGCAAAGAAGCATACCTGCAACGCTTGACTTTGAAGTTTACCTACCGTATAGGGGAAAAAGAGAAACTAGCGAATGGCTAGAAGTTGGAAATGCTTCCGTGCATTTTGACAAGTACATGCAATGGTATAACGTTAAGGAGAAAAAAGAAAGAGAAGTTTGGACTGGCTGCTCTGGAAATGGACTTGAAAGATGGGTTATTTCTTTGCTCGCAAACCACGGCTTTAATCCAGAGGATTGGCCAAAGGATTTTAGAAAATATCTAGGGAAGCTTCCTGAAAACATAAAGCTTGTAACGTGGCCGTGAAGTTAAAGCTCCATAGAACCAAAAACAACTTCGTAAGCAAGCATTATTTCATTTAGTGTTTCAGCTAAGGACCTTGGACCTCTCGAACAAACAACTTTTGTAGTCACTATGTTTTTCTCATAAGTTGTTCTTATAGCTAACCCTTCTAACTCAAACTCCTCATCTGGAGTAAGAGAAAGCGTAAGAATTCTAGCAACATTCTCGTCCTCAACTTTAGTTCTTATTTCTACTTCAATTTCTGGATTTTTCATCCAACAAACCTTCAACCTCCTCTAAAAACTTAATGAGCTTTTTTCTCGAAATTGTTGCACCGGCAGCAACGTTGTGTCCTCCTCCTGTGCCGCCAAGTTTCTTTGCTACGCTTTCAACAATCTTACCAGCGTTAACTCCTCTTTCAACAAGCTTACTTGAAATTCTAACTGATATTCTCAGCTCTTCTTGGCTTTGATTAGAAACGACCACCAACATCTTGTCTTCCTTGTAAAGGGGACCTCCAGCCATCATTGTAGAAATTGGGCTGACTATGTTTGAATTTATTATGCCTTCACCTCTTATGACTATAAGGTTTTTTGTTTCCTGAATTGCCCCCGGTAAGGAAAGGATTTGGCTTATTGCAGACTGTATTGAGTTTGTGTACTCCTTTGAGACTTCTATTGCTTTTTCAAGAACCTCGCCTCTGTATCCTAAGGAAAGTTTAAGGGCTACGTCGAATGCGCTCATTCTGCCGAGGGAGTTAAGCAAAAACGAAAATTCCCTTGCATCCCTCGTGGGAGACCATTTGTCTTCCCTAACTAGAGTGTAAACTTTCCCTATTAGGGGAAACTCTTCTGGCAGCGTTAAGCCAACGTCGATCATAACTTGGAGGATGCCCGCCAGAAGCTTGTGCTTTTCCTCCATTGAGAGCTCAGCCAGAGTTCTTATTCTTCCATTTTCTTCGAAGTTTATTGAAAGCGACCTCAGCAAGTTAATTACTGCTGTTTCGTTACCGGTTAAGCCTGGGATTTGAATAGAAGGTGTGCTCGCTATCGCCTTTGAAATCGGCCTAGTTTCTCTCCCAAAGAAGACAAAATCGTCTTCTACTTTCACGAGCCCATGCTCTTCCGCATCGTTAACTATTATTGAGTTTAATCCCCTAAGCTCTCGTCTTTCGTTCTTGTCTTGAAGGTCTGCAAGAGCACCAACTATTGCTAAGATGCAAGAGGCGTCTGCATCCCTTACGATATGCTTTGAAACGAAGTAAGAAACTCCAGCTCCAGAAAGGTCTTTTGAGCCGTCGAAGCCAAAGTTCATTGGGTTCAAGTGAACTATTTCTTCTATGTTGCCTGAAGGCTGGTGGTGGTCAAGGACAGCAACTTTTTCCTTTAAGTGTAAAAAGATTTCTTCAAGGTAACCGGAGCCAAGGTCTAAGAAAATTACGGGCAAACCTTCATGAGAAAGCTGCTCTAGGAGCTCTTCGCTTATGGAATCAACAAACCTAAGCCTAAAAGGGATACTCCTCTGCATAAGCGCAGATGCTAGTGAAGAACCTGCCGCAATGCCGTCAGCATCCCAATGGGCAACTAAAGAAAGGTCGCTTGTTTCAGACCACTCAAGAATTTGTTTAGAAACCTCTCTTGCATTAGCTATAAACTCTCTTGCCCTACTTCCACTCAAACTTTGGCTCATACTTCCAATCTTTTGGCAGGACGCCAATTCTCTTGTAGTATTTTGAAAGCCTTCTTATCTTAGATTCAATGAGCTGGAGGTTGTGAACGTTTAATTTGTCGGACTTATACCTCTCGAGGTGTTTCCTTAGCCTTTCGGCCTTTAAAGTTAAAATCTTCAGGTCTTCTCCGTAAGATGGGTCTTCTCCAGCTTCCTTTAAAATTTCAGTTATGGACATCCCGGTAGCAAGCTTAACTGAAGGTATACCGTAGTTGTCTCTTAGTATTGCTCCAATTAAGCTTTTTGTGTTACCTTCTTTGTACAAATTTACAACTAGCTTTTTAATTTCTTCAGGGGGCATTTGAACCCATTCTTGCTTAGTTTTAACTATTGGCTTTACTGAACCGCTTTTACCCTTTTTATGACTGTACATCCTAGCCATTTTAGATAGTTAACTCGTTTTTTTCACATTATATAAAAGTTTTCGAATTTGGAGCTATTTGAGGTTTTAAATTGTCAGCTACAAAAAACAAAATGCTTAAAAAATGCATAGTTTAAGCAAGTGAGAGCAATGGAACTAAAGATACTGGAAAACGTTGAAAAAAAATTAATTGGAAGAAACGAGGTAACGTTTGAAGTAGCTCACGACGGCGCCCCCACACCACCAATATGGGAAGTTAGGAAGACTCTAGCTGCAGTAGGAGGTTTTCCAATTGAAGGAACTTTTGTTGTTAAGCTTAAGAGTAAGTTTGGCACGAACAAAAGCATAGGAGTTGCGCACGTGTATAAGGACGAAAAGGCAGCTCAAGCTTTTGAGAGCAAGCACATCATAATCGCAAACCTTGAACCAGCTCAAAGAAAAGCAAAACTTGAAGAACTTAAAAAAGCAAGAACAGAAAAGAAGGCTGTAGCAAAGGGAGGGGGTAAGAAATGAGCAAAAAGGAAGAAAAGGGCAAAAAGGATAAGAAGACGGGAGCATGGAGCTACTACGTTGTAGACTTGCAGAAAAAAGAAGTAAAGCTAACTAAGAAGAAGTGTCCAAGGTGTGGAAATTTCTTAGCGTTTCACTCAGAGGGAAGAAAAAGGTACTACTGCGGTAGTTGCCACTATACTGAATTTGTAGCAACTTAAAGTTTAGTGAGAAACTAACAAACTTTTAACATTCTTCTTGTAGTTAAGTCTTATAAATTTAAAAAAGTAACAAGTAACAGCTAAGAGAGAAAGATGTTAGTTTCGCTTGGAATTGAAACAACAGCTCATACTTTTGGAGTTGCTTTTGTAAACGACAAAGGCGAAGTTCTCTCTAACGTAAAGTCTGTGTATACTCCTAAAGAAGGAGGAATTCATCCAAGGGAAGCATCTAAACACCATTACGAGGTTGCTGTAAGTGTTTTAAGAAAAGCAAAAGAAGAAGCAAAAGTAAAATTGGAGGATGTTGCTGTAGTTGCTTTTTCAAGGGGACCTGGTCTTGGTCCATGCTTGAGGGCGGGGGCCACCCTTGCAAGAGCTATCTCGCTAAAATTCAAAAAGCCACTTGTTGGCGTAAATCATGCTGTTGCGCATCTTGAAATTGGATATTTAAAGAGTGGAGCAAGAGATCCAGTATTCCTCTATGTTTCGGGAGGTAACACACAAATAATATCTAAAGTAAAAGATAGATATGTTGTGTTTGGAGAGACAGAAGATATTGCAGTAGGAAACCTCTTCGATGCTTTTGCGAGGTCAGCAGGACTACCTTTTCCGGGTGGACCAAAAATAATGAAGCTTGCAAAGAATGGAAAAAAACTAATAAAGTTGCCATACGTTGTAAAGGGAATGAATGTTTCTTTTTCAGGCACTTTAACTGCTGCAGAAAAACTTATTGGAAAGGAGAGTATTGAAGACCTAGCATACTCCCTTCAAGAAACTTCTTTTGCCATGCTTCTGGAAGCTACAGAAAGAGCTATGGCTTACTTAAAGAAAGACGAGCTTGTAATTGCAGGTGGAGTGGGAGCAAATGAGAGACTAAGAGAAATGGCAAGAACAATGTGCGAGGAAAGAGGAGCTAAGTTCTTAGACTACCCAACAGAATACTATGGAGATAACGGAGCAATGATAGCATGGACTGGGCTTAAGCAGTACTTATCTGGAGATACAATAAGTGTTGAAGAATCAAAGGTTCTTGTGAGGTTTAGAATAGACGATGTCAGAATTCCCTGGTGAATTTATACCCGAGAAGCTACTTTACAGAGGAGCTGAAGCAGAGCTATGGCTTGGAATTTGGCTTAACATAAGAGTTGTTTTGAAGAAAAGAATTAAGAAAGGCTACAGAGTAAGGGAACTTGATGACGAGCTAATAAAGTCAAGGACATTAAAAGAAGCTTCCTTACTTTATGAAGCAAAAAAGGCCGGAATTAAAGTTCCTTATGTTCTTCACGTTAACCCAGTGAAGGGTTGGCTTATAATGTCTTTCGTAGAAGGAAAGAGCTTAGCTGAAGTTATTCAAGAAGAAAACGAAGAACTGCTTAATAAAGTTGGCAGAGATATCTACTTGATGCACTCTTCAAAAATTTACCATGGAGACCTTACTCCATCAAACATAATAGTAGTAAACCACGAACCTTATTTCATCGACTTTGGCTTAGGAGAAAAAGTTTCAGATATCGAAAAATTTGCTGAAGATTTAAATGTCCTTCAAAAGAGTTTGCAATCAAAGCTTGGAGATAGCTATTATAAGAAGTGGAATGCCATAATTAACGGCTATATTAGTCAAGGCGGAGAAGCTTCGAGAGAGATAATTGGGAGACTGAACGAAATAAATAAGAGAGGAAGATATAAGCAAAGGAGAAAAAGCAAATAAAACAAACTCTAATACTAAATTTTAAGAAAATTTTAAAGAGCCATAGACAAGAATAAAACGATACTTTAAGTAGTCTTTAAACTTGCATGCTACTTCTATCTTTTAAGCGTTCGTTGTCTCATTGCTACTAAGAGTTTTAAGCTTTTAATAGCACCTAATGAAAGCATTGTCCAATGAAGGCTAAACTTATCTTCATAACTAGCAACCGTGGAAAGTTCCTTGAAGCACAAAAATTGCTTAAGGACTTTGGAATTGAACTTGAGCAGGTTGACCTTGACATAACCGAGCCTCAGTCAGACAGCTTAGAAGAAGTTGTTAGGAAGTGTGCTGAGGACGCTTTAAAGATTGTTAAGGGAAACTTCATCATCGACGACTCCGGTCTTTTTATAAAATCTTTGAATGGCTTTCCAGGTGTATACTCGTCATACGTTTATAGAACAATTGGTTATGAAGGCATACTTAAATTGCTCTCTGGCTCAACAGATAGGTCGGCTTACTTTATGACAGCTTTAGCCTACGGCGAACCAGGAGGTGAACTAAAGATCTTTAGTGGAAGAGTAGATGGAGTAATAACAACTGAAGCCCGAGGAAAAAGCGGCTTCGGATTTGACCCCGTCTTTAAGCCTTTAGGCTCAAACCTCACGTTCGCTGAGATGAGCATCGAAGAGAAAAACAAGTATTCTCACAGAGCTAAGGCACTAAAAGCCTTTGCATCTTGGTTTCTAAGCAAAAAAGAAAAATCTTGAGCAGAAATGAAAAAAAGTAAATGTGGAATACTTTGTGAAGAATGCTACTACTATAGAAAACTATGTCCTGGTTGTGTAATTGAAAGTTGTCTTGTAGATCTATGCATTAAGGGACATTCCTTTACAGGCATAACTTATCCCAAGTCGTTCTGCAAACTAAGAGAGTACTGTCCAATTGGAGGAAAGAGCAAGCCTCCTCCCCTCTTACTTCCGCCTCTTAAAAAGAAAAGCATGTTAAAAGTCAACTTTTCGACTTTTATACCTCAAGTTGATGTAACAGACCAGAGCTCGTGGTTCTGGAAAGAGGAGGTAGAGACATCCGCTATATTTGTTCCACTTTGGCAGTTGATTCTCCATAAAGATCTGCTACTAAAGGCTTTAAGCAAAAGTCTTCATGACTTCCTTGAATTTAATGGAAAAATATTACTATCCACAGTTATGCCAGATGAACTTATTGATAAGCTAAAAATAGATGACTACCTCAAGCTAATTGAAGACCTAAAACCAGATGCTACAATGATACCGGACAACTATACATACACTGATGCACCATTATATCAATCTTGGTCGCAAACAATACGATTAGTACAACTTGCAAACGAGTTTCTTTGTCTTGACATTCCATTAATTGGTTTAATTAAGGGAGCAAACTTACGTCAAATATATTGGTCTCTTAAAAAAGAGATAGAGATGGGCTATGTTTCCTTTGTCATGCCCTCTAGAGAACTTTTTGAGCAAGGTTTGTTAAATGACGTTCTTCCATATGTATTGAGCATGTTAAAGAAGTTAGGCAAAACTAACAACAAAAATTTTGAAATGCTTGTTTACGGAGTTGGAAGAAAGCTCAAATATAGTAGAATAAGTTATAGCAATTTTTCGTGGTTTCTTGAAGCTAAACATGGGCTTTATTTCAGAAATTGTAAATTATATGATATGAGAGATGAAAGAATAAGATTTAAGGAATGTTACTGCGATGCCTGTAGAGGTATGACACCACAGGATTTAATCGATCTATGGATCAAAGATCTAGAATCCTGTAAAAGGATATTAGCTATTCACAACTTATTAGATTGGAAGCGAAATACATGAAATGGGAGAAGCTTCGCTGATAAGACAGCACCAACTAAGATTTCACGAAGGGGAGCATGTTTCTACAGAAAATAAAGAAGGATGGAAATCTTGTGAGCAATCAAGCCAACAAACAATAGAGTTTGGTGAGTATAAAGTAAGTATAACAGAAAGCGAAGAGTACAAATTAGTAAGAGGAGACACCGTTATAGCTACATTTTCAAAGGCGAAGATGGAAGAAGATAGAATTTTGTTCCCTTTGGGCCTTGGAGTAATGCTAGAGGTATCGAAAGATGGAATAAAAGAAATTTTTATTCCTGAAAAAGCAGAATTATGCGGCCTTATAGCTTCTGAAGGAAGTTTACCTTCTCAAAGAGGTCATTACAGAATTTTCTTTCACTCTGCTGACATTGAACTTATTAAAAGGTTTAATGAACTGTTTGAGAAAGTTTACGGGAAGGTGCCAAATATCTACAAAGGTAAAGGTGAACTTATAGCAGGAATAGCTAACAAGGAAGCATATTATGACTTAAAAGAAATAGGTGCTAAGACTGGACCATATAGGTATCATGTTCCTTTAGAGCATCTAGATAAAGAAGGATTGAGAGCGTACTTAAGGGGTTTTTTCTCAGGGGATGGGAGCGTTGCAAAGCATGGGAAGTATGCTATTAAACTTCGGATATCGTCAAAATACAAAGATTGCTTAGAGGAGGTCAGAGAAGCATTAGTAAGACTAGGCTTTAATCCTTCTGAGGTTCGCACTGATAGAACTTACGATGCACATTACTTAGAGATATACTCAAAAGAGCAAATGAGATTCATTGAGGAGATAGGAAGTTGTAAACCTTCACATATAGAAAGGTTCAAAAGGTTTCTAAAAGCATATAAGGAAGGAAAGGTAAGAAGAGGGAGAATAAAAAAGAGGAAAGAAGAATGAAAAAAATTACTATTTGGGGGTGGGGCGACGACTACAAATCTGCGAAAACCAATAGCGAAATTTGCGCTAAGAAGTTTTGGAAAGTAACAACCAAGGAATGTCGCATAACTTTAGTTGGGAAGAGTAGAAGTAAGGATATACTTTTTGGTATCGATGCATACACTAGAGATCGAGAAAGCATTGGAATCTTAGTAGACCGCTTGCTTAATCTAGTTCTAAGGGAGAAAAACAAAGTTTATGAAATCACATTGGAACTCTCTGAGGAGGAATTTCAAAATAACAAAACACATTTAAAAGAGCTTAATGAAGTAAGAAAACAGTATAAGATTCTTGAAAGAAAGTGCATCGAAAAAGTTAAAAAAGATCCACGAGTGAAGGCTTTAATGAATGGAAGGAAAATTTTGGTCTTTCCTGACATGCATCTATTCTCTGAACTTGAACCTGAGTATGGAATTAGAATGCGGGTGGGGGCCTTCCATTTTAATTTTAATGAGATGGTAAAACTTGTTTACTCTTTATCGAAGAAGTTGATCAAGAAGAAGCTGGCAAAGCGTATTTTAGGTTATGAATTGTCTCTGGAAGTAGATAAGCTTGAAATCTCTGATATTGATGTTACTGAAGACGAAGTTCTAGTAGACCTTGCTATCTCTGAAACAGGAAAACCCCGTCTTTAAGCCTTTAGGCTCAAACCTCACGTTCGCTGAGATGAGCATCGAAGAGAAAAACAAGTATTCTCACAGAGCTAAGGCACTAAAAGCCTTTGCATCTTGGTTTCTAAGCAAAAAAGAAAAATCTTAGATAGAGATAACATAGACGGCACCTACAAACTAAAAAGTAATACATAGCAAAAGCATAGAAAAAAGGAGAGCTAAAGATTTATTTTTCTTCTCTAAAATTAAAAAGAATAGACTTTTCATAGGAGATGTTAGAAAACAACAGCTTCTGACGATAGTATAATTTCTCTTACAAATTTTTTATAGTAATCGTTTACCTCTACAACAACAACGCCTTCCCCTGGTTGGCCATACACCACTAAGCTTCCAATTTCTGAGACCTCAATTGCAGGCAAAGCTAGTAGGTCTTCTTCTCCCTCAACAAAAACGATGCAGCCGTTGTCTTTTTCAAGAGCGGCTTTCAGAACATTCCAAGCTTCAGCGTTTATATGTCCTTGCGGATTAAACAACTTAAAGCAGTACTTTAGTTCACCTGGAAGTTTTTTTCTCTCGGTTTTAAAGTCAACTATGGCTGCTTTAAACTTAATATTGTGTACTAAAAAATTGTTCGTAACAAAATCACCTACACAAAAAGAGATATCCTTGTTTTTGTAGCTGCCTTTTATTCTTTCTGCTACTTCCTCGGGTGTTCCTCTTACGAGCGGCCCTATTGGCACAGAAAGCTTCCTTCTTTGCTCCTCTTTAATTTTGTAGAATAAATTCATCTTATTTTAATAGCATACATGCCTGGTTTTTTTGCGTTTATGAGCTTTGCAACGTAAGAGTCTTCTGGCTTTATTATGTAGACAACCCCAGACCAATTTTCTGAAAATTCTGTTGACCCACAGTTTGGGCAAACGCTTTCCGTTGTTATGAACTTGCACTTAATGCATGCATGTTCCTTCATTTTTGCTCACTTGCTTTAGCTTCTGCTGCCAGCTTCTTTATGTCTTCTTGTATCCATTCTTCTTTTCCTAAGAAGGGCTGCCTGCTCATCACTCCAATTTTATCGCCGCCAGCACCTCCAATACTTACTGCGGTTATCCTAACTCTAACCCAATCTCCACTCGAAAGAACTCGCCTTGTCTTTCTGCCAACTAAGATACCCTGAGACTTGTTAAAATCAACGAAGTCGTCGACTATAGAACTAACGTGCAGGAGAGCTTCAAATGGGCCAATTCTTACGAAAGCACCGTACTCTTCAACTTCTGTTACTTTTCCTAAGGTAACCTCTTGAACTTCTGGCATAAAAGATAGAACGGTAAATGTAACCTTATGGTAAGAACCGCCGTCGCCGGGCATTACTTTGCCTTTTGGGTTGAATGAAAAGTCTAGAACAGAGAGAACGAAGCCAAGGTCTTCAAAGACCATTCCCTCGTACTTTTCCTCGAGTAAGCTCCTTATGGCATCTTTAACAGACCTACCATAAAGTTCTGGAGGAACTCTCAACGTATCTTCTAGTTTTATTATCTTAAACAACTTCCCCTACAACTCTACAAAACCATCTATTCTTATTCTTTTCCCTTTGGTAGGGAAGGCGACCGCTACTCCACTTTTTATTAGTTTTTCCCTTAGACTTTTGTCCGAAGTAGCAACAATTGCTTTACTTTTCTTCGCGACTATTAGAAGGTCTTCGTCAACGTTTTCGCTTGCAGACTTTAAAATTTTGGCTTTTTTTGCAATTTCTAGGGCTTTTTTTGCACTAGAAGCTAGCGAACCCCTTCTTATTTTTGAAAGTAAGATAAGTTCCTTAACAGTACTTTCTGTAACACAAAAATCAACCTTATCTAGGAGGTTTTCTAGCTCAACAATAAAGTTTGTCTTGCCCGAAATGCAATAAATCAACGCACTTGAGTCGAGTAGAACCTTAACCATTTAACTTCGCTCGTTTTTATTTGCTAGGCGCCATAAATAGTTATCGAACGTTCTAATGCTTTAAATACCCACCGTAAAATATTAAGAAATGACCGAGAGATGGAAAATGTCTTCGTAGTAACTACAGCTCTTGGAATAATAACCTTAAACAGCAATTTAGAAGTCGAGGACGTCTTTCCCTTAGAAAGCGAGAAAGATTTTCAAAAACAAAGCCTCTTTGAAGATCTTGTAAGAAAGCACCCAGACACAACGTTCGTTGTTGAAGACGAGAACTTAAAGAAAGTTATCGAGCAAGCAAACGGTAAGGCAATTCTCGAGCAACCCTCTAGGGGGGGTAGGTGGGTAAGAGAAAACATGCAAAAAATTTCTGAACTTTTTGGAGTAAAAGACTACCTGAGCAAGTATAGGGAAATTGCCCTGGAGATAACAAGTAAAAGAATCTCTGAAGACTCTGCCAGGCTTGATAAGGAGCTAATAGCTCTAGTAAACGCCTATGAAAGCATAAATGGAGCAATCAATGAACTTACAGAAAAACTTCAGGATTTAAACGACCTCTTCTTTCCGGAACTTAGGAGAGTTTTAAGGAACCCTGAAAAGTATGTAAGTTTTCTTACAGAGTATCCTTCAAGAGAGTTGCTTTTAAGTACAAAAAAAGATAGTAAACGCTTGGAAGTTGGGAAAGAAGTTGTGAGAGCAGCAGAAAAGTCAATAGGGGCTCCTATGAGAAAAGAAAGCGAAGAAACGATTTACGAGTACGCAAAAGGTGTAAGAGCACTTTACAAGCTTAAAGATAAGTTAACCGAAAGAATTACAGAAATAGCTAAAGAAATAGCACCCAACTTATCAGAAGTTGCAGGTCCAGTGCTAGCTGCAAAGCTGATTACAAAGGCAGGAGGACTAGTTGAACTGGCTAAGATGCCTTCCTCTACAGTGCAAGTTATAGGAGCAGAGAAGGCTTTATTTAGAGCAATAAAAGAAGGAAGCAAACCTCCAAAGCATGGAATGATATTTCAGCATCCACTAGTTCACAATGCTCCAAGGAAGCTAAGAGGTAAGGTAGCAAGAACACTAGCCAGCAAGATTGTAATGGCTGCAAGGTTTGATGCATTCTCTGGAGTTGATTCTAGTCAAAAATTAAAATCCGAACTAAAAGAAAAACTGAAAAAAATTGGAGTGAAGATGGAGGCGTAGCATAATGAGAGAAATTTTCAAGAATGTTTTTGAGGAAAATGAAAAAATTCTTACCCTTAACTTAGTTCCAGGATTTTCTGTTTATGGTGAAGAGCTGATTAAAGTAGAGTCAAAAGAGTACAGAGTTTGGGATCCCTACAGAAGTAAGATCTCAGCCGCCATAAAGAAAGGCTTGAAAAACTTTCCAATAAAAGAGGATTCTAAGATACTTTACTTGGGAGCAGCAAACGGAACAACAGTTAGTCATGTCTCCGATGTAGCCAAAAATGGTGCTATATATGCTGTTGAGGTTGCTTTCAGACCAATGAGAGACTTAGTTGAGAAAGTTGCAAAAAGAAGAACAAACGTAGTCCCAATACTTGCAGATGCAAGAAAGCCATTTAGCTATTGCTACCTAGTGGAGAACGTTGACTTAATTTACGCTGATGTTGCGCAACCAGACCAAACGGACATAGTTTACAGTAATGCTCTTGCCTATTTAAAGCCTAGAGGAATAGCATGCGTAGCAATAAAGGCAAGCAGCATAGACTCAACAAAAGATCCTCATGTAGTAGTAGACGAAGAAATAAAAAAGATGGAAAAACTTGGCTTTAAACTAATAGAAAGAGTAGACCTAGAACCGTTTGACAGGGCTCACGAGATGGTAGTATGTAGGTGGAAGTAGTTGATAGCTTCGGGGAGTGATGAAGCTGGAAGGGGAAGTGTAATAGGACCACTCGTCGTAGCCACAGTAGTGCTGGATCAAGAAGACGAAGAAAAATTTAAAGAAATTGGAGTAAAAGACTCTAAGAAGCTATCTCCGAAGAGGAGAGAGGTCCTTAGCAAGATAATAAAAAAGAACTGCGTTAGCTACAAAGTCTCTTACCTAAAGCCAAAAGTTATAGATTCTTACGTATGGAAAAGGATAAAAATGAAAACGCTAAACTACCTAGAGGCTAAGATAATTTCTAAGCACATAATGCAACTAGCTCCAGACATAGCCTACGTTGATTCGCCGTACTCAAAGCCTGAGACTTTTAAGCTCATGATAGAAAAGATCCTAAGAAACAATAACATAAAAGTAATTTCTGCCAACAAAGCTGAGGACAAATGGGTAGAGGTTGCTTGTGCTTCAATCGTTGCAAAAGTTGAAAGAGATAAAGCAGTGAGAAAAATAGCAAAGAAGTATGGCTTCTTTGGAAGTGGATATCCTTCAGACAGAAGAACTAGAGAGTTTTTGAAGGAGATTATATCAAAAGATGGGAGAAAGTATGACTTTGTTAGGTGGAGTTGGAAAACAATAGACAAACTTAGCTTAAGACAACTTAAGCTTCTTAAAATATAAGTTAGACTTTTAGGATTTTGTTGAGTTCATCTTGAGATATAAGTCCTTTTTGCTTTAGCATTACTGCTGCTTCTCCTATGTCAAAGACCTTCCTTAATCTTACATTGTTTTTAAGCAGGTTTTCTTCTCCTCCCTGAAGTCTATCGAATACAACAGCAGCTGTTTTAACAGAAGCGCCATTGCTCCTTAGCTCACTTACAACCTGTAGTACGCTTGAGCCTGTAGTCAGCACATCGTCAACAACTACAAACTCTCTTGCTGAGCTTAAGTCGCCCTCTACTAGACTTTTTGTGCCATGGTCTTTTTGTTTCTTTCTAACATAAATTAGCGGCTTTTCAACGGCATAAGCAAGTGCGGTAGCTAAAGGAATGCCTGAAAGTTCAATAGTTGCGATGCCAACGTCTTGAGATAGCTCTTCTCTTAGTGCTTCTTTAAGTCCAAGTACTGCAAGTTTCAACAAGCGTGGATAAGAAGGTAAAGGTCTTAAGTCAATGTAGTAGTTGCTTGAAAGCCCAGAACTTAACTTGAAGTCGCCAAACTTTATTAGTTTCTTTTCCCATATTCCTAGAAGTAACTCTTCTTTAAAATTCATGAGCATAGCTTTGATTCTTTACTTTAAAACCTTTCTTTCAACTTGGAAGTTACTTTTTGTGAACTGCTTTTTCTTCATTTCAGAAGGCTTCCGGCGTTTATGGTAAGCTTTACGCTTTCTTTCACCTGTTGATTTGTGGGATTCACAGCTCCGCCACTTCATAGAGCTCGTTACTCTATTGCGCTAATGTTTATCTATGCTTACGTTTTAGTATCTCAACGTTTGTTTGGGCTTTCGCAACTTATTTCATGCTTACGCATGGGGGTCTTCTTGCTAACTTAGGAATAAAACTTCTTTTGTTCTAATATAATCTTCTTAACTTCTTCAAGAGGCTTAGCAGACTCATAGATAGAACGTCCAATTATTTCAAAGTGTGCACCATTAGCTATTGCAGAACCGTATGGCGCTCCTTGTGCACCAACTCCAGGGCTTAAGAGAACAAGCTCGTTGCTCATTGGCAAAAGTTCTTTCACCTTCTTGATCATAGCAGGCCTAGTTGCAGGAACTACAAAACCAGAGGGTTCAGCTAACAAAGACTCACTAATTATTTGCTCAACAACTTTGTCCATTATTACTGAAGCTCCTTCATTAGACATCGTAGCTAAAACGAAGAGGGCTTTGTTTTCTTCTTTAACAGTTCTTGACAGCCCATCTAAAGACCCTTTGAATCCCATAAAGCCATGAGCAATTACAGCGTCAAATCCATTCCTAAACAGTATTCTTGCAATTTTTGAGTTGGTATGACTTACGTCTGCAATTTTAGCATCAGCTATTGAAACGAGACCTCTTTCTCTTAACAAGAGAATTACTTCTTTTATTCTTTCTAATCCAAAAGACAATATCGTAGGATAACCAAATTTTACGCCTACTAAGTAAGGCTCAACCAGATTTAAGAGGTTCTTCCCTCTTTCGTAATCTTCTACGCTATCTAGGTCGAAGGCCAAGATTATTCTTGAAGAAGTTTCTTTTGATCTATACAACATCTTATTTACTATTTCGTTCATTTGTTTCTACACATAGCTAGCAAAAACATTATAAAAGTATTGTTACTTAGTAAAACAAAAAATAAGAGTTAGTTTTTCAACTATTCATCTTTCTCTATGATGTCTATAACTTTTATTAGCTCGTGCAAACTATCTATGACAAAGTTTACTCCATACTTCTCGTTTCCCATTTGGCTGTCTTTTTTTCTTAGCAAAACTGAGTATCCACAAACTTTTAAGAAGCTTAGGTCAAACTCAGAGTCTCCAACTCCAAGAACTTCCTGTGGTTTTATATTGACTTTTTCAAGTATTTTTAGTAGGGCTTCATCCTTTTTATTTAGGTCAACAGTGGCAATGCCAGACCCAGTACTTCGACCTTTTTCATCGAACACAATTTCATTAGCAATAAAGAAGTCAACGCCAAGTTCCTTTGAAACTTTTTCAGCCAACAAGCTTATGCCACTGCTAACGATTGCCACTAACTTACCTCTCTTTTTAATTTCGGTTACAACTTCTTTTGCTCCCTCACTTAGAGGAATCTTACTAAACACATAGTTGAAGACGTTTTTGGAGATGCCCTTGGGCCACAAACTAAGGTCATGAGCAACAAATTGTTCATAGTTTATTTTTCCATCCACATAAAGTTTTAGGCCTTCGTCGCTCTTCTCTTCAGTCCCAAAAAATTCATGAACCTTTCTCCAGCTACTTTTTTCTTCTACTAAAGTGCCATCCAAATCAAAAGCAACTAACTTTATCTTAGACATGCTTCTTGTTCACTGATAAAGGTGCTTTAATAATTTTTCTCGTTGCCAAATAAACTTTTTTGTGTAACTTCTTTTGTTCCCACTTCTTTTACTTGCCCTCCAACTTGGGACTTTATCTTATACGCTAATTTTGCACCTATTCCAGGAACTTTAACAAGCTCATCAAATGGAGTTTTAGCGATATCCTCCCTACTCCTTATGCCAAGTTTATACAGATTTCTGGCCCTCACCCGCCCGATGCCCTCTAGGCTTACTAGGTCTAATAGCTCGCTCTTCACTCCATACTTTACTCTCATACTCAGTGTCTCAAAGTTCTTGACGAGCTCCGGATACTTCGACCACTTTGCAATCTCAGAAGCTGCAAAGAGAAGCCATGTGGCTTTTTCGTTTAAAGCATACAAGTCGCCAGGCTCAAGGTCTAATTCTTCATAAATTTTGTCTAAAGAGTACTCGTTTATCCACATCTCAATCGCCCTAATTGTTTTCAGTTGGTCTTGAATTGCAGATTCCGTTTCTAAGAAGTAAAGTTCATCGTAATGTTCGCTTATAAAACTATCAATCCACAGCAAATCCTTTCTAGTAGACGAGAGAAGGGGATGCATATCAGGAGTAGAAACTACAATTTGCAAGAGTGTAATCTCTGAAACTTTTCGTGGAAGAGAAGAAAGCTTATTCAATATAGAAAAGGCAGTTTCTGGGAGCACGTAAAGTTCAGCAATTCTTCTTCCTAGGGGAGTTGCCTTTATCCCATTTGAAAGAACAACTGCGCCATTTTTCATCAAGTAGTCTAAGGATTGCATTACTTTGTATTTAATTAATTGCGGAGTTGTTTGTTTTGCTAGAAAAGTTTTCTCAAATACCTCTTCAAGTTCAACTTCATCTGAAGCTAGTCCAACAACTATAGTTGAGAGAACGGCAGAAGAAAGATAGCTAGACAATGTGAGGTTTGACCTTATTGGCTCAGGCTTTGCCTTGATGTAGTTGTCTACAAAATAGTCGATATCTTCTTGCTTTCTAGCATATATCAAAGAATAACCAACATCGTCAAACTGAGGCCTTCCAGCTCTACCTGCCATTTGCTTGTACTCTAAAATAGGTATTTGCTGGTACCCAACTTCTTGAGAGTACCTTTCTAAAGAAGTTATACAAACATACCTAGCAGGCAAGTTAACTCCAGCAGCTAGAGTTGGGGTTGCAACTAAAATCTTGATGTAGTGCTTCTTAAAAGCTTCTTCAATTTTTCTCCTCTGAAATGAAGTAAGCCCAGCATGATGAAATGCGGCGCCTTTCTTCACCAAGTTGGCAAGCTCAGAACCTACTGGAGTTAAATCTTCAATCGAAAGAAGTTCAGAAGAAATTTTTTCGAGAATTGCCTTTTCATTTTTGCTTAAGGCTAGCGACGATACTGGAGAAAGCTTCCTAGCTAGGGCTACTGCTCTTTTTCGCGTTGGAACAAAAAAGAGAATTTGGCCTCTGCTGTCTTTTATTGCATGATTTGCTAAATCTTGGAGTTCATCTCCAAAGACGTTGTTCACTTGAATGGTTTCATCCTCAAGAACAATACTGTTGGAGAAGAATACTCCTTCCTTAAGCGGAACTGGTCTCCAGTCGCTTTGAACTAGTTTTGCGTTAAGCCACTCAGCAATTTTTTTGGCATTTGTTACTGTTGCGCTTAAAGCAATGTTCTGAGAATTGGGAGAAATTTCTTTTAGCCAAGTTAAGATCATTTCAACAACGGGACCTCGATCTGCAGAACCTATTAAGTGAATCTCATCGAACGTTAGTAAGGATATGTTCCTTAACCAAGATGGCTTATGTCTAATCAAAGAATCCATTTTTTCATAAGTTGCAATGATTACGTCGAACTTTCTAAGTTCTTCTCCAGTTGAATAAAAATCACTAGTACTTATTCCAACCTTAATCTTTGAACCATCCTTCTTTTTTATTTTTAGCGCAGAATTAAATTCTTCGAACTTTTCGTTTGCGAGTGCCTTCAATGGCACTAAGTAAACAACTTTTCCTTCATTGTTGTAAACTTTATTAGCGGCTGCGATAATCGGAACTAAAGTTTTTCCTGATGCAGTGGGTGCAGAAATTAAAAGATTTCGCCCTTCCAACAGGCCACCTTTAATTGACTGCTCCTGAACAGGATAAAGCGTACTAAAGCCAAGCTCTCTTAGCGAAGCTTTTACCTCTTCTGGTATTTCAAGGTCTTCTACTCTCAAAAATTTCACCTAACTCTTTTCAGCGATTTGTCGTCAGGAGAGTAAAACACGCCATCTCTCAAAAGCTGGTTTATTAAACGTCTCGCATCATTTTTGTCTATTCCTTTTTCTTCACACCTCTTTAGAACTTCTTCTATCGAGGCAGAACCAAACTCGCTTTCAAGTTGGTCGCAGATTGACATTATTGTAGACATTTTTTCTCTTGTTGAACGAGGCTTACCAGTTATGGCATCCACGTCTATTTGTCCTGTTTCCATGTCAATTCCAACTTGCTCCATCGAAATTCTGTACAACCTTATTGCTACTTCAGCATCTTCTTTTAGAACTTCGTTCCTAAGCATCAGCTTAGCTCTAGCCTCACTCAGCCTTATAAGAGATTCTAGTTGCCTTGGGGTTATTTGAAGTGAAGCGCTTGTGCTTGCACTTCTCAAGGAGAGGAAGTATGCCTTAATAGTTGCCTCTGCTTCTTTGCTAAGCTTTGGTTCAATTGTTTTTGCATAAGCGATGAACTTCCTTAAGTAGTTGATATCAAAGATTTCCTCTTCTACAGCTTCTTCGTAACGATGCTGCGCTAAAATATGAGTGACAAGCTCTTCATCAGCCGATGGATTTGGAACATCTCTCAATATGAAATAAAGGTCGAATCTTGAAAGTATCGTGCTTGACAAGCTTATGTTGTCGTAAAAGCTTCTATTGGGATCATAACGCCCTAGTTGAGGATTGGCTGCAGCTAGAACTGCAGTTCTAGCGTTTAGAGTAGCCACTATTCCTCCTTTCGCAATACTACATGTTTGTTGTTCTAAAGCTTCATGAATTGCTACTCGATCTTCCTCTCTCATTTTCTCAAACTCATCGATAGCTGCTAAACCCTTATCGGCGAGCACTAAGGCACCCGCTTCTAGCATGAACGTGCCACTTTCATCTCTTACCGCTGCTGCCGTCAGTCCAGCTGCTGTGGCACCTCTGCCAGAAGTATACAAACCACGTGGTGCAATTCTTTGAGCGTACTTCAAGAGTTGCGACTTTCCAGTTCCAGGGTCTCCAACAAGTAAAATGTTTATGTCTCCACGAACTCTAATTCCATCTTTAAATTGCTTAGGTACTCCGCCTACTAGTTGCAGGAGTATAGCCTCCTTAATGTGAGCAAGACCATGTATTGAGGGAGCAATGGAAGAAACCAGCTTTCTATAGAAAAGAGGATCCTTGACATCTTTCTTGAATTTTTCAATTAACTCTTCGCTTAATACTAAGTCTGAACTTTCCTCTGTTTCAATTTCAACATTGTTAACTTCTAGTGAGAGTTCAAATATCTTTGACTTAGGTTTACCAAACGCAGACTTAGCGTAACGAATCCCAACTATCCCAGTTAACTTAACTCTATCGCCAGGTCTGACCTTATTTGTTAGGTCTCCAGTTAAGTTAAGGTCAATAGTTTGAGGAATTTGTCCTGCTGGCAAAGACTCTGGTTTTTCTTGAATAGAAATCATTTGAAAGTCGTCAAACACGGACTTAGAGGGATCAAGCTCAAAATTACTTGGGTTGTTAGCGTTGCAGGCAGGACAAGCCTTTGGAAGAGTTAAACTTTGAGAATTTTGCTCGACCGAAATGAGAGTTCCACAATTCAAACACCTGAAAGTTCCTTCAACAAGTTGTGTTTTTACTTGGGACTGTCTAACAACGACGCCTTCTATTTTAACAATTTTTCCTATGAAAGAAGAATTAAGGTCTCTTATTGTTACGGATTGTGGGTAGCCGCTTATTCTAACTCTGACTTTTCTTATCTTCTTTGCATACTCAGCATCATGCTCAGCTAAAATCATTAAAGCAGCTTCTTCAAACTGCTTTATTGCTTCACTTGGATTCTTTTCTAAAAATTCACAAAGTTTACTATCAAAAATGAGCATGTCTTCAAAGCTTACTACTATAGATTTTTCTAAGTTTATTGGCATACTTATTATTGCATCCAAGTACTTAAACTTACCCTCGTTGTCAGAAAAGCTTCTAATGAAGTTTGAGAAAAGAACAGTTATAGATTCAGTTTTATCTTGCTCCAATTCCAAGCACCTCCCTTTGCCATGAGCTTATAACTTCTCTTAACAAATAAAAGAGATACTTCTCCTCTGGACTAAAAGAACTTATTACCTCGGATGGAATTGAAGGAAGGACGAGATATCTTAATAGTTTTTTAATCCTTAAGCTAACAATTTCAATAATTAGAGAATCAATTTTTTTATCTTTCGTATTCAAAAGCGCTTCTTGCGCTAGGAGATAGAAGTTTTCAGGTAGAGAAGAAAGCTTTGTTTCCTTGTACTTTTCGTTCCAGCTAAGCATTTTTAGGTTTTTCTCCGATAAGTCAGAGTTTGGTATTTCCAACAACCCGTTTCGCTCCATAATGGTAGCAGCAAAGTATGGAATTTCAGTACTTGAAGACTTCTTTACTTGAATCTCTCCGAAAAGAGTAGAAGAAAGCTCTGTTTCCGACTTTGGTGCCACTTTTATGGGCTTTATCAGTAGCTCAGCTCTCACTCTGCTTATGCCTTTTTTAACTAAAAGACTCACTAGGGCACGCTCGCTTTCCATCAAACTTATAGTTGTAGTTCTAGTAAGAGAGTAATATAACCTTATCTTTTAAGTTTAATTTAGGTTAACACTAAGACTCTTTAGTTGTTTGAACAAAAGTTTTCTGAAAGTTAGAAGGGTCTAAAGCTTAAGAAAACTTAAAAATGAGCTTCTTAGAAGAAGACTTTAGAGACGTCCATTTTTAGTTATTTTACCTCAGCAAAAACATTAGCTTTAATAAAAACTTTAAATTGCTTTAAAAATACTAAATAAAATCAAGATGATGGAAGCTGAGCAAGTTTGGACTGAAAAGTACAGACCAAGGCGTCTAAGCGAAATGGTTGATAGAGAAGAAATCGTCAAGAGACTTGAAACATTTGTAAAAACTAAGAATATGCCCCACTTGCTTTTCGTTGGGCCGCCTGGAACTTCGAAGACAACTTCTGCACTGGCTTTAGTTTACGACATGTACAATGGAAATGTTTCAGGAAACTACATAGAGTTGAACGCTTCAGATGAGAGAGGAATTGACGTTATAAGAAATAGAGTTAAGGAATTTGCTCGATCAGTTCCTCTGGGCGAAGTGCCATTTAAAATTATCATACTGGATGAGTGCGATAGCACTACCGAAGAAGCGCAACAAGCCTTAAGGAGGACGATGGAGCGATACTCAAACACAACAAGATTTATCTTAATAGCAAACGAACTTTACAAGATAATAGAACCAATACAATCTAGGTGTGCAGTTTTTAGATTCGGTCCACTTCCTGACAGCGCAATCCTAGAAAGACTGAAGGAAATAGCAACTAAAGAAAACATAAAATACGAAGAAGAGGCATTAAAAATGATAGTTGAAAAGTCAGAAGGAGATATGAGAAAAGCAATTAACTTTGCACAAGGTGCTGCAGCTATTGAAGGAGCCATAACAGTAAAATCAGTAAAGGATTTCATTGGGTATGCCGGAGTTGGAAAAATCGACCAAGTATTTGAAAAAGCATTTCATGGTGACCTAGAGGCAGCTATGAACACCTTAAACAACTTACTGTACAATGAAGGAATACCCCCAAAAGAAATAATAAGAGGAATTCACAAAAACGTGACACAATCAACTCTCAGCGCTCAAGAAAAAGCAGACATGGTTTCTATGTTGGCTGATGTAGAATACAGAATTCACTCTGGAGCGGATCCAGAAATTCAAATTTCTGCTTTACTTGCTAAAATAAGTATGCTTTCAGCAGATAAAAGAAAGAAACAGAGCAGTGGCTAGAGTTAGGAGAAAGACATTTAAAGTTAATCGTGAGCTGTGAAATCAACGAATGCTTAGAGAAATTTGGACTACTAAATTTAAACCCAAAAGCTGGAATGAGATAGTTGGAAATGAAAAAGCGCGAGAGGAATTTTTAAACTGGTTAAAAAACTGGTCTCCAGAAGGAAAGAAGGCAGCACTGATATACGGACCAGCAGGAGTTGGAAAGTCGTTAACAGTAGAAATTGCAGCAAAAATGCTTGGCTACAACTTAATCGAGCTTAATGCAAGCGACTCAAGAACAAAAGACGTTATACTGGAAAAAGTTCTTCCAGCTTCAAGAAGCAGATCGATTTCAGGAAAACCAAACTTAGTTTTCCTTGATGAAGTTGATGGGATATACCAGCGAGAAGATGTTGGGGCTGTTAGTGCTATAAAGCAGTTAATTGATCAGGCAACTAGTCCAATAGTTATGGTTGCAAATGACCCCTGGAAGCAAAGCTTAAGAGAAATAAGAGAAAAATGTCTTATGATAGAATTTAATAGATTAAGAAAAGATCAAGTACTAAAAAGGCTAAAGAAGATTGTTGAAGAAGAAGGCATTCTCATAAAAGACGAAGCTTTGGAAGCAATTGCTGAAAGGTCTGGAGGAGACATGAGAAGTGCTTTAACAGACTTGGAGGCATTAACTACAGAAAGCGAAGTTATAAGCAACGGGTCAGTGAAAAGTTTACTTGGAAACAGACTTAGAGAGGAAAGCATATTTGATGCTATTAGACATGCAATTTATGCAAAGAGCATAAACGAAGCAAAAGCGCACCTCATGAGCGTAGACATGAATCCCGATGAACTTTTAGACTGGATATATGGAAACTTTCTAAACATTGCGAATGACAGCACGAAAGCTTATGAATTTTTAAAGAGAATAGCGGACGCAGACTTTATACTTGCAACTGTTCAAAAGAAGAGGTCGTGGTCATTAATTCCATATATTTACGATTTGTTAGCGATTGCTCTTATGGAGTCGAAAAAAGGTGGATACATTAGGCTTTCTAGACCAAATAGGGTGTCAGAAAAATGGATAAGGATATCAAAAAGTCAGGAAAGAGCTGGAAAAATAAAAGAGCTGAAAACAAAATACCATGAAACCACCAGAACAATCATATTTGAAACTATTCCTTTGATGAACTTTATAGCAGAAAAAAAGAAAGGCAGCTCAAGGCCAAGAAGAAAATAATTTGATTAAAATTTGTACTCTTTCGTTGTCTTTATTTAGTCTGTACATTTTTACTCGACCTAGCGATACTTCAAACACCATTCCCGCATTCTTTAACAAGATAAGGTTGGATACAGCTGTTTTGTGATTTACTCTTGCCCTTAGTTCAATTTGAGTAATAGTTAGCTCTTCCTCTTCTGAAAGCACCTTCAGTATTCGATAAAAAGGGGTTAAAGCTCTTTTTCTAATTTTAAGCTCTATTTGGTTCATTATGGACGAAAATTAAAGTTGACCTCCCAAACCTTCCAAAGCTTTTCACATCCCTTTTTATTAAGCCCTTTCTTTCTAGTTGAACTAGTATGTTCCAGAACTTTGTGTATGAAATTAACTTTTTTCCTTTTCTTTCGCAAACCTTTTGATAAGTTTCCCATAGAAGACTAGACTTTATTGGATTAAGAGACTCGTTTCCTTTTAGTTCTAAGATTACGTTGAAAATTAGCGCCTCCTCATCAGAAAGAGTAAAAGATTCTCGACTACGTGAAATGATCGTTTTAGAATAAATGTCATCTACGTCGCTTTGAGTTATCTCTTCCTTTCTTGTACTTTTTGCCTCTAAAATTAAACTCGAAAGAAGGGAAAGAGCTAGGCTTACATCTTCATAACTGGTTGAGAGTTCAGCAAGACGCTCTATGCTACTCTTAGAAAACTTAAGGTGAAGAGGCAACAAACTTATCCTATACTTTATTATGTTGTAAACTTGTTCTTTTGTATACCTCTTTAACCTAAGTACTGGGACCCTCTGGAATTCTTTTATTGATTGCCTCAGGTTTTCAAATTCTTTTTCATTAGCTGTAAAAAGTAGCGCGAGGTTTCTACTGGCCTCTCTGAAGTTTTCATTTAGTTTCAGTAGAGCGCTAAGCAAGAATTTATTTTTGCTAATGCCCAAACATTCAATGTTATCAAGAACCATTAAGGTTTTAAGTTTGTCATAAGCAAAATATCTCAGTAAGAAAGATAAAAGTTCTTCTGTTGAAGAACCCTTAAGTCTACTTGAAGTTATGCCAAGAATGTTAATCGTCTTCGAAATTATTTTGAATTCACTGCTTTCAGCGCTGCAGTCAATTACTATGCTTCTGAGACCTAACTTCACTCTTAAGCCTTCAGCTAGCTTAAGTGCAAGTGTGGTTTTTCCTGAGCTTCTTGGTCCAATTAAGAGAAAGGTAGGAAAGGATCCTAGCTTAATTCCAGTAAGATAGAAAGATTCTAGCTCACTTAGTTCTTTTTCCCTAAAGGGAAGACGAGGCGGAAGATAACCTCTAGTTAAAGGAAAGAGATAGTCCTGCGCTTTTGGCTCAAGCATCATTGTTTCTCCTTGTCCTTTTAAGTGCCTTTTTCTTCAGTTATATGCTTTACGAATTTGCAGGCTTTGTCTCTCAGGGAGTACAATGAAAGTGGAAGAGTACTTCGTAGCAGAGAAATAATCATTTTATTGCCTATGGTTTCAAGGTATAGGATAACCTCGGGAGAGATAACGTCTAGCTCATAGCCTTTTGTTCTTACTGCCTTAAGAAGCTCCTCTTTTATTGGATCTAAGAGACTTCTTAAAGACTTTTTAGATTTGAGTTCTACCTTAATTTTCTTAGTTGAATTTAAATCTTCAAGCAAACTTAAAGCAGACGCGAGCACTTCGTTTTTGTTTAAGCTGCAAGTTTTGTAAATAGGAACGACTCTAACGATGTATCTTGGCAAGGAACTAAAGACTAGATGCAAGAAGTCATCCTCGTTGAGTTTTGTTACTATTCTGAATGCGCTTTTTTGTTCAGTTTCTATTATCTTAACATCTTTATCTGCTAAAAGAATAGCATCCAATAATTCTATTTTTGCTTTGGCCTCTTTGTTTGGAACTGAAACCACCAGAAATTCCACCATCAAACCACCTTGGGCTCAACTTACGCGAACTACTCTCCCCTCAGAAGGGCTTCCAGTACCTATGGTAGACTTCACGCCTATCTCTTCATCTGCTGGTTCGCTGAGTTCACAGCTCTGCCATTTTACAAGCCTATTCAGCTTGAAAACCTTTCCTTCAACACAGACCTGAACATCCTTCTGCATAAGAAACGTTCCCTAAGTTTTTAGTATCTCAACGTTTATTTAAGCTTTCGTAGTTCGCCTTCACGCTTAGCAGGAGGTTCTCTTGTTAGCTCACGATAAATTTTATATGGTGAAAGCTTTACTAAAAATATTTATGAAAGAAAATCAAAGTGGAAAAAAGAAGAAGATCTTAGCTCTAATCGTCATACTAGTGGTGCTGACTCTAGTAGTGGGGTACCTAGAGTTTACAGGTCCAAGTAAAGGTCCAGGTAAGAACTACTTAGCCATAGTAGAACTTTCAGGTACAATTGCATACGAAGAATCCAGTTTTATTTCGGGGAGAACAATAACTCCAAGTAGTGTAAGAAGCCTCTTAAAGACAGTGGAAGAGGACTCAAATGCTAAAGGTGTTCTTTTTGTGATAAACAGCCCCGGAGGAAGTGCTGCTGCCTCAGAAGAAATTTATTACCAAGTAAAGGAACTTGCAGAAAAGAAAGCAGTTGTTGCGTACATAACTGAATATGGGGCATCTGGGGGATATATGATAGCTTTGCCTTCAAAAGAAATAATAGCCTCACCTTTGTCACTTACAGGTTCGGTAGGAGCGGTTTCCGTACTTATAAATTACGGCAACCTATTAAATAAGCTAGGAGTTGAAGTATACACCTTTAAGAGCGGTAACTTTAAAGATATTGGCAGCCCATATAGAAACATAACTGAAAACGAACAAGAAATATTTAGAGAAATGGTAAATGAAACTGCTAAGGACTTCATAGAAAAGGTTGTAGAAAACAGAGGAAGCAAAGTAAACCTAAGCGAAGTTGTAACTGCTAAACCATACTTAGGAAAGCAAGCACTGAAGGTTGGACTGGTTGATGAAGTTGGAAGCTTCGAGTATGCGGTTTCTAGAGCAAAACAACTTGCAGGCTTGCCACAAGATGCACCAACCAAGGTTATTTCGCTTCCAAAACCATCAATTTTGGACTTACTGTTAGGCTCAAGCACTCTTATTGGAAGCGCTAAGGAAAAACCTATGGGAATAAACTACGAGATACTTCTAATGTGGCCCTTACCTCAAATTAATCTCGACAAATAACAAAGAGACAACTAATACTTTAGTAGCTTTTTCAGCAACTCGTAAAGGAGCAATAAGGCCGCAGCAAAAATTGAGATAAAGAAAGAAAAAATAAAAGAAGCAGAGATGCCAGAGTATGAACCTAAGAGAAAAAGAGGATACTGCGAAATTAATCCTGCTAAATAAGGGCCTAAAGCTAAACCTATAGTATTAGCCACATTGTAAACTCCTGCTGAAATGCCTCTTTTCTTTTCTCCTCCTGCGATAGAACTAAAGTGCATACCGGAAACTGTAAAAATAGCATAAAAAAGCCCTCTGAAGGACTGAACTACAAAAAAGCTATAAAGGTTTTTTACAGACGCATAGCCTAAGTACACCAACCCCAAGAAGAACTCACTTACTGAGAGAAGTTTCAACGGGCCTACTGCATCAGAAAGCTTTCCTGAGAGCAACATAGAGGGAACTTCAACTAGTGCACCAATTGCCAAAATTAGAGAAAGTGAAAGAGCATTGTTTCCATTTTCTAAAATAAATATATTCAAAAAATTGCTAGCTGCTCCCATTCCAATGCTGGCAAGAAATATACTTAAGTAAAAAAGGAATATAGCTAAATTATTTTGTCTTGTACTATTGTTAGTGTCTTTGCTAAGATTTAAGTTATTAACGTTCTGGCTAGTGTTGGCGCTAGTTTTAAGCAATAGTATAAGAGGAAGCGATAGTATAGAGAAGAAGGATGCAAGAACAAAAGATCCCTTTAACGATTGCATCGCAACAAATCCAGAAACTATGCAAGAAAAAACCCATCCAGCGGAACCAGAAAGCCTAAATTGACCTAAGTTTGTACCCAATTTTTCACTTCTTGATGTTTCAGCAATTATGGATTGCGAGAGAGGGGAGAACATGCCTAAAGAAAAAGAGGATAGAACATACCAAATGTAAGTGTCACGTGGATTTGGTAAATAGGCAATGAATGAGGTAGACAAAGATCTAATGAGAAAAGTAAAAAGAAGTAAATATTTATAATTATGGAAACGATCAAAAAGAAATCCAGAAAGCAACTGAGCAAAAAATGTAAAAATAACGTTTGAGCTTAAAACCATTCCTATCTCAACGTAGCTTATACCTTCAGACCTTAAGTACCAGCCATAGTACAGGTAAAGGGGAGCAAGCGAACTCCATGTTAAAAAGCCAAGTAGAAAAATTATTTGGAAGTTCGTAAACTTCATTTTGCGCACGCTTTTAAAAGCAGAATGAAAAATACTATAGATATAAATCTTCTTGAACTTAGCGGAAATAGACTTCCTACTTTAGCGAACCCAAAAGCTTCAGTCCTTCTTCAACAAACAACTCTCCGGAGCCTTTCTTAAGCCTATTCCAATACGTAGGCATTACTTCATATCCCCCTTCCTCATAGGAAGTTAAAGGGGCAATATATCCAACATAGCCATTTGCATAAGAAAACACAGAAGTTAACTTAAAGGGTGAGTTTGACTTTATCTTAAGACCAAGCTCTACGAATGGTTCACCAGGTAAAGCCAATATGGCGTAATCACCAATTCTGATTGCTTGTAAATTTGCAACAGTTTTGTCCGGAAAGTTTTGTGTTTTTATTTTATCTAAGTTTTTCCTTAAGTATTTTAGTACTGCTGTAGCCTCTTCAATTTTATCTGCAGGAATAGCTTCTGTTGGAGAGCGGCTCGAAGAAAAACTCTTTATGTAGTTTTCTTGTTCCCTGTACATTTTTTCAGCGAGTTCAAGAGAAGGTTTTTCTAGTTCCACGTCCATCTTTTTAAACGCATGACCTATTTCAATGTTGTCTAACAGCGTAACGTTCTGAATTGCATCTATCACCCTGTCAGACAGAGCAAGTCCTAGACGTTCTACATCGTCAAACGTTCCATTACAAGCGTAGCCCTTGCAAGTTATCGGGTTGAGGTCTCCATCAGCACCATTAAAAAACAAAGACACTACTTTATCCTTTATTAAGGATTCAACGGTTCTGGTAGCATAGCCCATAAAATCTGAAGAAATTTGATAATTGCTTGGACCAAGAACTACACCATGGCATGCGTAGTTAATAGTTACTGCTATAGGATTTTTGTCGTGGTCTGTTGCAAATGCAACTATTAGCTCAGGATCGGTCGGTCCATCTTTTTTCCTTCTGTTAAAGGAAATGTTTAGACTAGTTGAACCAAAGCCAATGTAACCGCTTCTTGACTTCTCTACTGCCCTTATACCTGCTTCTGCTATTAGACCTGGTAACGATCTGTAGTAAGCATTGTTTGATTTATTCTCGTGATTGGCTGAAGAAGAAATATTTGGAGAAAGCGAGGGACCGGAATGAGTATGAGTAGCAGCTATTAGAATGGCGTTCTGTTCGATGCCCGTCTCGCTAGAAATCTTTTCCGAAGCTATGGAGTAGAGTTCTTCTGGAATATTCAAAAGATCACATGAGATTAACAGGGCTTCAGAACTTCTTGAGCTTATGAAGAAGGCTTTAGCAAATAGTGGATCGTGCACCCCTTCGCTTGGTTTGTACCTTGCAGCAAACCCGCCCAGCCAAACATTGTTAGTAGGCGTTATGTCTACTTTTGCGGCACCTACCTCCAATTTTTATCGTTTTTGTACCTTAAAAAGGTAATTAAAAATGTTTCTTATTAATACTTTATACTGTGGGTTTTGTGAACTTCATTTGCCTTACCAAAGCAGCCCCTGTTAGCACCGGAACGTCAACTTCCCACCACTTTATCCAATATCTTTCTCTTCCAAGTTCTTCGATGTTCTTCAAGAAATTCAACATGTTGTCGGAAAGCCTGAGCCCTTTTATTGGTCCTTCAATGGATCCATTCCTTATCTTAAATAAGCCGTCTCTAAGTATAGTTGAGAAGTCTCCGGTCAAGCTATTCGTATACCTAAGGTACCAGTTGTTCGTCACATACAGGCCATTGTCTATGGATGAGATAAGCTCGTCTAAAGACTTGTTCCCCTCAGAAACTACTATGTTAAACGGAAAAGGACGAATGAGCCCAGCGTTTGCAGTATTCTTCTGATTCATCTTTTTTGAGGTAGCTGAATTGTGGAGGTACGTGCTCAAAATGCCGCTATCTATAATTTTCTTACGGAATGTTGGTAAACCTTCTTGATCAAAAGGCGAAGACCCCGGAGCCTCTTGATTCAAAGGGTCGTCTTCTACAGTAACTTCCTTACTTGAAATTTTTTCATTTAGCTTATCAACTAGGAATGAGGTTTTTGCATCCACAGAAAACGCAGAAGAGGCGTCAACTACCTCTTCTATTAGGTCAGCAAAGGTCATGGGACCAAATACAACGTCGTAAACCCCAGCTTCTGCAGGCTTTGGATCCTTCGCCATTTTTGCTATTTCTCCAGCCATCCTGCCTACTTTTTCAGCATCCATTTTTGAAAGAAAAGTTGAAGTTGTTGCAAACTGTCCCGTAGCATCTGAATCTGCAAATGCTCTAACTGATAAGTTGTACATCGTACTTTCAAATTCGCTTCTTGCACTGCCTGAAGTTTCCTGAAGGACTTTTACTCTTTGAGCTATTAAAGAGCCAGCGACTCTACTTGCACCTGAACTTAAAGCAGATTCAATCGAAGCTTTAACTATAGTAGGCAGTTTTTCAACATCTATGTTTTCGTCACCTATTTTTTTGAACTTCTTGTCGTACTTGAAAGGACCTTTTGGCAGTGGAGCGTAAAGGTCGCTTTCTCTGCTACTTTTCGCGAGTCTCACTGTTTTTATTGTTGCTTCTTTTATGGCTTCTTCGCTTAGGTTCATAATAGAACAGCTGGCCTTCTTGCCATTTATGCAGACAAAGATATGAAGCTCTTTTTCCAACAAGCTTTTTGTTACAGTGAGGCTATTGTTGGAAAATCTTAGCATGTACCACTCAAGTTCTTCTATCCGTGCTACAGCATCTGTTGCTCCTTCTCTCTTGGCTAACTTAATTACCTTCGATGCTATTTCTCTTGCGCTCATCTTTCTTCACCCTCCAAGGTTTACATTTCTTAATCTTATCGAGGGCCCACCGGTCCAAACAGGAACACCCTGCATTGGGTCGCCTTTTCCGCAGGTGGCAGCCCAGAAGTCTAGGTCAGAGCCAACTGCATCAACTGAAGAGAATAGGCCGACCGTTGTCATTTCTATAACAGGGTTTCTTACCATATCCTTTAGCTCGCCGTTTTCGATTATGTAGGACTCTAAGCCAACGTACCTTTGATTAAAGCGCCTATCATCTATGTTCCATTCCGTAAAATTCTTAATGTAGATTCCAAACTTTATGTCTTCTAGAAGCTCGTCAAACTTATAGTCGCCAGGTTCCATGTAGGTATTTGCCATTCTAACGATTGGCTCTCTATTGTACTGTGAAGCTCTGGCAGCACCGTTACTCTTTGTTCCAGTTGCAAAAGCGGTTTCTCTGTTCTGAAGGAATTCATTTATTTTTCCTTCTTTGATTAAGTACCTCTTCCTAGCTTTAACACCTTCATCATCATAGAGGTAAAAACCAAAAGAGTGAGGAATGGTTGGGTCATCAACAACATTAACTACTTTTGAACCTACAACCTTTCCTAGGGAGTCCTTAGTTAAGTAGCTTTCGCCAGCCTGGGCGGCCTCTCTTCCCAGTATTCTATCCATTTCTCCAGGATGACCACTAGATTCATGGCAAACAATTCCAACGACTTCGCTCCCCAAGACAACGTCTAGTTTATCTTTCGGTGGAGATTTAGCTTGAGTTACTAATCTTCCTAGCGTTTCTCCCTCGCTCTTCATCATACGAACAACATCTAGCTTTTCTATTGCTTCCCAGCCTCCACTTTCTCCTTTCTCAGCGAACCTTTGAGAAGCTAACTTGTTGGGGCCTAATGCAGTTAAGTAAAATGAAAAAGCTACTCTTGGTATGAAGCTATAAACGTCTATTCCATCGGTTGTTACTATCCTTTTTTCTGTTGTCCACGACCTTACGAAAAAGATTCTTCCAACAAGCTTTGCTTCATGCTTGCTTGCTGATTCCACTGCAACGCTATCAGCCTCTCTAAGAAGTTCGATCATGCTCTCCTGATCTACATTCTCAAATTTTATTCTCTGCTTTACAACAACCTTATCTTCTCTGGGCTCTTCTTCGCTCAGCCCAACTTTATCCTTAAACAAAAACGAGGCAGCTTTTGCACTTTTTATTGCCATGTCTACAACTTTACTTACTTCTTTTTTAGAAACTCTGTTTGTTGCAGCGAAGCCTAAGGCACCATCAACTAAAACCCTAAACGAAATACCCGCGTTGTTGAAGTGACTTGCTAACTCAGGTACCCCATTTTTTAGCATTAGGCCTTCACCTCGGTCTGCTTGGTATCGGCCTTCCGCGTAACTCGCGCCGTTTTTTTGAGCCATTGAAAGGCCATACTTTAGAAGACTTTCTACGTCCATAAAGAAAAATACCTCAAACAAGAAGTTAAAAACTTTTCCTTAAGGTACATTCTGACTTTTGTGTTGGAATAACGCACTTATACCCCTCTACGAATAAGAAGCATGAGAATGCAGGAAGAATTAAGAGAGGAGATAATTAGGCTAAAAAAAGAAAGAGATGCGGTGGTGCTGGCGCACAACTACCAACTTCCAGAGGTTCAAGACGTTTCTGACTTTGTTGGTGATTCACTAGAACTTTCAATAAAGGCAACGAAGCTTAGTAACAAAGTGATAGTTCTAGCTGGTGTTGATTTTATGGCAGAACAAGCGGCCATACTCAATCCAAACAAAGTTGTACTCCATCCTGAAAGAGGAGCGACATGCTCTCTAGCAAACTATCTAACTTCAAAAGTAGCTAGAGCTTACAAGGAAAAATATCCAGGCATACCGTTAGTTGTTTATGTTAACTCTTATCTAGAAGTAAAGGCAATTTCAGATTATATCGTTACAAGTGCAAATGCGGCAGAAGTTGTAAAAAAGATAGACTCTCCCAAAATCTTGTTTGGGCCTGATAGAAATTTAGCCGAGTATGTAGCTGAAAAATCAGGAAAAGAAGTAATAGTAGTACCACAGGAAAGCCACTGCTATGTTCACTCACATATAATAAGTAGGGAAGATATAATTTTAGCGAGAGAAAAATATCCTAATGCTAAGATAGCTGTTCATCCAGAAACTCCAAAAGAAGTAAGGCAGCTTGCGGATTTCGTAGGTTCAACCAGTCAAATGATGAAGTATGCATGCAGTTGCGAAAGCAACCAAGTTATAATAGGAACAGAAATTGGGCTTGTACATAGGCTTAAGAAAGAATGTCCAGGAAAGGAATACATACCTCTCAATGATTCAGCAATCTGCAGATTCATGAAACAGATAACGCTGAAAAGCATTCGTGATTCGCTGAGAGACATGAAGAATAGGGTTGTAGTTGATGAAAACTTAGCCAATATGGCAAGAGAAAAAATTATTAAGACATACGAACTGGTGGGAATAAAACTATGAGGAGCAAAGCAGAAGCAATGAAGTTTTTTGACTATATTAACGAAGACATTCCATTCTTTGACGTCACTTCAGAACTAATTGGGGAGGAAGTAAGGTGTAAAGCAGCAATAGTAGCTAAGCAGAATTTTGTTCTAGCAGGTCTTGAAGAGTGCATTCAATTCTTAAGCGTAGTTGGAGTGAATGCAAGACAACTTAAGAAGGATGGCGAAGACGTAAAAGAAGGAGAGAAAATAGCAATACTAGAGGGTAACGCAAGAGACATTCTAAGTATTGAGAGACTAATACTTAACATAATTTCTCATGCTTCAGGAATTGCTACAGCAACAAACAACCTTGTGAAGTTATGCAGGAAAGTGAACCCAAAAGTTAGAGTAGCAGCTACAAGAAAAACGTTACCTGGACTTAGGTACTTAGAGAAGAAGGCAGTTAAGCTTGGAGGAGGTGATACACATAGGATGAGCTTAAGCGATATGATACTAATAAAGGACAATCATGTAAGAATAATCGGAGGTATAAGAGAAGCAATCAAACAAGCTAAAGAAAAAGCGTCCTCATTTATGAAAGTAGAAATCGAAGTAAGTAACTTAGAAGAGGCTATAGAAGCAGCTAAAGGAGGGGCAGACATCATAATGCTGGATAACTTTACTGTTGAAGAAATTAAAGAAACGGTAAATAAACTTAGAGAACTTAAGTTGAGAGAAAAAGTTTTGATAGAGGTTTCAGGGAGAATTAACGAGGAAAACATTTTAGATTATGCTGCTTGCGACGTAGACATCATAAGTAGTGGAGCTATAACTCACTCAGCAAAAGCCGTTGACGTGAGTTTAGAAGTTTTTGAAGTCCTAAGGCCATAAGATAAGCTTATTTATAAAATAAACTTAAGTAGAACCCATGAGAAGCTAAAGGCTAAGACCATGGATAAAGAAGATAAAAAATTTGATGTAATAGTTGTTGGAAGTGGAATTGCTGGTCTTTACTCAGCCTTGAGGTTAAAAAAGTATGGGCTAAATGTAGTTGTTATAACAAAAGACAAAGTAGACGAAACAAACACAAATTTAGCTCAAGGAGGAATGGCTGTAGCTCTTGGCAAAGACGATAGCATAGAGTTGCATCTAAAAGATACCCTCGAATCTGGAGCTGGAATAAGCGATGAAGAAATTGTGAGAATACTCGTCTCTGAAGCAAAAAATCGAGTTGAAGAATTCATAAGGTTTGTTGGAATACAGTTTGAAAGAAAGAATGAAGAGTTTGACTTTGCTCTTGAAGGAGGGCATTCGCTTCCCCGAATTTTGCATATAAAAGATAAAACTGGTGAGTATATACAAAAAAGCCTTATAGAGAAAGCTTTACATGAAAACATAAAGATAATTGAGAATGCGTTTTTACTTAAATTAGTAACAGAGGAAAGCCACGTTAGAGGAGCAGAGATTATGTTAAACGGAGAACGCATGAAAATGTCTGCAGATAACGTAATACTGGCAACTGGAGGATCAGGACAACTTTACAAGATCACGACAAATGCACGAACTGCGACAGGAGATGGAATAGCTGTTGCATATAGAGCTGGAGCAGTAGTAAGCAACCTCGAATTTGTGCAATTTCATCCAACAGCCACAATTTTACCTGATGGCAAGGTTAGATTAATAACAGAAGCAATTAGAGGCGCTGGAGCTAAAATAATAAACGATAGAGGAGAACGGTTTGTGTGTAAGTACGATGAAAGATGTGAGCTAGCAACTAGAGACATTATATCTAGAGCAATTTACTTCGAAATGCAAGAGAAAAACACTCGCATTTATCTTGACCTAAGAGACGTTCCAGTAGAAAAAATAAAGAAAGAATTTGAAGGATTTTATGAAACTATGATGCGGTACAAGAAAGACATAACGAAAGAACCGATAGAAATCGTCCCAGCAGCACACTATATGAATGGAGGAATTAGAGTTAACGAACTTGGACAAAGCAACCTAGAAGGATTGTATGCAATAGGAGAAGCATCTTGTACAGGAGTTCACGGTGCAAATAGACTGGCAAGTAACTCTTTACTTGAAGCAGTAGTTTTTTCTTCTAGAGCTGTTGAAGCAATAGTCGACGGAGCTAAATGGAAAGGATTAAGATTAGAGAAAAAAGACTTAGTAAATCCTTCCGTAGAGTTAGATGAACATCAGGAAGACGTGAAAATTATAAAGGATGTAAACGAGTTGAAAGAAGTGATGTGGAATAACGTTGGAATTGTAAGAGAGAGGAGAACTCTCAGTGAAGCAATACTAAGGATTAAGAAAACAAGAAATAGAATCAATCAGCAGAAGAAAATTTTTGATAAAAAGCAATTAGAATTTGTAAACATGTTGGACCTATCTGAACTAATAACGACGGCAGCATTGGTTAGGGAAGAAAGTAGGGGCTGCCACTACAGAAAAGATTTTCCAAGCGAAAATGAAAAGTGGAAAGTTACTATAAATTTTGTTTTGCAATAGTTGTAGAAAGCAACAACTTAAAGGCTTTTTATCCAGCCCAGGGTTGCTTCGAAAAGTTCATTTTTCTTTGTTGAAAAGACGTGGTCCGCTTCTGGAATTACTACCAGTTTTGAGTTTTCTAAGAGTTTATGAAACATTTCAGCTTGACTTACCGGAACCGTAATATCTTTTTCTCCTGCTACTATAAATATAGGAGTATTAGTTAGTTTGTTGTAAAGTTTAACTGGATTGTTTCTTGCAAAGTCTGCTACAAACGCTTCGTAATTTTTTGGCATTATACTTTTTATCCATTCTTTCGAGCCATCAAGTAACGATTCAGAGTCTACAACTGCGGACCATAAAATCAATGAGTTAACTTTTTCATTTACCGCAACGTGAATGCCAACTAATCCACCCATACTTAGCCCCACTAAATGAATTTTCTTTTTTGAAAAGAGTTGCTTAATTTTTCTTGTGACAAAAAGACCATCGGAAATCCAAGCAGAGGGAAGCATTTCGTCTATAGTGCCTTCGCTCTCACTCTTGTTAGAGTTTGTTTTTGAAAATCTAAAATCAAAGCGAAAGGTTGAAATACCTTCTCTGTTGAAATAATTTTCAGCTTCAACAAAAAGGTTGTTAGCTTCATTTTTGTCACCAGTGAAGCCATGAAAGAAGATTACGATGTCTTCGGAACCTTCAACCTCTGAGAGAATTCCGCTTATTTTCATACCTTCATTAAAGAATAACGTGGGTTTTTTCATGGCAGCCTACTTGCAAAGAAGGTATTTAAATCCTAATGAAAAAGCTGAGGCTGTAAGGATTTGTATGTTTTCAACAAAATCCTTTAAAAACATAAGCATCGTTTTTCTTTCTATCATCAACCGAAGGCCTTTGCGCAAAACTGTTCTTGAAAATCTAAATTTGTTCTATAAAAATCGCCCTTTCTTCCTTTTCGCAAGGAGACTTCGTCCGTAATGCGGGTGGCTCACTATAAGCAGTAAGAAAAACTAAAAAAGGGCAGTTTACAGTCAAGTATGATGAACGACCTAAGTAGGCTAGCTTTCTACGGTGGTAAGCCCGTAAGTGAGCAGCCCATAAGACCAAGACCAGTAATAGAGGAAGAAGAAATAGAGGCTGTAGAAGAAGTTTTAAGATCAAGAAAACTTTCAAGCCTAGCAGGAGATAAAACAAAAAAATTTGAAGAAGAATTCGCTAAATATATTGGAACAAAATTTGCTATTGCAACTTCAAACGGAACTACTGCACTCCATACTGCGTTAGCGGCGGCAGGGATAAAAGCGGGAGACGAAGTAATCGTTCCACCGTTTACTTTTGTTGCTACAGCAACTAGCGTGCTTCATCAAGATGCAGTACCCGTTTTTGCAGATATAGACAAAGAAACTTTTACAATTGATCCAGAAGATGTAAAGAGAAAAATCACTGAAAAAACAAAAGCAATAATCGTTGTTCATTTATTTGGTCACCCTGCTGAAATGGATGAGATAATGGAAATCGCAAGAGAAAAAAATTTAATAGTTGTTGAAGATTGTGCACAGGCAATAGGAGCAGAATATAAGGGTAAGAAAGTTGGGAGTATAGGGCACATATCTGCTTTCAGTTTTTACGCGACAAAAAATATGATGACTGGAGAAGGGGGCATGGTTTTGACTAACGACGAAAAAATGGCAAACAAAGCCAGGTTGGTTAGACATCATGGCCAGGCCTCAACATATCACTACGAAATACTTGGATACAACTATAGAATAACAGAGATGCAATCAGCAATAGGACTAGTTCAGCTTAAAAAACTAGAAAATTTTAACAACATAAGGAGGAAGCATGCTAAAATATACTATGATGAGTTAAAAGGGATAAAGGGTTTAGAGCTCCCCATTGAAAGACCATATGCAAAACATGTCTTTCACTTATATACGATTAAGCTAACTGAAGACGTGAAAGTGCCAAGAGATGAGTTCGTGAAGTACTTAAGAGCGGAGAACGCACCAGCAGGAGTGTTTTATCCTACTCCACTCCACCTAGAACCACTTTTTCAGGATCTATATGAGAGAGGAAAAAGGTTAGACTTCTATAAAAACATAAAGTACAAAGCAGGAGACTTCCCGGTAAGCGAAGATGTTTCAGGAAGAGTATTTAGCTTGTACACGGACCCTGTGCTTACGGACAATGAAATAGTTACGATAAGTTCGGCTGTGAAGAAAGTAATCTCTGTAACAACCTGAAACTTTTAAAAGACTTAAACTAAACTACATGACCTTAGAACTAGGACAATCCTACTAATCCCTACTTCGCTTCAAAACAGTGCATGAGCTGGCACTTCAGATATGGTAATTCTTGTTTTCCTTTTTATTGAACGTAAGATCTAAGGGAAGGTTTTTTCGAGAATCCAATAGTGACGGATTCTATTTATTCCAGGTACCTGTGTGTAAAAGAACAAGTGGCTAGTCCAAGGTATTACTGCGATTCTTTGACCTTCCTCTCTCATGCTCTTGAGACAGTTAAAGAGAAGCAAAGAACCTATTCCCTTTAGTCTAGTTTTTGCAGAAACGCCAATTGGACCAAACCAATGAGGTTCAAGTGCACTATAAACAGAGAACCCAATAATTTCGTTGCCCTCTTCAGCGATCCATAACTTTGGCTTGTCGTATGTAAAGCCTACACTTGCCTCGTATTCCCAAAAAGCAGAAAATTCTGACTTTACCCAGCTTAGAACTTTGTTTTTATCTGATTTCTCGGCTTTGCGTACTACAGCTGGGCTAACGTTCGTCTTAAGGATCCTTTTTGGTATGTAAAAGTTTAGTAAATCTATTTCGTAGTCGACAGCTTCTCCTACCTTCTTAAACCCCCTACCAAGTAAGAAAGCAAGCGCATCCTGGTATTTTAAGTCTACGCCACTGAAAAGAGTCCACCCTGGAAAGTCAGCAATTCGAACTTTCTTAGTACCACTATCTTTAAGTCGGCTTTCTAGTTCCTCAAACAGCTTTGTTGCTATTCCTTTATTTCTGTAGCCTTCTCTTACAGCAAAAACCTTTATCCAAGCTAACCCTTTTTGAGCTTCAACCAGTTCTTCTGGAGCTCTTTTTCTCTTAACTCCAAGTGCAAACCCAACTATATTTTCATTCTCTATTGCAACAAGAGCGTAACGCTCATCATAGTTTGGGTCATCGAACGTTATTCTCTTAAGGCTTCTATCAGAAATAAAGTCTTCAGAAAGGCTTAGGTTTAGTAAACTTCGAACCTCTTCGAAGTAGCTTTCCTCAAACTCAACTAGCTTCATTTTTCCCAACGTTTTAATAATAAGAACTTGTATTTAAAAAGTCTTTTGTTGTGCTGTTCTTTAGAAATTTCCAGGCACTAAAGTTCCAAGTAAAACCTTCTTACTGGCTCCTGTTGCACTCGGCAGATTTGTCTTATTGCCATGGATAAATTCGTTGGCAAGAATTGCAAAGTATACTGACTCTCGAGCTTCCGATGGAAAGCCTAGAACATCAAAGGGAAGAACGGGAATTTGGGGCAATCTTTTTCTTATCATGTTGATTAGAGCCTTGTTCTTTAGCCCACCTCCTGCTACGTAGACTTCGTCTATGGTTTCCTTGCTTAAAATAAAGTCTTCGTATGACTTTACTATCGACTCAGCAGTAAGAGCTGTGGCTGTTGCAATTATATCTTCTTTCTTTAAGCCAAGTTTTTCTCCTTGAAGAGCAAAGCTTTCAGCAAAATGTGAACCAAAAACTTCTCTACCTGTTGACTTTGGAGGAGGAATGCTAAAGTATTCGTTGCTCATAAAGTAGTTCAAAAGCTCTTTACTAACTTCACCTCTAGATGCGATTTGGCCGTCAACATCGTAGTTAAGTTTTCCAGAAGTATACTTTTTGACAAGATAGTCAATAACCATGTTTCCCGGTCCAGTATCAAACGCAACAACTTCTTCTTCACTGCACCCAGAAGGCAAGAACGTTAAGTTTGAAATTCCCCCAATGTTCTGAATGACTATGCTTTTTTTATCACTTCTAAAAAGTATGAAGTCCACATAAGGAACAAGTGGTGCGCCGTCGCCGCCAACAGCTATATCTCTTTTCCTAAAGTCTCCTACTGTTGTTATTCCTGTTCTTTCTGCGATTACAGCTAATTCGCCTATCTGTAGTGTTGACTTCCTTACCAGCTTTCCCTTAGGCATGTGATAAATTGTTTGACCATGAGAACCAATAAGGTCAATTTCATTTAGGTTTAATTTTGAATCTTTAACTATTTCAACAGCAGCTTTAGCAAAAACTTCTCCCAACAGAAAGTTGGCTTCACATATCTTCTCAACGTTACTTTTCTTTGGGTCAAACAACTCAAAAATTAGTGCTCTTACATGCTCATCATACGGATAAGTGTGATAATTTATTAGGTTCACCTTCGTACCTGTGTAGTTCCCTTCAACTTCAACCAATGAAGCAGTAACACCGTCAGCAGAAGTTCCCGACATGAGGCCAACTATCCTTTTTTTAGGTTTTGCTCTAATTTTTTCTAAACTTTCGATAAAGCTCATGCCTTGTAAAGGAAAAATAGAAAAATAAAAACTTTCAGTACTTTCCGTTAACTATAACTTTAAATTCTCCAAAACACAGGTTGCTTTAGAGTACTTAATTTTAGGTCCAAAGAGAAAAGAGTTAAGATTTAAAACCATTAAAAGTCCATCTGATGCTATGGAAAAAGTTAAGGTTGCAGTTGCGGGGGTAGGAAACAGTATCGCTTACCTTCTTAAGACGTTAAGCCTAAAGGATGAACCTGAGGGAATATGGCATCAAAAAGTAGGGGGCATAGCAGTAAAAGATATAGAGATCGTAGCTGCTTTTGACATAGATGAAAGAAAAATTGGAAAACCACTCAACGAAGCAGCTACAACAGAACCAAATGTTGTAAATTTAAGTGGCATAACAGTAGGGGAAGAGGTAAGAGTGCGAAGAGGAATTTTGCTAGATGAAATCTCTTATTTTGCAAAAGACAAACTAAGAATTGCGAAAACAGAAACCCCAGAAAATATAGGCAAAGTTCTTGCAGACTCCGGCGCAGAAATACTTCTTCTCACAATATCAAGTGGTTTGCAGAAAACTTCTGAAGCTTACGCAGAACAAGCGTTAAATGTAGGAGTTTCTTTAGTAAATGCTACGCCTTCTACGATAGCAAGTAATCCAACAATTGCAAAAAAATTTGAAGAAAGAAGGCTTGTTGTTGTTGGAGATGACTTAATGAGCCAATTTGGAGGAACAGCATTACATAGAGGAATACTGAACTTCATGAAACTTAGAGGAATCTCAGCAGTAAAGAGTTACCAAGTCGATGTTGGTGGAGGCCTGGAAAGTCTGAACACTATGGACGAAGACCTTAAAGAACTAAAAAAGAATATAAAAACAAACGCAATCGTTTCAGAAGTTGGAGACTCATATGAAGTTGTTACCGGAACTACAGACTACGTAGAATTTATGAAAAATAGGAGAGTAAGCCACTTTTGGTTTGAGGCTGAGGGACTTCTGGGAAAGAAGTACACTATCGACTTATTACTGACTACAGAAGATGCCCCAAACGCTACCAACGTACTACTCGATGTGATTCGCGCAGTGAAGTATTCTGTGAGAAAAGGAGAGTATGGAGCCGTTAGCGAAATATGCAACTTTGGCTTCAAGAAAACTCCAAGCCAAAAAAGCATAGAATCAGCTGTAAGAGAATTCGAGAAAAAGTACTGTTTTTAAAAGATTTAACTCTAGAATTTTTCACTCAGTTTTTTATTTTTGCGTTTAGTATGCTTGCTTTGAAAAGGAAAAGTATTTATCTTACTTAGCACCTTAGACATAAATCGGTGTGTGAAAACATGATACCATCGTTCATGTTGAGACAACTTTACGTAAAAGGCAGTCTGCAGAACATAAAGGAGGGAGACCAGATAAAGGGCTATTCGTTTAAACTAAGAAACAACTTAGGATCCGGAACGATAAAGGGAACACTAAACATATTAGTAGATGAAACACCAATTGAACCAGAATTAGTTTCAATAAGAAAGGGGGAGAACGAATTTAGTGTAAAGGAACTAGAAACAAGAAGTATGCCTTTTGATATAGGCGATGAAGTAACGTTTATCGTGAGAAAGGAGGGAGGACTGCAGCCCGGAACGCACAAAATTACAATTAACTCAAGAACTTTAGAATATGGAAAAATTGAGATAAGCTTTTCAGACGAAGTTAGCTAAGAAAAAATACTTTGTTTAATAAATTTTTTATTTTTAATCCTTTCTAAACTTAGTTTCAAGGGAAACTATAATGAGACAAAGTAATTGAAAGAGGATTGCGGAGCTTGGGATGATTTCAACGTAGTTTCCAAGCAAGTTGCTTACAGCTAAGTAAAATACCAAACTAATTGTAAAAGTTGTAAGTAGCGAGAGGATTAGGTTCAAATCAGAAATTGAAGAAAAAAGGAGCAATATGAAAAAGGATAGAACGAACAAGAGAGAAACGAGTTGCGGAATATGAAGCTCATAGGTTCTAAAGAAAGTCCAAACTGTAAGAGGTACTGCCTTGGACACGACTATTATCGGAAGAAAGTAAGAAAGCCAGTTGAAAAAGAATATTAACCCTCTTTGAAATGATGCAAACCAATCTAAACCAAGACTTATTACCACTAGAAACAGAGGAGTTACCAAAGAAAAAATAAAGAGCAGAAATACAAAAGAATCAAAGATGGAACTCTTCACAGCTCTTACTTCTGAAGATACTACTTGTTCTCCATTTACTATGCCTCCAGCGTAAAAGTACAATGAACCAAAGAGAGGTTTTTCAACATAACCCGAAAAGAAGCCGCTTTTTACCTCAAGCTTCTTGGTTTTCCACCGATCCCAAGGCATATCGTACCTGTAGTTAACTACAACAGAATCTACATTGTTGCCAGCAACATTTATCTCTACTTTGTCTTTCTCAACTTTATAACTCAAGATACTTACACTTGGTAAACGACCTTCATTTTTTAACCAGTAATTAAACCATATAAGCGCCGAGTTAACCCAAGCAGCTTGCACCTTAAAGTGGCCAACGTTTGGAAGCATATCTATTGATTTTATGCTGTTGATAGAAGAGTATGTTTCATTGAAGCTAAAAAACGGAAAGAACTCATCAGAAGTACCAACTAAAAAAAGTATTGGAACTTTTATTTCTTTAGCATAGCCTATTGGGTCAAAAAATTCAGCTAGCTTCAAAGCCTTTTGAGAAGACGCACTTTCATTTTTTGGAATATGCCCCAAAGCAAGAGATCCGCTTGATATTAAGTAAGGAAAATCGCCTCCAGCAACTACAGGAACGCTTGTTCTTATTCTTTTGTCGAGAGCAGCAATCCAGATGGATTCGAGGCCTCCCTGAGAGGCACCACACACTGCAACAGCAGACTTGTTAACAAAAGGCAACTCTAAAAGTAAGGTTACTCCGCGTAACGCAGAATAAGTTAGGCGGTAGTAGTACGAAAAATAGGGAGAACTGGACAAGTTAAGCCTATTTTCGTTAGATTCTGATGGGCCAGTTGACTTTCCTTGACCGGGGCCAGAGATCGATAATGCAACGTAGCCTCTTTTTGCAAGTTCAATTGCAAAGGGTAGCATCGAGTCTGCTGTACCATAAGAGCCATGCATTAGAAGGATAGCCGGAAAAACGCCTTCTTGAAACGGTCTTGCTATGTAGCCATTTATTACCACTTTTTCTCCTCCATAGATTTCGCTGGTATAGTTTACTTCTGCAACTTCTACGCCATCAACAACTCTCCAAGTCCCAAGTGAAAAATTTGTTGGCTTGTTAACGGAAGAGAGATCCCAAAAAGAAGTATTGTAGTAATTAACTTTAACTTGATAACTTGGTGAAAAGAGGAAGAAAAACAGAAAAAGAAACGGGACTAAAACGAAACTAAATCTTAGCTTTTTAGTGCAGCTAAACAGGAAACTGAAGACATGAAGTTGTTTTAATTCGTGAGAAGTCTTCATAACTACCTACTCCGAACTCATCATAATTTCAGCGAATTTTTTGGGCTGTGCTTACGTTAATATGAACTTTCGACTTATTTTTTAGGCGGAGCAAGCAAATATATTGTTTGCTTGTCTGGAAGTTCGGCTTTAGTTATTTCTACCCAATTAGTTTCAAACCTTTTTACATTTGTCTTATTCTTCAAGAATTTCTCAACACCATCTATTGGAAAATCAAGGTATTCTGTTCTGTAATGCATAGGTATAACTACTTTAGGATTAAGCAATTTCACAACTTCATCCGCTTCTTCCGAATTTATAGTGTAAGTACCACCAACAGGAACTAATAGTACGTCTACGTTACCTATTTTATTTTTGAATTCCGAACTTGGAACTTCGCCAAGATCTCCTAAATGAACAATATCTATACCACCCAAAGAGATCTTGAACACAGTAATTTTTCCTCTCTCTTTTCCCATTGATTTATCATGAAATTCAGGAACACCTTTTATTTTTACTCCGTCTTCTGCTAGCTCTGTGGGAGACCTTATGATTTTTGGATTACCTTTAACAACTTTAACGTTGTTATGGTCAAAGTGCTCATGCGAAACCAATACGTAATTGGCAACTTTATCGATCTTTGGATAACGAATACCAGAAGAAGTTTCAAAGGGGTCTACTACAATTTTAGTTTGTTCGTGTTGAATGAAGAAGCAAGCATGCCCCAACCACTCAATCCTTACCATTTCCACTTCCTACAAGAGGTTCCACCTAGCCTAAATTTAACTCTTTTGCTAAACTCCTACTTTAGATCAAAAGCCTTAAAAGTTCAAAGTTGATACGAATCTAAAGTATCCTCAAGTTTTGAAAAATAAAGTTCCTCAAGTTTTGAAAAGTTTTTTCGAGCATGGGCTAAAACCCCACCCCCAAAATTACTCGGAATATGAAGAAGTTCGTGTATCAGAACTCTAATTTTCTGTTGTTTGTTTAAAGAATTGAATTTTTCGTCTATTATCTCGATTACATAGCTTGGTTCGAGCCCTAAGCCAACTTGGACGCATTTTGGTAACCCATGAATTCTTGCTACGGTGCCTATCGAATGACTACCCCTGCTTCTAACAACGCGAACCCTTTCTGGACGAATATAATGTAACTCAAGATCTCTTATAATTTTGCTCAACACCGTTTCTAGTCTATAGTCACGAATGTATCTCAGAGACTGCTCACCTTCACGTCTATCTTAGAAATTAAGGTTAAAAATATTTTAGAGAATCAAAAATCTAGCGATAGAAAAGAAAACTTAGTTCCTTTTCTATCGTGTAGTTAGAAAGTTTCTCATATTTCTCAGTAGTTCCCACATCGTACCAAAAAGAGGAAGTTATGAAGCCAAAGACATTTTCGTTCTTAGAAATAAGGAAAGGAATTAAATCACGCATAAGATCTAAATCACAGTGACTTCCGTTCCACATCTGCCTTAAGTACGTAAGGATCTTACCACTTAAAACTAAGACTCCTATGCTGACTGGAACTTTTAGGTCTGGTTTTTCAATGAACTTAACTATGCGAAAATCATTTGAAAGTTCAGCCGTTCCTACTTGTATAGGATAGTTCATAGAAAGCACAACCGTTGCTGTTGCCTTCTTTTCTTTGTGATAATTCAAAACCTCTTTGATGTTTAGGTTTGTTAAGATATCTCCATAGTAAATTAGTAATAGGTCGTTTTCACTTAAAGCACCAGCTAAGTATGCATTCAATAAAGCACATGCAGTGCCCTTCATGTTTGGAGCGTCGAGAACGTAAGTTATTTTTACACCAAATCTGCTTCCATCATCAAAGTAATTTTCTATTTGATCTGCCTTATACCCAGCAAGAATACATACTTCTGTTATGTTGTGGTACTTTAGCAACCGAATAACATACTCTAATAGAGGTTTTTGTTTAGAGCCTATTGGAACCATACATTTTTGAAAATAATAGGTTAGCGGCCTTAGCCGTAAGCCCTCGCCTCCAGCAAGTACTACTGCTTTGACTTTACCTTCATTTCCTTCTGGCTCAGGGCAAAAGTTTGGAGACAAGTTGACCGAAGAACAACCTGATATGCAAAAATAAAAATTTATTCATCGAACTTTATTGTAGGGTTTAGAAGTCCTGTGGTTGTATCGTCGCTCTCTTGTTCATTTCTGCCCTTTCTGCAGCTTTAGCAAGTAATGCTTCTACTTGCTTGTTAAGAGCATCAAGAGCATCTTCAGCAACTCTTTTGTTCTTTTGCTTGAAGAATTCTCTTACAGCAGATTTTGTTATGTAGCTTGTTTCTTTTTCCTCCTTCTTTTCTTCTTGAGACATTGCTACCACCTAAAGAGAGGGTAGACTTTATTAACTTTTTGGCCAATAAAAGAACAGTAAAACTTTATTTTAATTAATATAACAAGCAACACGAAAATGAAAATAAAAAGCTTAAAAAGCATACTCGACTTTCATTTACTAGAAAAGTTAACATGAGTAACGAAGAACCAATAGTTGTTGGGCCTCATCTTGACATGGTTGTAACTCAGGACAAAGACGAGTTAAAGAGAAAAGTGCTTAATGTAATAAAAGCTAAAAGAACTGCTAGGAGCGGAGAAATTTGGAAAGAAGTTAACTGCCATCTCTGGGAGCTGTACTCCGTATTGGAAGAGTTAAGGAAGGAGAATAAGATAAAAGAAGTTTAAACTTAGCTCGACATGGAGATAATCTTGTCTTTTAGCTTATTTACTTCTTTAAAGAATTCTTCGTAGTTTAATCCAACTATTGATCCATTTTGAACAAGTTGCTTTCCGTTTACGAATACGTGTAGCACGTCGTTGCATTTAGCTGAAAAAATTAGATGCGCGTAAGGATCATAAAGAGGGGTCGCATTTACTTTCTTCAAACTTAAGACAACTATGTCTGCTTTGTATCCTTTCTCTAGCCTTCCGATTTCATTTTCCCAGCACAAAGCCTTGGCACCCTCGACCGTCATTAACTTAAAAACTTCATAAGACTTAACCGCATCTGCTTTTCGTGTAAGCCCCCTATAGAGTAATGCGAGAAGCTTAGCTGACTCTAGAATGTCCAGAGCATTATTTGAAGCAGCGCTGTCCGTTCCTAAGCTAGTTACAACTCCAAAATCCCTAAGCTTTAAGTACGGAGCAACGCCCATGCCAAGCTTTAGGTTAGAAACTAAGTTTAGAGAGACTTTTACGTTGTTTTTTGCCAACAAACTAATTTCTTCATCTGAAACATGAACCATGTGAGCCGCTATAAGGTTTGGCGAGAGGATGCCTAAGTTGTTGAGATAGTTCACAACACCACCATCGAAGTTAACGTTAAAGTTCTTTTTTATAGATTCAGCCTCCTGAAAAGATTCTGCAACATGTGTATGAACAAGTATCTTGCCCTTTTCATGATATTTTTCATTAAGTTCATTAGCTAGATTAACTGACTCTTTAAACGTACCTGGGCCCACTGTATAGGGCGCATGGGGATCAACACTTACCCTTATTCTTCCTTTATCATAACCATGCCATGTTTTGGTAAGCTCTTCTGTTAACTTGAACCCAGTATCTTTAGTAGTCTCAAAGATGCCATGGCCAACGACGGCTCGAATGCCAACTTTAGCGAAAGCGTGAGCCTCGCTTGCTTCCTTTGAATAAAAGTACATTGAATTTAAAGTAGTTACTCCAAACAAGAGCGACTCATATGCTCCAAGAGTCGCACCCAGTTCAATATCTTTTGGTGTTAGTTTAGCTTCGACTGGCCAAATTTTATTCTGTAACCACTCGTGAAGCGGTAAATCTTCAGCGTACCCTCTTAGAACAGACATTGCTGCGTGCGTATGCGTGTTTATCATACCAGGCATTACTATGCATCCTTTCGCATCTAACTTTTCGTAAGAAGAATACTTGGAGATAAGATTTTCGTCCCCAACATCAACAATAGTGTCATCTTCTACAACGACAACTCCTTCGCTAATTATTTTTTCTCCTGTTAGTACGATGCCATTTTTTATTACCAGACCCATGGAATATTTTTAATTTTTCGTCTTAAATAAGTTTTATGGTTTCTTCTAACAGCAACTTTAACTTTGGAGCAAGATTTTTCATTACCTGTAAAACCTCTTCACTAGAAACTTTTTTTGCAATTCCAGCAGCCCAATTTGTTACAATGCAAATCGATGCATACTCAAGACTTAATTCTTTTGCAAGAAAAACTTCTGGAACTAAGGTCATTCCAACTAAATCGCCTCCAATTTTCTTGAACATCTTTATTTCTGCAGCTGTTTCAAACCGTGGTCCTTCCGTGCAAACATAAGTTCCCTTAGGGTGTATTCTTAGACCCAATTTTTTAGAAGCCATTAGTATCTTTGAAGTAAGCAAACTAGAAAAGGGAAAGGTTACGTCAGTATGAACAACTTTTCCATTAGCACCATCAAAAAAGGTGTAAGTTCGCCCCTTCGTAAAATCTATAACCTGATCTGCAAGAACTAGCTCCCCGGGACGCATTCTCTTGTTCAACGACCCTACGGCGTTAGTTGCTACAACATAACCATTATCACTTAACTGCTTAGCAGTGTATATGTTCGCCCTATAGTTCACCTTATGAGGAGGAAGACTGTGCGCTAGACCATGCCTACTGATAAAAGCCACATCCCTGCCCGCAACACGCACCCAATAAACAAGACTTTTTCCATAGGGAGTACTTACTTCCTCGCTTTCTTCTAGTGGAAACAAGTCCGAAGTTCCACTGCCGCCAATTACAACTAAAGTTGCTTTTTTCATAGCGAAAAAGAAATAAGGAAAAGTATAAAAAGTTTCTAACTCACAAACTTAAGCAAAAGATGAAAAAAGCTGAAAGAAAGATTGGTAGATTTCAGGTTATGGCTCTATTGCAGGCAGCTCGTTATTACCTTTTGATGAAGGATTTTGAAAAAGCTTTATCGTTTGGTCTTAACAGAGCAATATTTTATGCTTGGGCGAAGAGAGCGCTAAAGGCAAGACCAAGTAAAACAGGATTAAAATCAACGCGAGAAGTTTCAGGAGAAAAAAAGGAAATTGGTGAAGAAAAAATATTCTTCCTTGGAAACGAGGGAGCATACTTATCGAAAAGCGGGTGGTTTAAGATAGGAACCCAAGAACAAAAACCCTCAGATTTTGAAAGAGAAGTAATAGACAAAATTGCAGACGTTATGCCATTCGAAGAAGCATGGAAGGTAGCTATAGATTATTTAAAGAAGTTTGATAAAGAGACATTGCTAGACCAAAGAAAATTTTTTGAAGAAGTTTACAAACCAGTAAGAGATAAATTTCCGAACGTATAGTTCTACTTCGAATTAGTTAAGCTGGTGAGAAGAAGAATAACTCTTCTTACAAGAACTCTAGTGTTCTTATCTATGAGAAGTAAAACTAGAAAATATACAGCAGCGCCAATTACGATTACTGGAAGAACGCCATACAATACTAAAAACAGCTTTTCACTTACCGCACTTTTTGGATACATAAGAACGAGAACAACAGACATTATCAAGCTTGAAATTGTGTACTTTATGAATGAATTTTTAGGAAGACTTAACTTTACTAACGATTTAACTTTAACGAAGTAGTAAAAGGTAAAAACTAAGTTCCAAAGCAAGTTGCTAAATGCTAAAGCAGTAGCAAAAAGTTCATATCCAACTTTTAGACCAGAAAGCGCAATCGTAGCTAAAGCTAAAGTTACTACGTAAAGCAATGAATTAATAGAATCAATTATTGGAAGCTTAAACAGGAGAGAATTAACTAAGTCTTTTGAAAAAGAGCTCACTTTTTCATCAGCCCTTTCTGATCCTAACAGAACAGAAGTAAAGATGCTTCTGTTTGCCCCAAGTAAGCTACTCACTGAAAGTAAGATAAGAGCGTTTCTTGCAATACTGTATTCTTCCCTTAGAATACATAAAAGAGGTTCCGACAAGATTATGGCTCCAAACATCATTGGAATTCCAAACATGTTTGTTAAGGAAATTATATCTTCAATATAAGACTTTGAGTTGTCAATGCCTTCTCTTAGTATTTTTGGATAAATTGCAAATGATATTGCACCAGCGTAACCAACAATACTTCCGAAAGTTAGAGCAGCCTTAAAATACGCTATTGGAATTACTGAGCTACTTCCTAAGAAGTATCCTAGAAATATGACGTCTAATGAAGCTATAAAGCCAGGCAGCGCACTAATCAACGGCAACCATGCGTTGCTCACCCACTTTCTTATTAAAGTTCGATCAAAATTGCCAGACAACATTTTTGGATTCATAACTACAAAAAACATAAACTCAAGGAAAAAAGCTAATATGATTGAAAGAACAGCGCCAAGTAAGCTTAACTTGAAAACAACAACTAACAGTACTCCAAAGAAGAGCTTTGTTGCTTCAAATACAATAGAAGAAATTACGTTAAGTGTTGGGTTTAAGCCATAGTTTATAGCTTCAGCTGACGTTGTAACGAAATATGCAACAATCCAAAGAGCAAAAACGTAAATAACTAAGTTTGAAATTTCTGTCCTTACAAAAAGGTTTAGATTGGCTAAGACTAAAAAGAGAGAAAGAGAAGCCAAAGAAGTAAAAAAGCTTAATTGCAACGTAGTCCGACCAACTGCCTTTTCTCTTCCTGCTTCTCTCGTTGCCCAGAAGTTAATCACGGAAGCAGGTATTACAAAATACGTGAGTACTGAAGAAAAGTACTGCCATGCCCCAAAGATCTCAACAGGAAGCTTTCTAGAAACAAGCGTAAGAAAAGCAAAGCCAACAAAAAGAGCAAAAATTCTAGAAATAAAGTTTAAGAGACCGACGTATCTTGGTCTAATCCTTTCTTGAACCAACTACTTCATCACTGTGGAAAACTTTTATTCATAAAGCTACTAAGCCGCCTTAGAGCAACTATTTTGCTTTTGTCGCCTATTTTAGCTCGTTCTACAGCAAATCTTAAGAAATCTATTGCTTCATCCATTTTCTTTCTGTCAACGGGATAAGGAATTCCATCTTTTCCTCCAAAAGCGAAAGAATATCTTATTGGATCTCTTTTACTTACTTCTGCATCAAAAATTATCTCAGAAACTAGAGCAAGAGCTTTTACTGTAGCAGGGCCAACTCCTTTGATTGCTAATAATTGTTCAAAATTTGAGGGTTTCGTTTCATATGCTTCCTTGAGGGCATCCCAATTTATGTTCTTCTCTAAAACAATTTTGTAACGCTTTATATTTTTGAATGATGGGTCTATAAACGAAGTTAAAGTTGTTTGTTTTGAGTCCTCTATTAATGAAAGATATCTTCTTAAATTGTTAGGAGGCTCACTTGCTATTTCAACTGAAATTTTTCTGGCTTCCTCGCTTTCATACGCAACCATGTTCATAACGTTTTTAACAACTCTGTCGCCTATTATTCCAGAGTGTGGTTCTACTACAAAACTTCTTACGTTATCACTAAACCAATGATAACGTCTCGCAGATTTTAAGTTAGTGTTCATCCCCTGCTGAACTACTGCCCATTTGCCACTTTTTGTAAAGAAAAATACATGGTGGTAAATGCTATACCCTGCTTGAATTGCAGAATTATCAACTTTTGCTACAAGCCTTGATGCATACTTAAGTTCTTCTGGATTAACATCGTAACTTTTCTCACATAGACGATCTATTTCATCTAAAGTTGATCTCGATCTTTTACCCTTTCCACCAGCGGCCTTTATGTCAAGATTATTTTTATTGAAAACATGTTTTAGAACAGCAGACGTAACTGTTGTTGAGCCGCTACTATCCCAATCATAGCCAAGAACGTTGGAAATTGCTTGAAACCAAATTGGATCAGAAAGCCTCCTTAAGATTTCCACCTCGCCAAACTCTGAATAAATTACCTGAAATATGCCATCAGCTAGCTTGAGCATCCTACTTACTAGCCAAGGTGGAGCTTTTCCCCCATGTAGCCTTAAGTCAAAGGTTCCGGACACTGACAAGAGCAGTTATCTTTAGTAAAAAGCCAAGATAAAAAGATTTCTGAATAAGAGATTTACGCGATAAACTAAAAAACTTAAATAAGGAAATGTTCGTAAAGAGGCGCTACTTGAAAGTAATGCGCTCTAAAGAAAGTCTAGAAATACTTATGGAAAAGCTCGAAGAAAGGGAAAGGAATCTAGTAGAAAAGATAATAGAACCAGAAGAAACCATACTATCGGTTGCAAAGGGAAATCTAAATGAGGAAGGTAATTACTCTGAGTACTTACTCATAGTAACAGGTAAGAGAGTAGTAAAACTTGGTACAGATGGGAAAATCCAGAAAGAAATAGATATACAAAGAATAACACAAGTTAATTTCAACGATTACCTTGGAAACAGCGAACTCATACTGGTTGTTGATGGAAAAGAAATACCAATAGCAAGATTCTCAAGAGAAAAAATAGAGGAATTTAGGCATACAGCTGGGGTAATATCTGCTCTACTCCAATACAAAGAACAAAAAGAAATAGAATTTGAATTTCCCTTAGAAACCAATAAGAAAGGCAAAATGAGCGCCATGTTTTGGCTACTGTCATACTTAAGACCTCATTGGTACTTAGCATTGGTAGGATTAATTTTGTCCATCGCAATCACCGGTCTTAACTTAGCGCCTCCATCGTTGTTGAAAACGCTTATCGACCAAGTTGTGGTAAACAAGCAAGAAAGTGAGCTACGATACCTAACATTTCTTTTGATATCAATATATGCCACGAACACAATACTTGGAATAATTCAGAATTATTCGCTTTCCTTACTGAGCCAAAAATTAGTCTATAGTATGAGAAAAGATCTTTATGCGCACGTACAAGAACTCTCAATGTCTTTTTACGATAAAATGAGCACAGGACGAGTAATATCAAGAATAACAGATGACATTGGCAGAGTTCAGTGGTTTTTGGTTTGGGGCATACCAAGCTTAGTTATAAACATCCTCTCGATAATTGGAATAGGAATGATAATATTCACCATGGACTACAGACTATCTTTCTTTGCACTTTTACCCTTTCCACTTATAATAGTTGGGTTGCCAAGGTTTAGGTCGAGAGCAAGAATTGTTTACCATAAGGCTTGGAGAAAGTGGGCAGACTTAAGCTCCTTACTTGTAGACACAATACCAGGGATATCCATTGTAAAGTCCTTTGCAAAAGAAAAAGAAGAGGTCAATAGACTAGTTGAAAAGATGAACGATGTTGTAAATGCAAACATGGATACAACGAAACTTCATCTAGGTTTCTTTCCACTACTTGGATTCGTTAGCTCCGCAGGCGCCGCCATAGTGTGGTATGTTGGGGGCTTGCACGTGATAAAAGGAGATATATCTCCAGGTACGCTTGTCGCGTTCGTTAGCTACATGTGGATGTTCTACGGACCAATCCAAACTGTGACAAACTTAGCAGAGCCACTCCAGCAAGCAATAACTTCTGGAGAAAGAGTACTGGAAATTCTTAGAGTAGACCCTGCAATCAAGGATGCGCCTGACGCTAGAGACTTTGAGATAAAAGGAGACATAAAGTTTGAACATGTTACCTTTGGCTACGAGCCATTTATCCCAGTCTTAAAGGACATAAGTTTCGAGATAAAGGCAGGCCAGATGATAGGGATAGTTGGGCAAAGCGGATCTGGAAAAACTACAATAACGAAACTGTTGCTGAGGTTTTACGATGTAAACGAAGGTAGAATTTTGATAGATGGAGTCGACATTAGAAAAATCAAAATAGAAAGGCTGAGAAAAAGCATAGGAATAGTTGCGCAAGATCCATTCCTCTTTGACAACTCGATACTATTCAATATAACTTATGGTCTTGAGAAAGTAGATCCAAAGAAGGTGATAGCAGCTGCAAAAGCAGCAAACATACATGAAGCAATTATGAACCTTCAATTGGCATACGATTCACCTGTTGGGGAAAGAGGTTCTAGACTTTCTGGAGGAGAAAGACAAAGGGTAGCTATAGCAAGAGCAATAATTCTTGAACCAAAGATTCTCATAATGGACGAAGCAACCTCTTCTGTAGATTCTTTAGCCGAAAGACAAATTCAGGAAGCTTTAGACAACATTTCAAAAGAAAGGACAACGATAGTAATTGCGCATCGCCTTTCTACGCTTAGACGATCTGATAAAATAATAGTGATGGAAAAAGGCAGAATTGTAGAAGAAGGAACTCACGAAGAACTACTAAAGAAAAACGGGCTATACGCAAGAATATACAATGCTCAGTTTGCAGAAGGTGAAAAACAGGTTGCCGCCGCTTGAGGACTTCTTAAAGAAAACATGGATTACTGAAATAGAGGGCGTAAAAATTCTTAAAGGCGAGAAAGCAAACACCGTTAGGCTGGTAAACAAAAATGGAGAGACTTTTGAAGTAATACCAAAGAAACCGTTTCCAATAAGTTATCCTTATTTCTTAATATTTGTTGACACTAGTGGAAACGAAATACTCATGGTAGAAGACTACAGAAAAATTGATGAAGAATCCAGGAAAAATTTGGAGGAGCTTCTAGATAAACTTTACTTTATGCCAAAAATAAAAAAGGTGAAAAAGTTAGAAACAAGTGGAGACGAGTTTGTGTGGACTGTAGAAACGGATAGAGGCCAGAGGGAGTTTAGAACGAGGGGAAGAAGAAGTATAAGCAGAGCAGGGGACAAGATTGTAATAGTTGACACGAACGACAACGTCTATGTAGCAGAAGATTTGTACAAGATGGATAAAAAAAGCAGAGAGCTCCTTGAATCTGTAGCGTAAAAAGAAGCTAAAACTTTTTAAAACTTGGTTTTGTAAAGAAAGCTTACTTAAAAATAAAAACCTCTTAGACTATGTTTTTTATCCACCATTCTTTCCCAGAAAGAAGTCTTACAAGCGCTTTCTTTTTATCTTTTGAAGAAGTGACGTACTTTATTAAGTCGGTGCTCTTTAGCACTTTAAAAGATTTAAATGAACTTACTGCTTCCTGAGGTAAACTACTTAAAAACTTATCGCTTGAAACTATGAACTCTAGCATGTCTGAGAAGGTAGTTAAAGTTCTCTTCTTCAACACATACCATCTCTCGTCTTTTATAAAAGGACCAAAGAGCGTATTCTTATCGTTAAGGTGCTTTTTGATGAACTTTTCTGCGTTCTCATAGTCGAACGTTTTTGGGCCAAGTTGCTCTTTAGCTTCTATTTTATCGTTTTCTAAAACAAAAAGAAATAAAAGCTCTTCAACTTCATCGCTCCAAGCCTCACTTTTTACGACATTGAAGTCGTTTTGTTTTGCTTCTGATTCAATCCGCTTTAATATACGTTTAATCTGCCCCCAAAGAACATCAGGGGGAGCTTTCCAAGGTTTCACTAAAATGCCATAAATCTTCAAGTCTCCAGAAGAGACTGCGTTAGTAATTTCTTCCAAGGAAGAAGGCTCCAAAAAACCTTCTAGTCTAAAGTAACTTAAAGAAGGCCGCTTTAAAAAAGACCTGCACGCCCAAGAAAACTTCCAGAAATTTTCCTTCGTTACTGCAGCAGCTACGTTTCTCTCAGGGTCTACAGGGTCGATGACGATAAAATCAGAACCAAAGGTTTCTATTAGAGTTTTTTTGTTTAATTGAGCGCTTTTTCTCGTTGGGTCAATGATTAGTGGAAGTTTTACCTCAGAAAAAGCTTTGATCGTTTCTAGAAATCCACCATAATTGTAAACTAGGAGCTCGCACAAAAAACCACTAAACCCGCCAATTTTTATTTCAGCACCATAGGCACCTATACTCTTGAGAAAAACTTTCAACAACCTTGAACTATCTTTAAGCTTATCATCGAACTTACTTCTTATAAACCTTGTATGGTAGACAGATCTATCAGTTGCAGAAAGCCAATTTGGAGGCTCAACCTTATAGCAAGGGACAACATCTACGTCCATGAATTCAAAATTTATCGTTACATATGGGTGCTCAGCGTACCTCAGTAGGCATTTTTCTTTTCCATATTTTGAGACTACCGAATTGATTGTGATCTTGCCAATTTCATTTTTGCTATAGTCTTTTGGAAATAAAACAAAAATATCTGCATCTATATCTTTTGAAGTCCATGTATCTTTTGCTATTGAGCCTTCAAGCTCAACTTCAATCCTTTGGTCTATTTTTAAAAAAACTTCCTTTAAGTCTTTGATTACAGTCTCTACAGTTTGATTAACTTTTTTCCTTAAGTTTTCATCAGGCTTTATTATTCTTAAGGCTTGATCTACTACAGAAGAAAGAGCGTCGCTCATTTTGGTCCTGCCTCACACAACGTCTCATAGATTGGGCCACTATAAGTTAGAGTACTTTTCTTTAGCCTTATTGGAGAAACGAACACTTCACCAAACTCGACACTAGCTAATTCAGCTAATTTCGCGACCAACTTATCCTTATTTCTTGGAGACCTTACCCTTGCTATCGTTAAATGAGGCTCAAACCTCTTATCTATTTTAATTCCAATTTTTTCTAAAAAAGGCCAAATTCTTTTTGCACTTTCTCTAAGCAACTCAGCGCCATCAGAAACGCCAATCCATACGACTCGGGGATTGCTGCTCGAAGGAAAAGAGCCAACTCCACTTAGCTTAATTTTTGTACTTGTCTTATCAAATGTGCCTAAAAATTTACATATTTCGTCTCTTTGAACCTCGCTGATTTCTCCCAAGAAAGCTAAGCTAAAATGGAAGTTGTACTCTTCAACTAGTTTAACGTCGCAACCTGTTGAAACTATTTCTTCTTGCACCCCTTTTATTTTTCTAATAACGTTCTTGTCTTCAAGGTCCATCGATACAAAAGCTCGCAATTCTAGCCTCCTAAAACTGAAAAGTCAACATTTAAATTGTTTTCTTTGCATTAGGCGCTTTAGAAAGCAAGAATGAAAAATAAAACACTCATAGTAGTAACAGGCCTTCCTGGCGCAGGAAAATCCACAGTATCAAAGCTCATAATGGAAGAATATAGTTTTCCAGTAGTTTCTATGGGAGATTGCGTTAGGGAAGAAGCAAAGAAAAGAGGCATAAAAGAGGATGCAAAATCAATGCAGCAGTTTATCGTAGAGCTTAGAAAGGAGCATGGTCCTGGAATCGTAGCGGAACTAGCAATAAATAAGATTGAAGAACTAAACAAAAATTTTGTTATAGTAGACGGACTTAGGAGCAAAGAAGAGCTTGAGGTCTTTAGAAAAGCCTTCAAGAAAATTTTACTGTTGATCGTTGTTGCTAGTATAGAAACAAGACTAAAAAGACTTTCAAGAAGACGTAGAGCAGATGACCCTAAAACTTTGGAAGAACTAAAAACAAGAGACGAAGTTGAGTTAAATATTGGCTTAAGAGAGGTAATAAACGACAGTGAGGGAATAAAGATAGAAAACGAAGGAGACTTACAAGAACTTAGACACAATGTAAGAAAAATAATGGAAAAACTTAGACTACTAAGAAATAGTAGCTGAAATACTTAATTAACAAAATAGAGGAAAAGAGCACTTATTCTAAAAACACAATGGACAGCGTTATTTTTCAAGCTAATCTATTATAATCTCCATTAAATCTTCTGCCGCAACCACATTTTTGAAAACTCTCCTTGCATCTTCCACCAATATGCTGGGGTCTTTGTATCTGGCACTAAAATGGGTTAAAACAAGTTTTTTAGCTCTACTTAACGCAGCAACAACAGCGGCATCAGAAGCCAAAGAGTGAAAAACTTTTTTTGCGGCATCTTCTTTGCTTGAATCAAAAGTAGATTCATGCACGAGTATGTCAACGTCTTTTGAAAACTCAACTAAGTTTTCAGAATAAGCGGTGTCGCCAGTATATACAAGCTTAAAACCAGGTCGAGGAGGACCAACTACCATTTCTGGAGTTATAACTTTTCCATTTAGAGTTATACTTTTCCCTTCAATCAGTTCTTTCCTCAATGGACCTTCAGGAATGCCAAGCTTGTTTGCTACCTCTTCGTTAAACTTCCCAGGTCTATCCTTCTCTACGAATTTATACGCTCTATTTTCTATGCTATGCTTAACCTTAATCGAATAAACTTCGTAATCTTTCTCTGAAACTACAAGACCATCTTGAGTAATTTCATTTACGATTATGCTAAACTTTGTGCTTTCTTCATCTTCATGAATTGTTGGAAGTAAGCAATTTAAAAAGGTCTTAATTCCAGGGGGCCCGAACACCTCTAGAGGCTGTGTTCTCTTCATTAAAGACATCGTCATTATTAAGCCAGGTAAGCCAAGAACGTGGTCGCCATGCATATGCGTAATGAAGATCTTAGTAACCTTTACTGGGCTTAACTGCGCCTTTATCATTCTGTGTTGAGTACCCTCGCCTACATCAAATAGGATAATTTCACCATTCCACACTAACGCTAAAGAAGGCAAGCTTCTAGACTCTGTTGGAACTCCTGCAGAGGTTCCGAGAAAAACGAGTTTACCCCTCAAAGTTAGCCCACCTTACGTGAAGCTAAAAAAACTCTCGTTAGCTTTTGATGAGCTATAACATCATCTTCAGAAATTACTTGGAAACCGTTCTCATTTAGTAACGTTTTTACCTCTAAACCTTTTGGGTAAACCATGGCAAAGTGTCCACCGGTTGCAATGATGTTGGAAAGGTTAGCTATAAACTTTGTGTAAAGATTAACTATGGGTTCTTTTTTAAGTTTTGGAGATAGTCTTCCATATGGGGGATCAGTTGCTACTTTGTCTGACTTTGCTACGGGAAGAAATCTTGCATCGCCTTTTATCAAATCATAGTTCATAGCACCATAAAAGGTAAGGTTTTCTTTCGCTCCACGTAGCATTTTTTCTTTAAAGTCAACTCCAATTGCTCTCGCTCCTATTAGTTCAGCTTCGAGGAGAACTCCCCCCATGCCACAAAAAGGGTCGAGAAAAATATCGCCTTTTTTAACCCTCGCTAGGTTTACCAAGGCTCGAGACAAGTCTGGGGGAAGCATAGAGGCATGAAATTTTGGTTTTGTTTTGTTCTGCCTTTCTTTTAGTTTCTTTCTTTCTGAAGGCTCCAAAAATTTTCCTAAGGCATAAGCGTTATCCTCAACATGAAGAATGAAAATCTCTTCTGGATTTTTGAAGCTTGTTTTCTTCTTGAACTTCTCAGAAAGAATAGAACCAACTTCTCTCTCTAGAGCGCTTACTTCTTCTGGTGATATAGCTCCTTCGACCCTATTAACCCTAACATAGAAGCTTCCCCCTTCAGCAAGATCTAACTTGTTCAAGAGATTGAAAAGGCTTGAAATTGAACCTCTTTGAAAAATAAGTTCTTCGCATAGGAAGTGAGAAAGAGCAACTCTTTTTATGGACTCTTTTGCTTTGCTAAGCTCGCAGGTAAACCTACTTAAGTACTTAGTACCAGGCTTTAAAGAAAAATTTGCTTCAGTAGCTTCAAGGCTTCCAACTAATTCGCTTTTGGGTAAAGAGCCATACTTTCCTGCATGAACTACAAAAAAATCTTTTATGCTCATGAAATCATTTGCCTTAGTTTTTCTACGATTTCTCTTGATACTGAAAAACTTGTGAATTTCCCTTCTACAGTATCTGAACAAAAAATATTTCTTACGCCAGCTTCTCTTATTCTTTCTTCAGCGTTGCCAACAAACAGTCCATGAACGCATATAAGGTCAATACTTTTTATGCCTTCCTTTTTAAGAACGTTTGCAGCTTCAGAAATAGTTCCTCCAGTACTAACGATATCGTCAAAAAGCAATACCTCTGAAGCTTTACCAATGACTTTTCCTATCTTAGACTCAACCTTTCCAGAGTATCTATCTCTGCTTTTAATAAGCCAACCATAGTCGCTTCCCAGTAACTTAGATATCTCAATTACTTTGCTTAGCCTACCTTCATCAGGTGCAACTACTACGTAGTTCTTTCTGAGAACTTCTTTGATGAAATACAAGACAGAGTTTGTTGCACTAATTGACTCTGCCTTTTCTCCAAAAAAAGAAATTGATTCGTTGCTATGTGGTTCAACTACAAGTAGCTTCTTGAAGTAAAACGAACTTAACATCTTCGAAACAACTTTAGAAGAAATTGCTTCTCCAGGTAAAAACATTTTATCTTGCCTAGCATAAGCAAGATATGGAACTACGAGAATGATTTCCTTAACACCTATGTCGTTTAGTACAGATAACATTTGAAGCAAAACAAACAAGTTACGGTCTTGAGGGGGAGAAAGAGATTGAACTAATATTACTAAGTCCTCTTTTTCAATGTCCTCTATCCTAACGTAGCTCTCGCCATCAGGGAATATTTTGTATGTTGGGTTAACTTTTTCTATGTTCATCAACTCAGAAATTTTACTACCCAAAATGTTTGAAGCCGGACCAACAAGAAGCTTTAAGTTACTCATTGTAATGTGTTGTTAAGAGAAACTAATATTTAAAGGTTAAATAAAACTAAAATTGGAAACTTTTGCTTCTCCTACTATGGGAATTTTTTCACCACATTTAGGACATCTGTTGTCTCGAGTTAAGTTTACCTTAGTAACAAAAAAGCCATTCCTTTCTATTAAAAGCGTGCCACAATTTGGGCAATAAGTATTTTCTGATCTATGGCCAGGTAGATTTCCAGCATATACGTAGCGAAGACCAAGATCCTTCGCTAGCTTTATTGATTTCTCTATGGTTTCAACTGGAGTTGGGGGAACGTCGTTCATTAAATAGTTTGGGAAAAAGCGTAAAACGTGAAAAGGAACATCTGGACCAAGGTTGTTTACTACCCATTTTACAAGCGTCTTTAAGTCTTCTAGAGAATCGCCTTCCTTTGGAACAACGAGATTCGTAATTTCAATGTGAACTTTTTTCTCTTTCAAAGCAAGTAGTCCTTCGAAGATGTGGTCAACTCCAGGCACTGCCATTCGCTTTAAATAAAAGTTCTTGTTCGCATTGCCTTTAAAATCAACAGTGGCAGCATCTAAATATTTGGAAATTAAGTCGATAGCTTCAATGCTCATCGAACCATTCGTTACGAAAGTATTTTTAATTCCGTATTGGTTTGCAACTTTTGATGTATCGTATGCAAATTCTAGATTTATCGTTGGTTCAGTATAAGTATAGCTTATTGCCGTAGCTTTATACTTTCTAGCCTGGTCAACAACTTCTTCTGGAGTTCTATTGTTGCCAATGATTTCTCTTTCTTGAGATATATCCCAGTTACAGCAGAAGGCACATCTGTAATTACATCCTACTGTTGCTATTGAATAAGCTGTGCCTCCAGGCCAGAAATGAAATAAAGGCTTCTTTTCAATTGGATCTAAGTTCTCCGCTACTAACTTTCCATAAACTAAGCTGTAGAGTTTTCCATTGATGTTTTTCTTTACCATGCAGAAACCAAGCTTACCTTCAGAAATTGTGCACTTCCTGAAACAAGCGTTACATCTAACTACTTTGTTTTCTAGTTTATCATAAAGATACGCTTCCCTCATGCTTATAACCCTTTGTGCAAAAAGAGAGAGCCGATTATTTAAGAATTTCTAGAAGAAGCTAACCTTTAATCTAAAAACCTTAAGTCAAAATAGGGCTCGATAAGTACAACAAGAAGTTGAAGAGCTTAGTAAGAAAGTTACTTCACTAAAAAGCGTTGAGTTACTAGTAGGAAAGAAAACCGGAGTTGAAAACGCGTTGATCTAAAATCATTAGCAAATCATGCTCTCTTGAGAAGCATCAATTCTTAAACTACGAAGTGTCCTACCAGCGTTTCAAGTATCGAACTAAAGTAGATTGCAAAGAATGCTACTACAAGGCTAGTTTCGCTCCTTAAGTTCGTGGTTGTCTTTATTGCAGTTCCAAGAAGCAAGACGCTTATTAGAATAGCTACTAACCTAACTATTTCCATTGGCATCGTATGTAATGCGTTTAGGGCTATTGCTAGGAAGTAATAAACTAGCTGGGGAACGTAAGACAGCAAGTAAACCGGAAAGGTTTCAATTATGCTAACGTTTTCCTTAAGCTTAAAGATTGAACTCACTGCAAAGGATAAAGCAAAGAGTAGCACTAAGCTAGTTAGTACGCTTGTTAGTCTCGCCCACAGCGTAAGCCACTGTCCATCTAACGTTAGTAGAGTAACGCGCATACCCCAAAAGTAAGAAAAGGAAAGCATTGTTGCTACAACCACTAGACTAGAAAAGAAAGACAAGACTTTACTGTTTGCTATTCTATAAGTTAAGCTAATTGGTAAAAGTAGCTCGAGGAAGCTTGTCCTTCCTTCTTTTATGCTTAAGCTACCTTCCTTTATCATCCTGTAAAGCTTTACTCCCCTTTCGTTGAGCTTGTACTTTCTTCCTTCTCTTTCAAGAAACTCCTGGAGGAAGCTTAAGTTATGGTAAAGACTTCCTGTGCTCATGTTCAGTTTTTCTCTTAGCTCTGTTACTGTAAGAGGACCTTCTTCGGCAAGCAGCTCAACTATCTGCCTCCTTTTTCCGTAGGAGACTGCTTGTATTAGACTATCTGGGTCCTCCTTGCTACTCATCGCTTTTTGACTAATAGGAAGAGAATAAAACAATTTCTCTTTATTGTAAGTCTATTTTAGTTTCGTTATTTATCGAATGTTCTAGAGTTCTAGAACTAAAATTCCCAAGAATTTCGGGTTTTTCTGCATTTAATAATAAATACAGGCTTTTAGTGCATTAAAGGCGCAGGTGAAAAAAGAAAATGAGTAATAAAGGCTACCTAAAGGTAGCTGCGACTGCAATAACACTAGCACTACTGATAGCAAGCATCTTTGCAATATTTCCTGTCGTACTGAAAGCAGCAGTTCCAACAACTTTTACTTTGAATGTCTACAACTTAGCAAACCAAACAGCTCTTACTGGCTTGCCTTCTTCTGCGGGGGTTAGAGTTTACTTATGGAACACTACTGTTCCAACCACACCAGTTTTAATAACTAGCGCTGATGTTGATGCAAATGGAAAAGTAACATTCACTGGTTTGCCAACATATGTTTGGAACACTACCGATTACGCCATTTCTGCAAACTTGACATGGAATGGCGTAGATAAGGGCGTTTTACTGCTCGAAC
>JBAMLO010000048.1:0-23593 GCA_039793485.1 Nitrososphaera sp. | reverse complement strand
AAGTTTCAGAAAAAGGAGTTAGAGAAATACTTTCTCCAGAGAAAGCTGAGTTGTGTGGCTTAATAGCGTCAGATGGTTGTGTTTGCAAGTATCGAAGTAAAAAAGGAAAGTCTACTGGGTATGAAGTCTCATTAACTACAGTGGATTATGAACTTATGGGTGTTTTTAAGAAGCTGTCTGAAGATGTTTATAGTATGACACCTCATGAATACCTTAAACACCACAAGACAAAAGAAGGAGAAAAAGAACATTATCGTACAGCAATGTACAGCAAGAAAGTAGCTTACGATTTATGGAATCTTGAGATTAAAGGACCGGAGCCTTATGAGTTCCATCCACCTACAAGGTATCTTGATGAAGAAGGGAAGAGGGCCTATTTAAGAGGTTTCTTTTCTGGAGATGGGAATGTTTCTATGGGAAAAAAGGGACACTGCATCCGTATCTATTCGAAGTGCAAAGAAGGTTTAAGCGAACTGAGGAAGCTCTTTATAGATTTAGGATTTCATCCCAGCAAGATTCATACACGTGATAGAGGAATAATCCCAGAAAAGTTTTCTGGTTCTGAATACTACTTTACTACACCTGAAGAAGATCATCTAAAATTCATAAAGGAGATAGGATCTGAAAAAGAGGAACATAAAAGTAGGCTTCAGTTAATAAGGATGATAGATGAAGAAAAAGAAAGGAGGGAAGGGAAGAAATGACAGAAGTAAAGAGTGCCACTGTTTGGGGATGGGGCGATCGATTTGAGGATGCCAAGACTAACTGTGAAAAATACGTTCGCAAGAAGTGGAAAGGAACTATAAAAGAAGGTCTTATATATTTTTCTGGTAGGGAAAGAGATGAAGGCATTGGCTTGGACATAGCTGTTTATATAAGCAATAAGGAAAGGATCGGAGATTTAGCCGAGCGCTTATTTTACTCATTGGTCTTTGCTGGAAATGTTAAGGTATATTCAATTACGATTCAATTATTCGAAGATGTTTTCTCTAGCAATGAAATATATCGTGACTCAATGGAAAAAGTGGAAAAGGAACTTAGAGAACGTGAAGCGGCTATTGCAGAGAAATTCACTAACGATCCCAAAGTAAAGCAGGTAGCGCAAGGAAGAAAGGTAAAATTCATACCACAAATCAACTTGCTCTGTGAATTGGAATCAGAATACGCTAACAAGATAGTTATAGAACTCGTTCATGAGGATTTTGATAAAATTAAAGACTTGTTGAATAATCTAAGCGAAGAGTTGATTAAGGAAGGCTTAGCAGAACGTATCTTGGGCTATAAGTTGGGAAGGAGTATAGAAGACCTTAAAGTTGGAGATGTAGACATTTGGGGAGATGAAGTTCTCGTATGGATTATTTGAAAGTGCGGAGGGTGGGATTTGAACCCACGAACCCCTGCGGGACAGGATCTTAAGTCCTGCGCTTTTGTCCCAGCTCAGCCACCTCCGCGACCTAGGCCTTTTCCTTTCTTCTTTTTGAAGGACAGAAGATTTAAATTTTTGCTTTTCTAAAAGTTTTTGCAGTGGTGTATTTTTTGTGAGTATGTGAAAAAAGAAAACAAAAAATAAACTTTAATCTTTAACAGTTTCTAGCAAAGATAGCGCGTTCCAAATCCTTGTACGAGAGAGCATTGGAAGATTTGGATCCTGATTAGCTTCTTCTAGTAACTGAATGGCGGAGGCAGCCCTAACTCCCGGACTTAAGTCTTTTTTAACTAAAGAATCTTGTGCTTCTTTGATAAGCTTTCTGACACTCTTAGGGGTTGCAACATCTGCTTGAATTAGTTTTAAAATGTCCATTGCCTTCACTATCTTTTCTTCATTTAATTCTGCCTTTTTCTTAGTTTTTACGCTCATCTTGAAGCATCACCTCAGCAAAATGCTTATTTCCTGCTACAACCCCAAAATAGAGGCATAATTAAAGATTGTCCTCGATGAGCGAAGATAAAGTAAAGGAGATGGCAAAACTGTTACTTTCTGGAGCAGTTATGCTTGCTGAGCAATGCCCAGTTTGTGGGGCACCTCTGTTTAGGCTTAAAGACAATACCATAAAGTGCCCCGCCTGTGGCTATACGAAGGCAGAAAAAGTAGAGAAAAAAGAAAAAGAAGAGACTAAGCAAAAAATTACGATAGGAACAGAAAAGGAAATTTTAACCAAAAAACTTGATTTATTGCTTCAGATTCTTGAAAAATCGCAAGACGTAAATGAAATTAGAGCAATTTTAGAGGCGATAAAGGTTATTCATGAACTACTTAGAGAAACATAGAGAAATTAAAAAAATAAGTTTTTAAAGAATCGAGTAAAGGTAAGAACTATAAAAGCAATGAACAACTTAAACTACCAGAACAAGATAAGAGAAGACGTAAAAGCTCTCAGCAACTTTTTTTCATCAGAAGAAAGTCATGGGATAAAAGTAATAGTTGATGAAAGGGAAAAAGATTCAGGCGTGGTAGAAGAACTAGAACTACTAAAAGTTAACATTAGGTACGCAATGCTTGAGGTTGGAGACTACGTTGTATCAGAAAATGTTGCAATAGAAAGAAAAACTACAAAGGATTTCTCAAATTCTATAGTAGACGGAAGACTCTTTAATCAAGCAAAAAGCCTGAAGGAAAGTTACCCTCAACCACTCATAATAATAGAGGGAGAAGATGTATATGGAGATTCTAATTTACATCCAAACGCAGTCACAGGAGCGTTAATTTCTTTGGCTGTTGATTTTTATATTCCAGTTTTATTCTCTAACTCACAGAGAAACACAGCACAAATTATACTAAAGATAGCTGAAAGGGAGCAGTTAAAAAGCAAAAAAGCAGTAAGAATAAGAGAACATAAAAAACCAATGGACATAAGAGAACTTCAAATATACCTCTTATCTGGATTACCATACATTGAAAGAACTCTTGCTGAAAGGCTATTAAGCAAGTTTAACAGTCCAATAAACGTGTTCAATGCGAACATAGAAGAGCTTATGACAGTCGAAGGAATAGGAAAGACGAAAGCAACAAAAATAAAAGAAGTTTTAACTCGCCCGTGGAGTAAAAGTTAAACTAACTTCACTTTTAAGCTCTTACAGACTAGCGCTAAAGCGTTGCTTACAACTTGATCTTTTTCCTTGGTGCCATCTATTTCAATCAGCTCACCTTTTTTCACAAAAAGTTTGTAAATATTTCGCACTTTTCCTAAAAATCGAATATGCTCGTATACGCTTAGTTTTGACCCTTTTTTCCTCTTTATCCTTCTAATTGCTGTGGAGGGTGGAACATCTATGTAAATTGCTAAGTCTGGAGCCAGAGCAAACTTGTTGATCGCCATAACCCACTTTAAGTCGTTCAACAACGCCCCCTGATAAGCATAAGAAGAATGGACGTATCTGTCGAGTATTACGTTTTCTCCCTGCTTAATATGGGGAATTATTTCTCTTGAGAGGTGCTCCAACCTATCTGCTGCAAACAGTAAGGCCTGAGAGTGCGGATCTAAGGGGATTTCTCCTCTAAGAAACCTATGAATTATACTGCCAATTCTCGTATAGGTGGGCTCAAAAGAATAGTAGACCGGAATACCTCTTGAAGAGAGGTATGAATAAATCTCTGTTGAAACTGTGGTCTTTCCACTTCCGTCTATTCCTTCTATAGCTATTATCTTACCTCTCTTTTTAGACGCCAAAGTCTTACGCTAGTAGTAAAAAGAAAAGTTCATAAACATTAGCTTCTAACAGTAAGTAAAGATGCCAGAGTTTGTGGGAGAAATAAGAGATACCGTGCATAAGTACGTAAAATTTACAGAACTAGAAAAAAGGATAATAGATACGCCATACTTTCAAAGGTTGAGAAGGATAAAGCAACTAGCTCTTGCTGATTTAACGTATCCTTGCGCAAACTATTCAAGGTTTCCACATTCGATAGGCGTTATGCATGTAGCCTGGAAAATGGCTGAAAAACTAAAGCAGAAAGAATTAATAAACGAAGAAGGAACTCAAAAAATAAGAATTGCGGCCATGCTACACGACTTAGGACATGGCCCTTTTTCTCACATGTTTGAAGAAATATTGACTGAAAGGAGGAACCTAACTCACGAAGACTTAACGATGTGGCTTATTGAAAATACTGAAATCTCAGATATACTAAAAGAAAACGGCTTTGATCCAGGTGAGATCTCTAAATTGTCGACCGGGAAAAGTGATACGAACCCACCTTATATGAACCAAATAATTTCAGGATACTTTGATGCAGATGTTATGGATTTTTTGTTGAGGGATTCTTTACACACTGGAGTGGAGTATGGAATTGTAGATATTGACAGAATAATAGATTCTTTAGAAGTTGTGGGTAACAATTTAGCTGTAGACTATGCGGCGCTTTATGCTTTAGAATCATTTTATTTCGCAAGGTATATGATGTTCAAAGCAGTTTATTTCCATAAAACAGTGAGGGCGGCTGATGTAATGATATCTAAAGCTATGTTCCTTTCTGATGATCAAATAGGCCTAACGTCCTTCAAAAACCCAGAAGAGTATCTTAGGCTTGTTGACGATTATGTTATCAATGAAATACTGAGGTTAGAAGAGGAATCAAAGGAAATAAAACTAGCTAAGGAGTTGATATTAGGCCTAAACAACAGAAATTTATTCAAAACGGCCTTGGAAGCAATAATGCACCATGAAAATAAGCACTTCTCATCACTAGTCGGAAACCCAAACATTAGGCACAGCATTGAAAAAGAGATTGCAGAGAAAGCGAAGATAGATGAGAACTACGTTATTCTTGATCTTTCTACAGTCCCCTCCCTACCCTTTAGACCATTCTTTGAGAACAGAGAAAGAATTGGAGCAGAATATATTCCGGTTGTGATAAGGAAAGGACAATCTGTTTCTGTAAAGTCTTTGCTTGACGTTTCTCCAATTGTTGAGAACCTTAGAGGGTTTGTGGATATAGTTAGAGTTTACACACCATCGAACTACAGAGAACAGGTAGCAGAGGCGGCAAGGACGATCTTTGAAGAAGGAACATACTTTACGAGGGTTTCTTTTTAAAGGCTTACTAATATTTCATCTTCTTTCTCAGTTTTTACAAGAGCACGGTCTTCAATTTCCAGCCAATCGTTGTAAGACAGCAAACCATATGGAATTCTTGAAATTGCACAACCACTAGGAACAATTATGTCCGACTTATAAGTAATTACAGCAATTGGCGCTGTAAGATTTTTCTTGAGCGCGTATATTATGTAACTTCCAACAGTACTTCCAACCCCAAAAGGCATTAACAGCACTTTACCTTTTATCGACTTTCCATACAAGCTGTTCGTCGAATCTGTTATTACGCCTGTTTTTGGGTCTACGCCGCCAAGAAACGAAATTGGGACAGAACTTTTTATAACTTCACCCTCAAATTTTTTGAAGGAGATCCACCTGACTTTGAATTTCTTTATTTTAGACATCCATGATTTCACTTTTTCGTCTTATACCAACATCAACCTTTAAAACATTTCTCAAGTAGTAAGCACCTTTAACTGAGTTCGTTACCACTTTCCTATAACTTCTCGAGAGAATTCCGCTCCATAGAATGCACGAATCAGATACTAGTTTTATATTTTTATTGCTTAGTTCCTTAGAATATTTTCTCTCTGCTATGGTTTTTACTTCTTTTGGTACAAAAACAAAAATATCCTTATCTCTTTTTCTATTTAGTTTCAGTAGGTCTTCCACTTCCTTAAGACTAAAGTGTGGACAGCCCACCAGAATTGCATCTTCTTCACCTTTAAGATTTTCAAGACTGCTTTTTGCTTTGTTTATTTCTTCTTCATCAATGGATAAGCTTTGTATTTGATTTATGTACTCTTTACTAACAGAAACGGGGGTTATACCTTCAATTACAACTAGAGGAACAACACCACTAGTGCCTACTGAAGCTAGAAACTCAATTAGGTCGTATCTGCTTTTGAATGAGTTGCTAACAAATGGAATGCTATCTTTTACGACTTTTCCTAAAACAAAACCAGCCAAGCCAGCATCTACTTCATCATTCAATTCAAAATTAAAATTAACTTTCACTTTGGGCACTCTACCTTCTTCCAAATGAACTCCATAATAAGAAGTAATGCCTAGAATAGCGGAAGCTAAGGCAGTTAAGCCACTTTCTTTGTTACTCCACGCACCTACCACTGAATTAGTATAGAGAACTGCATTAGATTCAGCCCAAGCAACGTGATCACCTTTTTGGGGTATGTTACCAAGTAAATAGGGGATACAAGAAAGAGTTGGCTTTGCTCCAAGCTTTTTGAAGGTTTCTATGATTTCAAGTTGTTTTTTGTAAGTTTCTTTGTCGCAATCCTGTCCTTCTAGTTCACAAAATCCAGGATTTATTGTTGTGGGAACCGTAACTCTTAAGCCGGAGCTTAAAAGTTCTTTGAGAAGTTCTAGCCCCTCCTCTCTTATGTTGTTATAAGAAATACCTGAAATATGCGCACTACTTACTCTTATGAACCTCGGTTTTAATCCTCCAAGTTTGAATGGAACCGAAATTAATTCTAGTAGATCCTTTCTATCGATCAAGGAATCCTCGCCCTTCTATACTTAGACTTATCGGCATCCTTTAGTGTTAAATCTATACCCCACTTTATCGTTGTTTGATTAATCTGGTTTGCAGAGGGATCTAAAGTTGAACCTCGTAGGCCATCTATCCAAATTATTTGGTTTCTTTCTTTAAGTCTAGTTGCTACGGCAAAATCAATATCTTCGTAACTACTTACGTCTATGTCATCATCAACAACTATAACGCCTTTTACAGACCTGTGTTCGTTTAGAACAGTTATTATTGCATCCTTCCCATCGCTCTCACTTACTTTTTCTATGCTAACAACAGCATGAAGCCATCCGCCAGAACCAGGAGTAAGGTTTACATCCTTTACTTTTATTCCTTTTTCAATCAAAGCATGCTTAATTGCTGCCATTCTCGGAAAGCCCATTAGAAGTTTATGCTCTAAGCCGCCAGGCAAAATAGCATGATAAACTGAATCATTTTTCATGTAAATTTTTTTAATTTTTACAACAGGTTGTTTTCGGATAGTATCGTAAGTTAAAAGAATATCAGTCATTCGCTCTTCTGCAAACTCATCTTTTGATATTTCTGCTAGAATTATGTACTCGGCTTCTATGGGAACTACGAAGTTCTCTGCCACATCTTCTGTTGCCTCGATTTCTGCTGACTTAATTTTTGAAGCTAAAACTAACTCTGAAACTCCAAGAGGAAGAGTTGTTGAGGCAGATAAAAGAATTTGAGGAGAAGCACCAATTAATATAGCAACTTCTGTGTTTTTACCATCTTTTCTATTTTTCTCATATATTTTGTGTAAATGTCTTCCCTCGACCATTCTAATTACGAGATTTTTTTCATTTACAACGAGCAACCTATGCACTGATGCATTCAAGTAATTCAGTTCATTATTTTTCGCTATAACAACTGAACTTGTAATATAAGGACCTTTATCTCCCTCAAAATACTGAAAGAAAGGCATTATTTTTCTGTTAAGTTCGTTAAGTTCTAAAAAACTGTCCTTTATGCTTTGCTTTCTAAGGCGAAGTCTATTTCCTTCAGCTAATGTTTCTTTTATTGCTTTTGAGAAGGTGTCAAGAAGGTTCTTCTCGTCGCAACCTAATGCAAGAGATAATATTTTTTTACTGGAAAAAATATTGGAAACTATTACGTTTTTGTCGCCAAAAGGCTCATCAATCCAAATTGGTGTACTCATGTTATTAAAGAGAAGCTTGCTGATTTCAAAATCACTTGAAAATGGACCTTTTACTAGCTTCAAGGATGGCACGCTCTTGACGAAGTCCTTAAGTCTATTGCTGAGCATAGCTAAACATGTTAAACATTGTACTCATAAAGTTTTTCATGTCCGCTATCAATGAGTCTTCGTTTTTGTAGAAGCCTTTTAGTTGCTTCCTTATCCAGTTTGGCAGTTTACCGAAAATTCTTTGATCCACATACCTTTCATCTATAAGAACCATGATTCCAAAATCGCTCGGGCCTCTTATAACGCGGCCCAGGGCTTGAGAAACCTTTATTACTGCTGGGTAGATGTAAGCAAAGTCTACACCTTTTCCTTTGTTTACCTCGTCGATAGTCTTCGAAAAGCGCTCCAACCTAGGCGTTGGTTCTTGAAAGGGGACGCCGAAAACTATGGCATTCTTTACGTCTTTCTTTTCAAAATTTATGCCTTCACTTGTTCTACCGCCAAGTACAGCAATAAAAAAGGAATTTGAAGAACTTTCTTCAAATTCCTTAACCAACAAGCTATGCTCTTCGCTACTCAACTCTTTTGATTCGTAAAACGTTTCTTTATCTACTAGATTTTGCAAATTTCGGTCCAAAAGCTCAGTTAGCACTTCATAGCTGGGTACGTAGAGAATGCCTTTGCCACATGTTGAGTTAATTATCTTGGCTATTTTTTCCACAGAAGAATCGTACATCGCGTCGTTTCTCTCATTAAACTTAGTTGTAAGGCTAGTTAAAACCCCAAGAAAAACTCTGCCGTAATTTCTTGGTTCAATGTTGATAGCTCTGTAACGATCTTTCGAAAAGCCAATTATTTTTGCGTAGTCGTCAAACCACTCGAGAGTTCCTGATAAATGTACGGAAAAATCAAAACTGTTGATAAGTTTTCTTGCTTCTTCTGTTACTTCTGATTTCACTACGCTAATAGAATCTTCTTCGTCGTCAAACTGAACAAACAACTTTTTTGTTCGTTTGGAATTTATGAACGCTAACAACTCAATAAAGTTTCTTAATGATTCGTCTATCGGTAATTTGTTCTTTATGACAAGTTTCTCAAGTTTTTTTAAATCCTCCGTTGCTAAGGAGAGGAGCGCAGTAAGACTTATTTCGGAAAGTTCTTTTTTAACGAGGCAAAGGAAGGTTTCTAGAGTAACTTCATTGCTTTCAATCACTTGTCCTGAAGCTTTTAAAAATAAGAAGACAATCTTTTCTAGTGCCTTAAGTCTATATCTTCTGGAGAAAAGTAGTAGTTCCTTTAGCTCACTTAGCTTTATTTTTCTCGTCTGTTCACTATACACTGAGTATGGGAAGTTGTGAGAATTATGAACCAGTATACCGTTAGCAAAAAAATTGTGATAAGGAATAACCGAAAAATCAAAAAATATTTCAGTGTTTCCAAACTTGATGCCCTCTACTTCTTCAAAAAATAAGTTATCACGCTCGTCTTTCACTAAAATCCTCCAGCCAGGTGATAACGACTTAGCTCGCAGCCACCCTTCGCTGTGTCCACGCTTAGCAAAAAATTTCGTACTTGGAGTTACGGTTAGTTCATGAGAATTTTTTAGCTTAATTTTAATTCCTTCGCTAAATGTAACATATGTAGCATAAACTTTACTAAAAGATATAGCCTTGTCTTTATCTAAATTTATAGAAGTTAGTGCTATAGGCTTGCGGGCTTCAAAGATATTATGATAAAGGTGCCTAGCGGCAAGAAGACCATCACTCGTTTCAACTAAAGAGTCTCCGGATACACACTCATCTACCACCAACCCCGTTTTCTCTTCATGAGGCACTAAGCTTAACAATTCACTTCTTAACTTCCAGTTAAACATATAGGGATACGGCAGAACAATAATTTTTGCGAACCTAATCAACTTCCTTGCAAGAAAATATGGGCATACACCAAATTTTTTCCCTAAACTTAAAAGGTCCTTACTGCTTACTACTCCTTCAAGTCTTGGATTAAAATTTGGCAATCTTATAAACAAAGGACAACTGTTCTTGTTAAGCTTACAGAAGGTCTCTAAACTGATTGAAGGCGGTACTTCTTCGCTTCTGAGACAAAGACTTTGTTTCCCCCTTATCTCAAGTACAGTAAAGTTAGGCTCAGATGTTTTAGCTAATTTTCTCGACTCTTTTACTACTTCTTCGGCTTCTCTGTGCGTTCTAACTAAATAAAATACGCTAGCGTCATTAAGCTTTAGAGCAACGAAAAGGCCCGATAAGACAGAAATTGTTTTTCCAAAGCCAGTAGGAGCATTAACAATTAGATGTTCACCATTTAAGGAAGCCTCAAGAACAGCTTGGGCAATACTAATTTGACCCTGATGCGGCTTATAAGGAAAGATTTCTTCTATTGACTTCAACATTTAATTTTAAAGGAAAGTTGAAAACATTTTTAACGACCAATTTTTAAGTACCCTTAAAGTTTGGCCGCTACACTGCTGGATAAAGAAGAGCTTGAGAAAAACAGGCTGATACCGAAAGATTCGGGTTACATAGCGATCTTAAGCAAGTTTCAATACTATAAGACTTTGGTTGCATTCTACTTCGTTTCCAGCGAACTAAAGAAGGAAAGGAAAGGAATTGTGATAACTTCGAAGAGAACAATTCCAATTGAAATACTGATGGAAAAATTTTTAAATACTAAAGAACAACTTTCAAAACTACTAGTAGTTCCACTAACTGATTTTAACCAAGAACTTGCATTCTTTAAAAAGTTACCATTCTTTTTAGCACGCAACAGAATTGAATTTCTGCTTTTTGATGAACCTTCCGAGAACTACTACTACAACATATCTAAAGAGGCCATGGATGAAGAAAAGTTTAGAAATAGCACCAAAATGTTTTTATGGGAAAGAGCTTTCTTAAAAGAGATCTCCAAGAAAAACAATTTAACTGTTTTTGAATCTTATACTACTATGGAGCAGAGTACGTCAAAAATTGATCAGTCCACGCTGAGAAATTTACTTAGAATTTGGCCAGACACAATAATTGAGGTTGAAGTTAATAAAGAAAAAGAAGTTCATTTAAACTTTCTTTACGAGGGTAATAGCAATAAGTTTAGGTTGGTTTTTAAAGAGAATGAAGGAAAAATAGAAATAGAACCAGAGGTATGAAACAATGATGGGAATAAACTTTTACACGTTAGTCATGGCTTTAATAAAGGGATATACGTTTATGGCTCCAGCTTTAGTTGCAAACGCTAGTGCTGTTATCTTCAAAGGAATTCATCCAATAGATTTTGGAAAGAAATTCATAGATTCTGAGCCAATTTTTGGTAAAAACAAAACAATAGGAGGCTTTATTGGAGGAGGAACGGTGGGATTTCTAATTGGAGTATTGATCAACAGAAGTGTGGCGCTGAGTATAGCATTATCCTTTGGAGCCCTAATTGGAGACTTAATTGGAGCGTTTATTAAAAGAAGGATGAAAATAAAACCAGGCCAGCCATTTCCATTACTTGATCAATATGATTTTGTTTTTGGAGCTCTTATGTTTTCTTATCCAATAAGTCAGTTAGATGTTTATACAATGATAGCATTCCTGTTTACAGTTCCTTTGATTCATTTATTTACCAATGTTGTGGGGTATATGCTTAAGGTGAAAAGAGTTCCTTGGTAAAAGTGCAAAGCACTTATTTCCATGTGCCCACTAAGTAAAGCATACCAATAACGAGAATTACAGTTACAAGTATTAAGGCAATTTCTGACTTGTTCGAAGGAGTTATTTTGTCAAGTCTCTCATATAAAAGTTTCATGCCATAAAGACCAGAAAAGTAAAGAGTAGCAATAATAAAACATTCAAAAACACCTTCTCCATACCTATCAGGATCGACGAAAGTTAGCCCCATAGCATTAGAAGCTGGAAAAACCAGCGGAGGACGATAAACTAAAACATATGGAACTCCTGCAAGCAGAAGAGAAACAAAAGCTATAAGAACAATGTAAAGGAGCTCTTTTAACCTAAGGGACTCTGAACTTACCCACTGACTAAACTTATCTACTACATAATCTAGGAGGCGATCAATGAAATACACTACGTCAAGAACTTTTGACATTGTTTCTAGCAACTCAGTTTTACAGCTTAGTATTTAAACTTTAAATTAGGCCTTAAATTTAAAACTTTAGAACATTGACTATTTAAAGCCTTTCAAGAAAAGTTTCTCTAAGAAAACGTTAACAAGAGCACGCAAGGAGAAACAAGAAGCTAAAGTTTTTAAAGAAACCCATGAGATTATAAGTAGTAAGATGTAGAGATGTACCTTAAAAAGCCATGTGAGCCTTTGAGAACTTTGACCTTAGTTTGCTTAGGAAGGTACTTTAAAAAATATTGCCCTTTGTTTTTAATATTTTCATATTCTGTAAAGATATTACCCCACCCTGTTTTTGGTTAAGGAAAAAGTGAGGTAAAAATGGAGAGAAGACAAAGAGAGAACTTTGCTTGGATTTTGGATTACATGGATAGAGGAATACCAAAACGATTTTGGAGAAAAGAACCGATTCCATATGCGCAGGCGGTAGGGGAAGAGTATTTCTTCCTTTTGGAGCTTCAGGTTTTCGGAGGGAAAAGGCTTGCTATAGGACAAAGAGTACCACTTTTTTCAAGAGAAGAACAACGAACAGTTGCCGTTCTTTCTAGAATTTACTACGAGGACCTAACGATGGAAGCAAAAGACAACTTAAAACAAGTACTGATAAGGATTATAGAATTAAATGAACAGAGATTCATAGGGATAATAAATTCAATGGGGTTAATAACACCTAAGCTACATAGCTACGAACTACTCTCCGGAATTGGAAAAAACATCACAAAAAAGATAATAGAGGAAAGAGAAAAAAGTGCGTTTAAGTCATTTGAAGAATTTGAGGAAAGGACGGGAATAAACAACATAAAGGAAATAATAGCGGAAAGAATTAAAGAAGAACTTTCAACAAAACAGAAGTATAAGCTTTTCGTGAGATAAGGATAATGTGAAAAAAGCAAGTTGGATAAATTAGAAATTCTGCGAATACTAAGAAAGATAAAAGTTAAGCCGAACAAAAGGAGGGGGCAGAATTTTGCCTTAGATGAGAAACTTCTGGAATTAATGTCAAAAGAAGCTCAAATAACTAACGAAGATGAAGTAGTAGAAATTGGAGGTGGAATGGGGTTCCTCTCCGAAAAAATACTTGAGTTTAATCCAAAAAAACTTTATATATACGAACCGGACAAGAAACTTTTTGACTTTTTGTTAAATAAATTTAAGAATAGAAGCAACGTAGTCTTAATGAACGAAGATTACCTAAAAAGCCAAACACCGAGTCATCAAGTAAATGTTTCAAATCCACCATTTTCAATTTCTTCTAAAATTTTTTTAAAAGTATTACGAGAACACCCACGCATTGCTATCTTAACATTCCAGAAGGAATTCGCAAGTAGACTTGTAGCTAAACCAGGAACGCAGAGCTACGGAAGACTTTCTGTTATTTCTTATTTCTTTGCAGAAGTGAGTATAATAAAAACCATAAATCGGTTAAGTTTTTTTCCTCCCCCAAAAGTAGATATAGCACTGGTAAGAATAATTCCAAAGAATAAAGCTTTTGAGAGTATAGACTTTCGTGCCCTAGAGTATACGCTAAAGGAATTATTTAAGTACAGACTAAAGTTACTTAAGAAAGCAATTAGATTTTCAAACATTAAGAACAAAGAAGAAGTGACCAAAAGTTTTCAAGAAATAATGGAAAAAAGGGTTTTTCAGTTAACACCAGAAGAATTTTTAGGGATTTCGAAGGTTGTTAGATTCTAACTTTCTTTGATGGAGTAAAAAATAATAAGTTGTTCTTCGCCTAAGTCCTTCGTTATTGTTTGCTTCAGCGAGAAGCCGTTTTCAACTAGAAGGTTCTTTATTTGAGTTAGATTTGTTAAGTTCGAAGCTAGAAATAAAAGGCCCCCACCCCGTTTTAATGCATTTTTTGCTGAAGCAATTAATTTTTCTATAAGTTCGATTCCACTTTTACCACCATTCCACCATAAAAAGCGGTCTAGATCCTTTCTTTCTTCTGGAAGGTACGGGGGATTACAAACCACATAGGATAAGCTTTCTTTCCTAACAAAATCCAGAACGTTACCACAAACAACGTCTACGTTGTAGTACAATGTGTTCTTTTTTAAATTTTCTTTAGTAACATAACAAGCCAAAAAGTTAAGGTCTGAAGCCAACAAATTAGCTCCAAGCGAGGCTATCTTTATCGATACAAGCCCACTACCGGTACAAGGTTCTGCCACAACTTCAAATTTTAACGAATTGAAGAAAAAGTCTAGGGCATCAAAAATAAAGAATGTGTCTTCAGATGGAGGGTAAACAGAAGAGTGTAGAAGTAACTCATAACTACCTACTCTTGTAAGACGAAATTCGTCTTTATCAACGTGAGTGTATTTCAACAACATCTCCATCGTTTAATTTAAAATCTTTTCCAACCTTTATTACTTTTCGCTGATCCCTTCCTCGTATTACGAGGGCATACTTGAAGTTTTCAGCTAACTCCTTATGTATCTTACGTGCTAAATCTAGTACAGAAGAATCCCTTGGTAGAAGTATTGGTTCATTAGAATACTCTTTTTCTCTTGGTTCTTTTGTAAAAACTCTTATTTTTTCACATATAGAGAGAATTCTTTCTAAAAATACGCTTTTTTCATCCAATTCTTCCAGCCTCATAACAATGGGATAAGATATTTTTTCTGCGAACTCGTTTCTTATTGCATCACAACTTTCATAAGCTTTATCATCAACGACTATCAAATAGCTTAATTTTTTCGAGTTTGGCTTAACAGATGCTTCTAACGCATAACTTGTTGTAAGTTCCTGCAACTTAATGGTTACTCCTTCGATTTTTGTCCCTAGCAGGTTTTTCTTTGCTTCCTCAATATCTTCAACAAATCTGGATTTTCCCTCAAGGAGAACTCCCTTTATACTGGATTTTACAACAACAGCCTCTGACTCTTTATTTAACAGATAAAAGTTACGAGACCTTAAAAAGTTTATTGCTTCAAAAAAATCCTTCGTTTCATCTTGACTAGAGATTAGAAGGAAGATTAAATCAGCCTGCGCTAATACTTCGAGATAAATTGATTCCTGAACAAGTTGTAGTGGGATAGGAACTATGATTAGCTTAACTTTTTCGACTTCTGCGGTTACGGGCTTACTTAAAAAAGTCCATAAGTCTAGCTTTTCATTGAAGCTAAGCATAACTTTACTCAAAGTTTCTTGACTAAGATAGAGTAAAGGAAAAACTAAACTATTGCTGGATTTCTCAATCTCAATCGAAGCCTTTCTTTGACTTATTCGCTTTTTCCTTTCTTTTTCCTCTTCTATTTCTTTTTCGAGCTTTGAGATTTGTTTCTTTACCTGAGCTCTTAATTTTTCTGTTCCTTTATGTTCAGGTATCATAGATAAAAAAATTTTAAGGTTTTCAAGTTTTTCTTTCTTCGTTTTTGAACTCGCTACTCTTTTGTATTGAGCTTGAGCCTGAGGGGGTAAGTTAGTAACCAACTTCTGCGATTGGATTTTTAACGAACGCTAGATTAAAAGGTTTACGCCGTTCAGTCGATAGTTTTGGTCGTAAAATATTTTAGTTCCGAAAGACTTAAAGAGGAAGAGCTTTTATCTCGCTGTACAAAGAGTCAATAACTTCCATGTAATTCACTTCATTATTCGTTATTTTATCCAGAGTCTCCTCGAGCTTTCTGGTTAGTTCTTCTGAGACAAAAGCACCATAATTTTCTTTAAGAAATGAAAAAACAGAAATGCCTTTTTTTGTTGGGATTAGTCTACCATTGTAATCGCGTATATACCCTTCTTTCAGTAAAGTATCTACTATCTTAGCATAGGTCGAAGGCCGACCTATTCCATTTTTCTTCATTTCCTCAACAATCTCTCCCTGAGTAAAAAGAGAAGTGGAAGGCACCAGATGCTTTTCAACTTTACTTGGCTTAAATAGTCCTGCACTAATTGGTTGTAAAACATGGATGCCTGTTACTAAAGTGTATCCCGGCTCTAGAACTTTAGTGTTAATTGAAAGTTCTACTTTTTCTTCCGTTGCGTCGTTCACAACTTTAATTTTTTGTTTTAGTATAACTGCATTTTTCATCTGACTTGCTATGAATCGCTTAAGTATAATTTGGTAAAGTTTGAAATGATCGTTTGTTAACTTTATTGGAAAGCGATAAGTTCCAGTTCTTACTAGATTTTGTAGCGTCTTAGAATCAATAGCTCTTGTGGGTCTTATACACTCATGCGCGGCCTGTATGCCTGGACCTGTTACTTCCCAGCTTCTAGCTTGGAAAACGTCAGACGAATACAAATCTTCTATGAGGTCCTTAGCTACCTTAATGCCATAGGAGGAAACTCTTGTAGAATCAGTCCTGTGATAAGTGATTAGGCCAAGCTCGAATAATTGTTGGGCTACAGCCATTGTTTTTTCAGCGCTAAAGCCTAGAAGCCTACTGGCATCTCTTATTAAATCACTTGTCGTATATGGAGGAAGGGGAGAAAGCGTTTCTTTGTAGCTACCAAGATCTTCAACTCTCCAGGCGTTATACAGATTGTTTATGTAATCCTTTACATTTTTAATGGAATCTTTTGTCTTAATTATTGAGAAGGAAACATTGTTTGGTAGAAAGATTCTGAATACATACTGCCTTTTCTTGTGATCTTGCCACCTCTTTATTATCCAACCCAGCACAGGTGTTTGAACCCTTCCAGCACTTAAACTTTGATTATTAAAGTGAGCCCAAAGCCTCCTACTTAGTTCAAAACCAACCCATCTATCTTCTATTCTTCTGACTAACTGAGCCTTCACGAGATTTAAATTAATATCTTCAGCTCTTAACAAACTTTCTCCTATGCCTCTTCTAGTAACCTCATGGAACCTGACTCTATATATTGAATCGTTAAACGGAAAAATTACGGCTTTCAAGTCCCATGCTATTTTTTCACCTTCGATATCGGGATCAGTGCCTATGAGAATTAAATTGGCTTCTGTTGCTACTTGCCTTATTGCATTAATGATTGACTTTTTAGACATTATGTTAGTTGAACCACACACTGGGCATTTACTAGAAGAAGAAACAAACTGTTCACCACACTTCATACACTTACTTATTGGACCATATACTGCAGTATACTGGTTATCCTTTACAATTATGCCATGAAAACCAACAAGCTCATGAGTTATTAACTCAAATAAGTGGCCGCCAGTAGCTACTACTGTTAGAATATACTTAGCTGTTGCCGTTTCATAGAACGTAAGACCTCCGATAACTCTTTTCGCAGGTTTGCCGAACATTCTTGCTATAGTTCTCGCCTTATTTGGGGACTCTACTATGAATAAAGCAGACTTTATGAATTCTTTACTTACTTCAGGAGCAATTTCTCCTTTATTTATTGCTCTTATTTTCTCTCTATCTTCGTCAACTTGTTTTATTAAAAGTTCAAGGTTAATTTCGCTAAGATTTTTCCAAACTATTTCTTCGACATACCACCTTGCACGCTTCCTCATGGAATTCCATGCCTTTTCATCATCAACTATTGTTACTGCTATGCCCTTGCTCACTCCACCAGAATAAAGTCTAGAAGTTCTTCCACTTGCCTGTATGTAGCCTTCGGGGTCAGGTACTATAAGATAAAGAGAGCTTTCTTTTTCTTTAAGAGTCAGTTCCTTGCTCTCTTTTATCTTCTCTAATATTTTCTCATTTTTCATTAAATCTTTAAGAAATTTCTGTGCTTCTAAGATAGAACTTAACGCAGATCTGAGGAAACCGTCGCTGTTTAAAATATTTTTTACTTCTAGATCCTCGTAGTGAGATAAAAGTTCTATTTGGTCGTGAGTAATCGTAAGAAATCTCTTAAGATGAGACGCGTAATAGTCTGCTTTTAACCTTAGTTCTTCAGATTCTATGAGATCCCTTATATTTTTTAGTATTATTATTAAGTACCTAGGGTTGAACGTACTAGTTGACAATGGAATCTCTATGCGGGGCACCCCTACAAACAAAGCATAACGTATTGTTTCAGGAAGATCTATGCCTCTTGCTAAGGGACTCCTACTGCTGGCCACACCAACTAAAACGTCGTACTCACCTGAAACAAACTTACTCAGTATTCCAGGGCGCATTCTGTCAAACAAGAAGGAGCGTACTCCGTTTTCGACTAATTTTTTATGCAACTGAGAAGCATAAGAAATACCCTTCTCTGATGGTACAAAAACGAGACCACCAGATCCCAACTTCTTTACAAGCTTTAGTGCACTTTCTTCAATTGCCTCTGTAGGTTGAACAAATATATCTTCTACATTTCTCACGAACGTTGGAACATAAGATTCTTCAAACCCTAAAAGAAAGCTAAACAATTTGGCTCTTTTTGTTCTCTTTGCTCTTATTGTAGCTCCGGAAACTATAATCTTTCCAACTCTACCAGAGCTTCTTACTTCAAGAACAGTTTCCCTGAGTTTTTCTCTTTCTTTCAATAAGCTACCTTTTTTAGAATTGATAAGATTAAGTGCACTCGTAATGAGTTCGTCGCTGAACCCTATTAGTTTTAATATTAGATCAACATTCTTAGATGTTTTTAAAAAAGAGCCAATATCATCGATAAAAATTAATGAGAAATTAATTTTAGAGAGAAGATCAAAATTTGCTGAAAGGAATCTATTGGTAGTTATAAGTATGTTAAAGTCACCTTTTTTAATCTTTTCCAGGGAAGCTTCTTTGTCTTTCATGCCGGAATAGTAAGAAACAATCTTTATGTCTTTTGATGTCACATTTCTTGCAAAGCTCTCCATTTTTTGGAAAACTTGTTCAGCAAGAAGACTTGTAGGAACTATGAAGTATGCTTTATTTCCTCTAAGAGCTTCAAAAATGCAGGCAACACATCCGAAGACAGTTTTGCCAGAACCTGTTGGCGCGACTATGGAAAAACTATCGTTCTTTAAAAATCTTTTAGCCCAAACTTCTTGCATACTCCACATTTGTCTTTTAGTGGCTTCTAGGAAAATATTGCTAAAACTTGCAAGATCTTTATATAGTTTTGCAAGCTCCTTATACCCATTTAAGTTATTTCTTTCTTCCAATAACTTAATTACAGTTCTCTTATCTGTAACTTCACTGGGAAGGCAAGATTCACAAACTCCTACTGTCAGTAACCTTTCTGAAGAAATATCGCCTCCACAATTTGGGCACATATTCTTCAGGAGCACGTTTAAACGACTCAACTGTCAGACTATACCTTAATTTGCTTAGTTTTTAGGCTTTAAAATTGTTTTGCTTAATTTTTCCACCAAAAATAGAAAAGGCCGCCCCAAAACCAAACAAGCAAACATTTTAGGCTACACGAATAGAGCCTAATTTGAGAGGAAATAACGTGAGCCTAATGTTCTTTCTCCTCGTTAATCTCCGCTACAGCCGTTACCAAAATGGAAAACGTAAAGAAAAACAAAATTAGTGGGAACTTTTCAAAGTTGTTTATGAGAGCAGACACTTCCTTTATGAACCGTTCAGCCTCTAAGGGGTCGATATTTTCAATTAGATAATATGAGCTTGAAGAAGAGTTTTCTAACTTTTTAAGCAAAGGTGCGAAGAACGAAGGAAGGTTTAACTTTGTGAATGCAAAATAATCGGAAATATTGTAGACAAAACCATACTTTAAGAAAAAAACAATAAACGTGTTTGAGTAGTTGCTTGCAACGTAGAGGTACCTTAGTAATTGATCATTCGAAGATATTGATACATTACTTTTAGTAACTAGGTAAAAAAACTTTGATAAGAAATTCTCCCCTTTGAATAGGTTGTCTGATGGAGATGAAAAGTTGTTAAGAAGAGACTTAACTAAACAGTAAGATGCTGCATAGTACTCAAAAAGAGTCCTGTTTTGCTGAATGTGATCTGGAGTCCAGTTAAAGACGAAAATTAAATTATTATTTAATTCACTTGCTGTGTTGATTAAATCTTCCTCAATGGAATAAGCTCCACTTCCAAGCTGTTTTGCAACAGAAATTCCAATATAGTTAGCCAAACCTTCATGGAACCAAAGAACCTTTGGAGAAATCCCCGCCTCGAAAGCATAATAGTGAATAAGTTCATGCGCAGCAATAGCTTCAAAGTAACCACTTTTTGTTCTGATATAGAATATGTTTAAGTTAATGTTACCAAGTTTTACTGCAGACTCTATCGGAACAAATCCTCCCAAAGAGATATCGTTTAATGAGTTAGGTACAAAGAAATTTACTTCCACGCTTGATAAATTTTTATTGAAAATTTTATTAAATTTTGAAGAGAGGTTTACATAAAAGTTTAAAATCCTTTCTGCGATGTTCTTGTACCTTCTTGGAACTTTAAACACGAACGACCCATAACTTATGTTTATTTGATCTGGATTTCCACCAACAGTAAAAGCTATGCCAATTCTCTCGTCGGAAGAAGGCTCGAAGTAAAACTCATTGCCATTCCTTTTTACTGGTGTGGGGTAGTATTCTTTTACTCCCTTTGTTATGTTTGGGAGATCAACTATTGCTGTTGCCTTTAGGTTTCTGGAAAAGCCAATTGCAGGAGAAAAAAATAAGGCATTTGGTTCAACAATTAAAGCACCATAGGATAGGTTCCACGTTATTTCAAGATAAAGTGGACCCTCGTAGACTAACGAAAGGTTGTCATAAAAAGCATATGGAGCGCCGCTACTGGTAAAAGCTTGAGAAATTGTCTTGTTAACTATTTGGCCCTCCTTCAGTTTAAAAACCTGATAAGTATCATTTTTTGGTACTAATACCCATAAAGAATTTCTTCCATAAGAAGGGTCTTCTATTATGAAAGTTGAATTTACATTACCGGTATCAAATATTTTAAACAGATAAACCACTGTAGCTTTTGATGCGCTTTGTTGAGAATTCACCTGACCAGTAAGGCTAAACAATAAGATCACGAATAAAAATAAAGTTACAAAGTACTTCTGCTTTAGCATTTCGAGAACCTTCTAAAAAGAGGGGTTTTAAGTATTTTCCTTAACTAGAGCGTTTACTTCTTCTTGAGTTCTTATCACATTATTTATTATTCTAACACCCTTCGGAATAGAGAGATTCGGCCAGATTCTACTTGCTACTATTTCGCAGCCTTCACCTATAGTTACATTGTCGCCCACCACCGAAAGGCCATGTATCTTAGTACGGTTTGAAGAACTTGACTTGATATAGCAATGTCTTCCAACTATGCTGTTACTTACTAAAGTACCCTCCTCTAAGAAATTTCTGTCCAGTATAGCAGAGTGTTCAATAACGGAGTTTCTTCTCACAACTGAAAAGTTATCTATGTTTGAATCAGTTATTGAAACATTTTCTTCGATTAAAGTATGCCGCCCTATTAGCGCGGCACCATTTATTGTGATCTTTCCCTTTTTGTAGAGAGTCTTTATTTCTTCCCTTTTCGCTACAGACTCAACGCTTTGACCTTGGACAAATATTGGTTTTTCGTCATCTATTCTAACCTCGAACTCGTCTACAGTCTTCAACTTTCCGTAGAGAATTTTTACCATAGCGTCAAGGTATCTTTGAGGCGTACCAATATCAAACCATGCAGCATCCAAGAAGTAGCCATAAACAGGATAGTCGTTCTCAACTAAGTAAGGAATTAAGTCCATACCAAAGTCTAGCCGTTTGTTCTCATAGATCATTCTCTTAACTTCGTCTTTCTTAAAAACCTCTTTTATTTCAGGAGACATTAAATAAAGGCCAGAATTTACTAGCTTGCTGCCTTCATGCCTCACCTCTTTTGGCTTTTCTACAAAACTTTTTATTCTCTGGTCATTGTCTAGGTTAACAAGTCCATATTCTTCAGGTTTTTCAACGCTAGCTAAAGCTAACGTCATTAATGCATTCTTGCTCTTATGAAACTCAACCATTTCCTTCAGCCTTATGTCAAAGATATTGTCGCCTTGGACACCAAAAACAGGGTCCTTAATTTTATAGTACTCAAAGTTTATTCTAACAGAGTCAGCACTTCCAACGTCAAGAATATTTGGCTGGTACTTTATGTGAACCCTTGGTGAAATGCTGTGCCTCGCAGAAAAGCCTATCCCTTCTTTAAAGTAGTCGTACAAAGATTTGTAGTTCGTGTAACCTTTTACTCCAAAAATAAAAGTTCTTACACCCTGCTTAGCCAGACTTTCCATAGAAAACTCGACTATTGGACGGTTCAACAGCCTAACGCATGCTTTTGAAACAAAGGCTGTTAGTGGTTGTAACCTTTTGGCTTCACCTCCAACTGGAAGTATTACCTTTAGCTCATCGATGCCCAAGATTTTAATTAAAGTTTAGGTTTTGAAGGATAAAAATTTTTTGTATGATAATGCTAAAAGAGGTCTATAGCAACTTTCACATCCTCTGGAAGCCTCACTCGCAACAAAGACCTTAAGACCTTATCGCTTGCATCAACATAAAAAACCCTTCTGTGAATTCTCATTTCAAACTTATCCCATGTTATCGTTCCTTCCCCACTTGGATTCTTCTGAGTAACTACTTTAAGAACTTTTGTTGGCAAGGGAATAGGCCCAGAAAAACTTGCGTTAGCCTCCTTTATGACGCTAAGTATCTCATTTTCTAATGTTCTTAGACTCTCGAGGTTTGTACTAGAGAGCTTTATTCTTGCTTTTCCTGGCATTTGTTTACGTACTCTCAATTTTAGAAAGGGGGTAAATAAAGATTCTCCATCCGATTAGAAAACAGCTTTTTCAATAAAACACCAAGTAATAAAATAGCTTTTAAGCTTCCAATTTTTACTGAACTAAAAATGGACCGGGAGGGACTCGAACCCTCAACCTCTCGAGTGCAAGTCGAGTGCTCTACCTTTGAGCTACCGGCCCACAAACAGCAGTCTTTTGGATAAAGGTTTTAATAAACTTTTTTCACTTGAGGAGACCGCCAACTTAAGACTTAAGGACTGCTAGTTCCTAGTCAAGAACGCTTTAGCCTGACCGACAATAGAAAATTTTAAAGTAGGTTAATTTTGTTTCTTGAATGGAAACTTCAGTTCTTACGCTGGAATCTAAGTTCCCGTTGAAAAGTAATGAACAAAAAGTGATGTAGTCTTAAGTTGACAGTCTTTCACTCTCTGTTAGTTTCAAATTTTTAGCTTTTTCTTCTATTATTTAGGCTTCGCTAGTCCCTTCTGTTCTGTTTTTGTTGAAAGCTTGTTATGTTTCAGCATTTAGAGTAAGCTTTACGTCTAGTCTCCCATTCAGTGTTCGGAAGTGTTTAGTTCGCTTCATAAACTCGATCTCCACGGAGCTACTTTGCTTTGTTCTCTCCTCATAAAGGAAATCATGAGAGGTGCCACTGGCGAGATTTACGAGCAGTATTTTCCTGAAACTAATGTGAGAACTATTTTTATTACACGAGAAAGCAGAGAGAAGCTAAGGTGAACAATAGAAACTACAACGCTAATGATTGTCTTATGACTGTTGCAAAATGTTCTTTGTATTGCCAATTCAACCTTCGAGCATGTATTTACTGTATATCTTTCTCTCTTCTTCAAGAGTTAATTGAATCCCCATTGTAACTTTTACTCACTTTTATAGAGAAGAATTCTTACTTCAAAAAATTAAAATATCATTGCAGAACTATTGTACTTCATCATAAGTTGAAACTTCTTCAAGTATTACGAGTTGCCTAATGTAACCAATTGTCCCATCTTGTTTATGGAAAGAATGCGCTTAATAGCATCTAGTGCCTTTTCCTTTCTGTCTAACGAAATAAGCTTGGCACTCTCCTTATTTAACTAAGGAGGACTTTGCTC
>JBAMLO010000047.1:2268-25280 GCA_039793485.1 Nitrososphaera sp. | reverse complement strand
CCCACCTTCATGGGCTTCCCCGCACAGGAAACAAGAAGCAAACAATAGCTTAAAACTTTACCCCGCCCCTTCTAAGGGCGAGGCTTGTCCTTCGTTTGTCAAAAATATGAATTACTTTGATGCCCTTCTTAGCTAATGCATTTGCAATATACTTCCTATGGCACCGCCACCAAAAATTCAGAGCACAATATTGCTACTTACTTTGTTATCCATTACTTCTATGAGTTTATCTACTGCTTTGATAAAATCTTCACTTTTCGCAAATTGTTCATAGCCTTCTTCTCTAAACCCACCTAGCTCTGGGAAATGAACGTACAAGACGTGAATTTTTTGTGTTTCTTTTTCAAGCACTTCTTTATTGAACCAAGGAAATTTTCTCACATCGATTATAAGTTCAACGTTATAATGCTTTAAAGTTTCTAAGAACTCTTCAAGCGTTCTAGTGCTGTGACCAATAGTATAGATTCTCAAGACTCCTAACAATTTCACTTCGAAGAAGGTTATAAAACATAAAATTAAACAGTAGCTTTTCAATGAGAGAAGCACCACTGCTACCTGAAGTACATTTTATATTATAAATGAAGTGTCTAAACTTTAAGTAGCAAAAGAATAAAAAGAACCTTTCCTTAAAGTAAGGAATGGAAAGTTGGAGGAGAAATAAAAACATATGAGTGAAAAACCAATTGTTGTACCCGGAGAAATATTAACTTCGGGTTATTATAGAGCGGGGGAAAATACGATAAAGTTGGACAACTCGATAATTGCAACAAAGGTAGGCATACCTCAGACTAAGGGAAATACTGTAAGAGTTATAGCTCTAAAAGGTTTCTATGTACCAAAGATTCATGACTTAGTAATAGGCGTGGTCAGCGAAGTGTACTACAACATGTGGAAAGTAAACATTTTTTCTCCCTACGTTGCAGTACTCCCAGCCGTAGACGTTTTCGGTAGAAGGTTTGATCCCACAAAAGATAACACCTTGAAGAAAATGGGTATAGGAACCGTCTTAAAGGCAAGGATAACACTCTTTGATAGGACACAGGATCCAGTGATAACGATTAGAGGAGAAGGACTTGGAATTATAGAGAAAGGTTTTATAACCTCTGTAAATCCATCAAAAATTGCAAAGCTTATCGGTAAAAAGGGAAGTATGCTGCAGAAGATAGAACAACTCACAAACACAAAGATTACAGTTGGACAAAATGGAATAATATTGATTGAAACGCAAAGCATCAGAGCAAAGGACAAAGTTATTAAGGCGATTAGGTTAATCGAAAGAGAAGCGCACTTACCTGATTTAGCAGATAGAGTTACAGAAATTTTAAAGGAGGGTGAAGAAAATGAGCACGAAAAGACAACTGATCAATGAACAAGGTATAAGAACAGACGGAAGAGGAATAGACGACCTCAGACCAATAAAGATAACTTTAGGTTATCTAGCACATGCGAATGGCTCAGTTTTATACGAACAAGGAAAAAATAAAATTTTAGCTGCAGTTTTTGGGCCTAGTGAAGTTCATCCAAAGCATACAGAGCTTCCAGACAGGGCAATACTAAGGGTGAGATATAGGATGGCTCCTTTTTCAACTGAAGAAAGAAAGTCACCAGCACCAACCAGAAGAGAAATTGAGCTTTCAATGGTAATTAGAAATGCTCTAGAGTCGGTGGTGCTAACAGAGTTATTTCCAAGAACAGTAATAGACATATTCGTTGAAGTACTACAAGCAGACGCTGGCACTAGAGTAGCAGGAGTTACTGCAGCAGCGCTAGCACTTGCAGACGCAGGAATTCCAATGAAAGGGATAACCGCAGGTTGTGCTGTGGGAAAAGTAGATGGAAAAATTGTTTGTGACTTAAACGATATTGAAGACAAAGAAGGAGAAGCAGACATGCCTGTTGCATATATTCCTACATTAAATAAGATATCGTTGCTACAAATGGACGGATTAATGACTCAAGAAGAATTTAAGCAAGCACTTTCAAAGGCAATAAACAGTGCGATGAAAGTTTACCAACTGCAAGTTAACGCGTTGAAGACAAAGTACATTAAGAGAGAGGAGGTGAAAAGGTAGTTGTCCATAACGAGAGAAAAACCTGTTGTATCAAAAATCCTTCAAAAAGAGATGCTTGAGCTATTATCTAATGGAATAAGAATAGATAAAAGAAAGTTAGACGAATACAGAAAAATAAGCTATCAAACAGGAATAATTGAAAAAGCAGATGGATCGGCACTGGTTAGCTTAGGTGAGACTATGGTTCTCGTTGGAGTAAAAGTTGAACTAGGGCAACCTTTTGGAGATACTCCGGACCAAGGAGTTTTAGTTGTTAACGCAGAACTTCTTCCCCTAGCCTCGCAAACTTTTGAGCCCGGACCACCTGATGAGAGAGCAATAGCGCTGGCGAGGTATGTTGACAGAAGCATAAGAGAATCAAATATGATCGACCTAAAGTCACTGGTAATAGTTCCTGGAAAGGTTTGCTACGTAGTTTACGTAGACGTATACGTGCTGGATTACGGAGGAAACTTAATAGACGCATCAGTTCTTGCAGCTGCAAAAGCTCTAGAGAATACAAAAATTAGAAAGTACGGAGTAGACGAAAATGGAAAGCTTATGGAAACTGGGAGCGTTGAAAATCTAAAACTAAATGACTTTCCGGTTTCCGTAACCTTTGGAATAATAAATAATAAATATTTTGTGGATCCAAACTTAGAGGAAGAACAAACATGCGATACTTTTCTAACTTTTACTTATACGCAGGCTGGAAATATATGCGCAGTTATGAAGAACGAACAGGGCTTAATTTCACCTACGCAAGTAATTGAAATGATGGAACTTGGATGGAAGAAAGCGAAAGAAATAAGTAGTCTTATGTTGGGAGGGCAGAAAGGAAATGACCAAGAAAATATCGGGAATGCTAGGAGTTAAGTATGGATTCACTTTAAGAAGAAGGTACGCAGAAGTTATTCTAAGAAGAAGAGCAAAATACTATTGCCCAAAATGCCAAGCAGGAGTTCTGAAAAGGGTTAGTGTAGGCATTTGGCAGTGTAGAAAGTGCGGCTACAAGTTTGCAGGGGGTGCCTACGAACCGTTTACTAAAACAGGAAGAGCAACTCTTAGAATTTCCAAAGTAGCATAGGGAAAGATAGTTTTAATATTAAACTTATAAACTCTTTTTCTGTAGAGAGGAAACATAATGAGTGCTCCAGAACAAGCTCAAAACAAGCTCCTAAGGCTACAGGACATGCAAGAAAGAATAGAGAGCTTTAGGATTCAGATAGAGAGGATAAAAAGCGAACTTGAGGAACTAGAAAGGGCAATTGAAGCTTTAACTTCGGAAGAACAGAAGGAAGTTTACCAGTTCTTGGGAAAAATAATGATAAAAAGAGAAAAAGACGCAATCCTAACAGAGCTAAAAGAAAGACAAGAATTCTTAAAGTTGAGACAATCCGGTTTACAGAAGCAACTTGAAAAACTAGAAGAAAAGGCCAAAGAACTAGAAAACGAAATAAGAGAGACGATAAGGTAAAGCTGCTCCATTCTAAAGTGGCCTTCAGTATAGTAGAGCTTTTTATTTCCCAGCATTATCTGATACTAGGCTCATGTCGCTTCATCCCATGAGCTTATGAGCTATGCTAAATGCATTAAAGTCGGGAGCTTTCTTACTGAATCTATGTAACTTTTGACTTTCTCCTCGAGCTTTTTAGTTTTTTGACTGGGGCCAATTTTGTTTAAAATTTTAAACTGCTCCAGCCACTTATAAAAATAAAAAAGAATTCGTGTAGTTTTGTTTTTGAAGAAGCTCCCTTCTACTCTTTGTGTAAAACTCTCTAAGAATAAAAGAATTCTGAATTCTTTCGCGTTGCTCTTCGTGGATGCTTTCTTTAAAGAAATTTAGCGTAAGAAATAAAACCAAGCAAGAAGATCTCACGCGAGAGAATAAAAAGAAAAATGAGTGCTGAAGAAAGCAGAAAAATAATGATAAGAATCAGAAATCTAAGTTTTAAGTACAAAAACGCCGAGAAAAACGTACTGGATACCATAAACTTTGAGGTAAGAGAAGGAGAGTTTGTTCTAGTTACTGGACCTTCGGGCAGCGGCAAGTCAACGTTAGCAAGGATACTTACAGGACTAATACCAAACAGCTATCCTGGTGAGCTTAGCGGGGAAATCTCAATAATGGGTTTTGATCCTAGAAGGAATAAGATTTATGAAATTGCTCAAAACGTTGGATTGGTTCTTCAAAATCCCGAAAATCAATTGTTTGCACTTACAGTTGAAGATGACGTGGCCTTTGGACCAGAAAATCTTGGTCTTGAAAGAAAAGAAATAAAGGAAAGAGTAGAATGGAGCTTAAGTGTTGTAAACCTTCAGAAGGAAAGACATAAAGCACCCTTTGAGTTATCTGGAGGCCTTCAGCAGAGAGCAGCAATAGCAGCCGTCCTTGCCATGAAACCAAAAATTCTAATACTTGATGAGCCAACCTCTTATTTAGATACATCATCGGCAGTCAAGTTCGCTTATTTTTTGAATGAGTTGAAAAGGGAGTTAAACTTGACAATCATTTTAATAGAACAAAAGATAGATTTGTTCTTCAAATTTTTAAGTAGAATTGTAGTTATGAATGAAGGAAAAATTTTAATTGATGATAAACCAGATATCGTTATGAACTTTTGTATAAGAAATAAAATCCCAATAAACATTCCGCTTCAACTTTTAATAATAAAGACTCTAGGAGGAATTTATGACAGAGAAAAGCTTTACGATTACCAAGTTGACGACTACAAGCTACTTTTTGAAAAAATAATTAACAGTAGGTGAGCAACCCTAATGGCTAAAATAACAATAGAAGACGTTAGCTTCTCGTACGAACAAGATAAGAAGAACAGCTTCGTGTTAAAGGACATAAGCTACTCTATTTTACCTGGTGATTCAGTGCTACTTTTGGGACCAAACGGTTCTGGTAAGACAACTTTACTAAAGCTAATTATGGGGCTACTAAAGCCAACGAAAGGAAAAATTAGGATCGATGACATCGACACCAGCAAAGCAAGTGTCTTTGAAATTTCAAAAAAGGTAAGTATGATATTTCAAAACCCTGAAAAGCAATTCTTTGCTGAAACTGTAAGAGAAGAGCTTTCATTTGGATTAAAGAATCGAGGACTACGAGAAGAAGAAATAAAAAAGGAAGTTGAAGAGGTAGCGAAAAAATTTGGATTGCTTGAGTACCTTGATAAAAGTCCATTTGATTTAAGTGGTGGCGAAAAAAGAAGACTGTCTATAGCAAGCATCATAATATTGGATCCGGAAGTTTTAATAGTTGATGAACCTACAGCAGGCCTTGACTTTCAATACAGGAACTTAATGGTAAGCATCATAAGAGAGTTCTTAGAAACAGAAAATAAGTCGCTCATAATTGCTACGCATGATGTTGACTTCGGACTAAGAGTAGCGAATAAGGCGGCAGTAATAAACGAAGGGAAACTTGTGTGGAGCGGCGATGTAGTAAGTTTGCTTAAGGAAGAAGAAATTTTTTCTAAGGGTATTCTAGCTCATACGTTTACATCAAGCCTAATATCAAGAGTCGTTTCTCAGAACAACGTGGACTTTCAAAAAGTAGTAAAAGTCTTGGAAGAATTAACGGAGGGATTAATGTAAGTATGGCAATGAGTTTCATAAAAGCATACCAATTTTCAAGAAAGGAAACAATAATTCATGCTTTGGATCCTAGAGTTAAGCTGCTTGTTTCAGCGGGGGTTGCAATCATCGGCATAATAACTTTGGATCCAACTGAAATTGCATTTCTAACGATAATTCAAATCATAATTCTAGTGCTGAGCAAGTCTATAAAACTTTGGCTTAGGTCTCTTAAAGCATTAACGTTTTTTATACTCCTAATTGCAATAAGCCAATACTTAACTACACAAAGTCTAGCACAAGCTGTAATTTTTTCAGTTCGCTTTATTTTGATAACCTCAGCAACTTCATGGTTCTTCTACACAACTTCTCCCGAAGACCTTGGAAGAGCACTTGAGCAAATGGGCGTCCCTTCAGATTTTTCTCTTGCATTCACGCTTTCAATGCGATTCATTCCAGTAATTGCAAACGAATTCCAAGATGTATACGACGCTCAAAGAGTTAGAGGTTTAAACTTAGAGAAAGGAAATTTACTTGAAAGAACAAAAGCTTTTCTTCCTATACTTATTCCATTGTTCGTTGAAGTTATAAGAAGAACATACGAAATTTCTGATGCCTTAGAGTTAAGAGGTTATGGGTTTAAAGAAAAAAGAAGTCACTGGAAGGAGCTAAAGCTAACTACCAATGACTATATATTTTTGGCTTTCTTCTTACTAACAATTGTAATTATAATTTTGCATAGACTTTACTATCCTTTAGTTTAGAACCTAAAGATTTTACTATGAAATGAAGAAAATAAATTTAAAAGGGTATTTAGTATAAGTAGTTCATGGAAACTAAAGAAATAGCAAAATATCTTCTAAGAAAAATAAATGAAAACATTGAGAACGGCGTTCAGGAAAAGCAAATAGAAGAGTTTGTAAGAACGCTTATTGAAGCATACAAAAACAAGAAAATAATAGGTGTTGTAGGAGCAGGAAGGAGCGGCCTTGTTGCGAAGAGTTTTGCTATGAGGCTTATGCACTTAGGATTTAATGTCTTTGTAATAGGAGAAACAATAACTCCATCCTTAAAGAGTGGAGATGTTCTGTTGGCTGTTTCTGGCTCAGGGGAAACAACTTTCACAGTTAGTGCAGCTAACGTCGCGAAGAGAATAGGAGCAAAAGTAATCTCGCTAACCTCTTACCCAAATTCAAGGCTTGGGGAGTTATCTGACGTTAAAGTAGTTGTACCAGGAAGGGTAACAAAGGCGAGCGATGATGACTACTTCTCTAGACAGCTCTTAGGAATCCACGAACCGCTTGCACCACTTGGAACTTTGTTTGAACTTTCAACAGGGATACTTCTAGATGCAATTGTAGTGGAGCTCATGGAAGCCTTAAACATAAGAGAAAGAGATATGATGGAAAAACATGCAACTATAGAGTAAAAAATAAAACTTTACCTTGAAGCCTCAGCGTGCTTCTCAAGTTCTTGTCTTTTTGCAATAGCATAACTCTTTGGATTGTTTTCTGAGGCAGCTATTATTTCGTCTGCTAGTGCTTCATGAAAAGGTCGAGGAGACTTAAATGAATTATTCCTTGCACCAGTTACTATGTTTCTTAATGCAAGGTCAACTCTTCTCGTAGGAGAGATATCTACTGATTGGTAGTAAAGAATGCCACCGTATGAAATTCTTGTTGTATCTTCTCTTGGAGCAGCATTTTCAATTGCCTTAACTAAAACTAAGATTGGATTTTTTCCAGTCTTATGATGAATTAGCTCAAATGCAGCTTTTACAGCATTAATTGCCTTGTACTTTTTGCCTCCAGCCTTTGGAGTTAGCGCAATATGATTAACCAACCTTTCAACTATGTTTACTTTATTTTTAGCAAACTTCCAGTGTTCATGCCTACCTGCAGAATGTGGGACAAATACTGGCTTTACTGAAATTGCGCCTTGCAGGCTTTTTGCATAAACTTCTACACCCTCAAAATCATACTTGTCGAACAGCTTAATCTTTGCTTCTTCTGTTGTTGACATGGTTCTCACTTCCTTGGCTTCTGTTTCTTACCAGTTAGCAACGCATCTAGAGAAATTCCGTTTACCGCTATTACTTTGTACCTAACTCCAGGCAAGTCTCCCATGGATCTTCCTCCTGAGCCTCCTATCCCAGCTATGAGCACTTCGTCTCGTTCGTCTATGAAGTTTAATGCACCATCCTTAGGCACAAAAGCAGTTACTTCCTTATTGTTTTTTATGAGCTGAACCCTTACACATTTCCTAACTGCACTGTTTGGTTGCTTACTTTCGATGCCCACTTTCTCCAGCACGATACCTCTTGCCATAGGGGCTCCTTCTAACGGGTCATATTTCTTCTTAAGCTTTAAGACTCTACGAGTATAGTACTTATTGCTCCATAAGAATTTCTTCCTCTTTAACCTTAACTTTCTTGCTGCAAACTCTCCTAAAGCTCCCTTTGACATCGCAGAAACACAGCCTAGGAGACGCTTATTAACTTTTGCTCCTCCAAAAATTCGACTTTGTTACTGAAGCAGATTTTGAAAGCTTCAAACTTTATGCAACCCTAACAAGGTCTAAAGAGAAGTATTTTCTTGCTAAAAATGAAGCCCTTCTAACGTTTATTCCAGCTAGGCCTATTGCTTTTCCTTTCTCAGATTCGTCAACTTTTACAAAAGCAACTTTTCTGCCGTCTGTCTGAGATTCTAGAAGAACTTCCAGCACCTTAACCTTGGGAAATAGCCCCGCTATGAACTCTTCAGCAACTTCGGAATAAGGGTAGACCAGTATTTTCTTTTTTAAAATTTTAGACAGCTTTAGCAGTGGCTTAGTTGGATTTACTTTCACTATTATAAGGTCTTCTTTTGGAACTAAGAAAATTAATTCGTCGTTGTATTCAGTGCAGTCAAGTGCCCTTGCACCGGTAAACTTTTCGAAAAGCATTAGGTACTGCAAGGTTTCTGAAGATAACTTTATTTTAGGCTGGTTCATTTCTTTATCAGAGCTTCTAAGTTGGACTGACCAAAATCTTCAAAAGCCAACGTTGAAACTGGAAATGGCTTTTCGCAAAGCCTACCTATTTCAAGAGGTCCCATTTCTAGTAGAATAAGAGGAGTTTTAGCTTGCTTCGCTAGCTGCGTAAGCTCAATTATTTTTTCGTTATCGAAAGACTTACTGCAAAATACGGCCTTTAGTCTGCCCTTAAGCAACCGCTTCCTAACGCTCTCAAAGCCAAAGATAGGCTTTCCTGTTTTTACTGCCACTTTTATTGCCGATTCCAAGGCTGTTTCTCACTTTTTCTCAAAAGTTGTAAACTATTAAACATTTTCCTCTAATTTAGCTACTGGGTAAGTTAACAAAGATGTCGATTATTCCAGTACCAGCCTTTATTTCTTCTCCTGCAAGGACTCTTTCAGTCATACCCTTCATGTAGTCTGTTTCACCCATTATTGCACCATCAACTAAAGTAGGCACAGTTCTTTCGAAGGCAGCTTTTGCTAAGATGCTAACCTTCTCACCTGAAAGACCATGTCTTCCAATTTGTTTTAGCTTTCCACTTGCGGTCATCGCAGAAGCAACCAACGATATATGCCTTATATCAACATCTAAACCTTGCTCTTCAAGAGTGCTCTTTATCTCTCTTATCAGAGCCGTTCTTGCCGCCTCTATTCCTAGGACTTCCTGAATTTCTATGATGTTGTTTGTGTACACTCTTGTTGGGTCTACTTCAGGAAGCTTAATTACTTCCATTAAGTTTGAACCTTCAGTCTTAATGACCCATTCATCGCCTTCTTTCTCAACTGAAGCTCTTGTAATTGATGGAACTCCAGATATGGGAATTAGCTTTAGTTTTTCAACTGAAGCAGAAAAGTCTAAAGTACTTGCTTCCTTTTCTTCTTTAAGCTTAACTAAGATTACGTTACTTCTCTTCTTTGAAAACTTTGGATTTTTGAACCCCGCCAAGCTTAACGCCTTAACAATATCGCTCTTCTTTAACCCGGCTTCTTGTAATGCTTCATCTGAAAGTACTATTAGTGCTAGGTTTCTGAGGTGAAGTACTCTAATTTCAGTTGATACAAACTCTAGAGTCTTATAAACTAGTTTTCTTGCAACTTTTAAAGCTTCTTCCCTAGACTTAGAGTATTCTGGCTTCAGATAAATCTTCATTATAGGAGTTTTTGGAGTCCTGTGAACATCGAGGAGCTCTATTAATCTAGGCAGTCCTAAAGTTACGTTTGCTTCTCTTACACCAGCGTAGTGGAAGGTTCTAAGGGTCATCTGAGTTCCAGGTTCTCCTATCGACTGAGCTGCAACTATGCCAACACTTTCTCCAGGATCGGCTACTGTTTCTTCGTACTTCTTAACTACTTCTCTTACAACTTTTTCAATATCTTCCTCAGCTATTCCGTACTCCTTTATTTCTCTCTTTAGCTTATCAACTAAAATTTTAGGCAGTAGCTTTGAGTATTTACTTAGCACAGAGTCTATTTTTTCGTCAGAAACTTCCGCTTTAGTTTTTAAATTTAAAGACTTAACTATTATGTTAAAGTAAACTTCAAGTGGAAAGATGCCATGGAATGTCTTCGATGGATCTATTCCGTCGTCACCATACTTAAATTCAACTATGTTACCGTAAGGATCTCTTACTGTTCCATCGTACTCTACTTTTAATGTTTCTAGAGCATGTATCAACCTTCTCTGTAGGTAACCGCTTTGCTGGGTTCTAACTGCAGTATCAACGAGAGACTCTCTACCACCCATGGCATGGTAGAAGAATTCTGTTGGAGTTAGACCAGTTAAGTAGCTTGACCTAATGAATCCTCTTGCTGTGGCTCCAAGGTCACCTCTTCTGAAGTGAGGCAACGGCCTACCAATATAGCCTCTTGAAATTCTCTTTCCATGAAGCGATTGGGGTCCAAGAGACGCACATATATGACCTAAGTTTAAGTCTGAACCTCTAGCTCCCGTTCTTGTCATGATAACTGCGTTGTTGTTCATTCCCAAGGAGTTACTTGCAATTTCTCCTGTCTTAGTTCTTATTTCGGAAAGCTTATCCATTATGTAAGCTTCTAAAGAGTCTTCTTCACTTTTTCCAGGTATTCTTTCAAGTTTTCCACTCCTAAAATCTTCTATAATTTTGTTAACTTCTGGTTCTGCAGTATTGAGTAGCTCGTCTATTTCTTTCCTTGACTCTTCTGGTAAGAAGAGCTCGCTGTAGAGCATCGTGAACCCACGAAGCTGTAAGAATTTTATAACCATCCTAGAAAGAGACCTTAAGAAATCATGCGCAACTCCATTACCATACCTTAAAATTAGTTCATGTAGTATAGTTCCTGCTTTTTCAGAGCCTATTGCTGCCTGGTCTATTACGCCTTTTTCGAGGATGCCGTTTCTTATAACTACAAACCCTTCGTTTGGGCAATTATCTTCGTCGCACTCCTTACAGTTTGCACACACTTTTGCCTTTCCTTTGTACTCAAAATCCTTTGGTAAAAGCAAGCTGAACGCCTGCTTTCCACTCCAAAGAGGTTCTGGCTCTTTTACAACTGGTTCTGGAGGCTCCTCATAAATTCCCGCAGCAGCCATAAGCAGTAGAAAATCTTTTTTCGTAAGATAGGTATCCTTTCTTGTTAGGAGGTATGCACCAGTTATTAGGTCTCTGAGAGCACCTATTATTGGAGCACCATACCTTGGAGTTATAAAGTTCTTATTAACTTCTAAAAGCTCTTTGGTTTCAGCTACAGCTTCTGTGTTTTGAGGAACATGAAGGTTCATCTCGTCGCCATCAAAGTCTGCATTGTATGGAGGGCAAACTGAAGGATGAAGGCGCATTGTTCTTCCAGGAAGAACTTTCACTCTATGGCCCATCATAGAAATTCTGTGAAGAGAAGGCTGCCTGTTGAAAATTACGTAATCGCCATCCATCAAGTGACGTTCTACGATGTAGCCTTCAGAAATGCTGTTTGCAAAGGCATTCAGATCTTTTACAAAGTCTAACTTTATTCTTGCACCATCAGGCCTAATTACGTAAAGGGCACCAGGATACTTATTTGGTCCATTCTTCACAAGGTTGACAAGTTTTTCTCTATTAAATGAGTTAACCCTCTCTGGAACTGAAAGGGCCTTTGCAATAGCTTCTGGAACTCCAACTTCGTCAATGTCTAAGAAGGGATCTGGTGAAATTACAGTTCTAGCTGAAAAATCAACTCTCTTTCCTGAAAGGTTCTTCCTGAAACGACCTTCCTTTCCCTTCAGCCTCTGAGTCAGTGTCTTTAGCACTTTACCAGTTCTATGCCTTGAGGGAGGAATTCCGCTTGCTTCATTATCTAGGTAGGTTGTGATGTGATACTGTAGCAGGTTTTCAAATTCTCCAAGAATTACAGGGTTTGCGCCATTCTCTTTGCCTTCCTTTAATTTTTTAGCAGCCCTTATGATGTCAACTAGTTTATGGGTTAGGTCGTCTTCAGAGCGTTCACCACTTTCTAAAACTATTGAAGGTCTAACTTGAACTGGTGGAACTGGAAGAACTTCGAGAATCATCCATTCAGGTCTACTTGTTTCGGGATTAATTCCTAGAAGTCTTAGGTCTTCATCTGGAATCCTTTCAAACCTTTCTCTTATAGCAGAGGGATTTATCCTACTTGTTGTTTTCTCTGGAGTTATTTCATAAAATTCTGTTGGCTTTGACCATTTTATAACATACTGAGAAGCACCGCAGTGGGGGCAGTTACTCATCCTCTTTGCTTCTCTAATTATTTGAGAGTATAACCTTTCTGGAACAAAACCAAACTTTTCCTTGTACTCCTCAATTTGTTTCTTGTACTCTTCAATCCTATCCTGCGGGAGCAGTAGTCTGCCGCAAGAACGACAAGTAATTTGAAGAAGAGTGTATATCTGCTTTGTGAATAAGTAGTTCACCATTGGCATTGGAAGTTCAATGTGCCCAAAGTGGCCTGGGCACTTGGATGGAGGGTTACCGCAAGTTTGGCATCTTTGGTTTGGTTCAATTGTCCCCAGTCTTAGGTCCATTACGCCGCCGGTAATTGGAGTTCCATCTTCATCGTAAACTTCATCGGTAAATATTTCAGCTGCAGAATACCTCCTTATGAAGGTTGGGTTAAGAATTCCAAAAACTATGGAATCTATCGACTTTGCTTCTAGTTCAGAAGTTGAGCTCATTTTTCTTACACCCTCTCCTTAAGCCTTATCTTTGGAAATATTCCCAGACTCATTATTTCTTGAAGCAAAAGCTTGAAGGCATAGGAAACTGTTACCGCACTTATTTTTGCATTTTTCCCGCAAACCCTACAAACGTATTTTCTTTGCTTAGCGTCATAGTAAGCAAGGGAACCACAGTTATCACAAACGTATATCGTTGTTTTGTCGGATTCTTCTAGAAGCCTATCTTGAAGCAGCCTCGCAGCACCATGGCCCACTAAGCAGTCACGTTCCATTTCTCCAAACCTTAGTCCACCACCTCTTGCTCTTCCTTCAGTTGGCTGGTGTGTTAGCAAAGTAACTTGTCCTCTTGCTCTGGCATGTATTTTATCTTTTACCATGTGGTGCAACCTCTGGTAATAAACAACGCCAATAAACACTTTAGTGTGCAACAGCTCGCCAGTTTGTCCATTGATCATTACAAAATCACCATAAGGATGAAAACCATGAGACTTCAGAATTTCATAGACTTGCTCCGGGTTTTCGTGAACAAAAGAATCACCAAACATTTGTCTTCCTTTTAAAGCTCCAGCAATCCCAAAGAGAGACTCCAAGAAGTGCGCTACGGTCATCCTAGAAGGAATAGCATGTGGGTTAATTAGAGCATCTGGCACCATTCCATCTTCTGTAAAGGGCATGTCTTCTTGCGGAACTATCATTCCAACGACTCCCTTTTGGCCAGCTCTTGTTGCAAACTTGTCGCCTAGCTCAGGAATTCTTGTATCCCTTATTCTTACTTTTATGATTTTGTTTTGCTCTTTATCTTCTGTTAACAGTATTTTGTCAACGTAGCCACTGTGCGAGCTCTTTACTGCCACAGAAGTATCTCGCCTATACGATGGTTGGCCCCAGACTTCTACTCTCTCTTCTAAAAATCTTGGAGGGCTAGTCCTTCCAATAATTATGTCGTTTCCAACAACGTAAGTTTCAGGAGCAACAATTCCATCTTCATCTAACTTTACGTAAGCCTCTTCGCCCTTGTAACCTCTGACGTCGCTTTCTGGTTTTTGGATTCTGTCTTTTTCTCCAACAGGATAAAGCTTTGCTTCTGCTTCGTACACAAAATAAGTTGCAGACCTGCCAAGCCCTCTTTCAATTGAAGCTTTGTTTAGAACTAAAGCGTCCTCCATGTTGTATGGGTGAGAAAGAACTGCAACGATAAAGTTTTGTCCTATTGGGTTTTTACTTAGTCCAATAATTTCAGAAGTAGTAGTTGTTGTTATTGGAATTTGGGGGTAAAGTAAGTAGTGAGAAGTTGTAGAAAAGTTTAATGGCAATGAAGAAGTAGGATATCCAAGAGCTTGTTTTGCCATCGCGCCTTCGTATGTATTTCTTGGGGACTGATTGTGCTCAGCAAATGGAATTGTTGAACTTATTGCACCGAATATAGCTAGAGGTGAAATCTCAAGATGAGTTGTGCGCGGATTTATGTCGTCAAGATTAACTGCTATTAAAGCATTTTCTTCTTCTTCGGCATCCAAGTACTCTATAACGCCTAAAGCCACAAGGTCATCAACTGTAAGTTCTCCAGACTTTAGCTTATCTATATGTTCGGGTTTAAGCCTTAGTTGGCCTTCTTCTACAACTAGCAGTGGTCTCCTTACCCTTCCAGCATCAGTATTTATTACAACCTCCGCTTTTCTTTCTTTCTCCTTACCTCTCCTTCTTGCAGTGCCGCCATAGTTATGCCTGTAAAAGCCAAAGTTTACCTGGTCAGAAATCTTACCCCTTCTTCTTAGGCGAATAAGCTCCTTAAATATTGAGCGTCCTTCCGGATGATACCCAACTAAGGTGCCATTGACATAAATTTCAGCCCAGCTTTTTGCAATTTCCTCGTTTGCCTTCTCTACTGGAACCATACCAAGAGAATTTAAAATCTTTATCACTTCTTCTGGATTAGAAGTTGTAGAAACTTGGCAGAGTAAGCTTAGGTTCTTAACTAGTCCACAGTTGCTACCCTCAGGAGACTCAGCGGGATCAATTCTTCCCCACTGCGTAGGATGAAGGTCTCTAGCTTCAAAGTTTGATTGGCTTCTGCTTAGAGTTGACTGAAGCCTTCTGAGGTGGCTAACCGTTGAAAGATAGTTTGTTCTATCTAAAAGCTGAGAGACTCCGACCAAACGCCTGCTCCAGTTTCCGGTAGCAATTGCATGATTAAGTAGGTCTGTTATGAGCCTTGTACTAACGAGGTTTCCAATGTGGCGAGGAGTAGTCCTCTTAATGTCAGCTCTTTGAAGTTGATGCTTTAGGTCTCTAACCATCCTCCTGAAGCCTTGCCTAAAGAGTTCAGCAATCAACGGACCTGCAAACCTTAGTCTTTTGTTCTTGTAGTGATCTTTGTCGTCAGGCTTCCTCCACCCTAACTTAACGGCTATTGCTCTTTCTGCCATCTTACCAATGAAGTATGCTTTCTTAATTCTATCGGTTGGCTCCCTACCAATGTGGGGTAGCAGAACTTTATCAATTAAGTATTCAGCTCTCCTTATTCTAACTTCTTTTGGCTGACCGTATGCAGCTCTTCCACCGATGTAATCTAGGGCAGATTCTGTATCAAGAAAAGAAGAAGCCTCATCAAATGACTTCATAAGGTTTTCCTGAACTTCTACAAACGGTGAAGTAATATAGGCTATATCCTTATCTGTAGAAACACCTAGCGCACGCATTAAAATCACAAAGGGAATATCTTCTCCTATACCAGGAAACCTAACTCTTATTAGTTGCTTTTGGGAATCAAACCTAACTTCAACTTTTGTTCTGTAACCAACAGTTGCTGAGAAAGTCCTTGAAATGTATATTACTGAGCTTCCAACCTTTTTCCTTTCCGTAAAGATTCTGTTGGTGGCAAAGTCCTCAACTCCAACTATTACTCTTTCCGAACCATTTATTATGAAGTATCCTCCAGGGTCTCTAGGATCTTCACCAACTTTTATCAGCTCTTCTGGAGAAAGGTTACTTAGTCTGCACGCTGATGACTTAACCATTATGGGGAAGTCTCCTATCTTTATGGTTCCCTCCTGCATCAACTTTTCATTTTTGTACTCAGAAAACTTTAGGTTAATTGGAGCAGAATAGGTAAGGTTTCTTAGCCTTGCATCTATTGGATAAACAGAAGTTTGAGCCCCAGAGGCTTCAATAACGGAAGGTTGCTCCAAGGAAACTCCAGTAAAAACAATTCTATGCTTTAGGTCGGGTAAAGTTATGTTTATTTCTCCAACCTCCTGAACAATCTTATTTAAGTCTGAAGCTAGAAGCTCGTTGTAGGAGTCTATATGGTGCTGGGCTATTCCTACGTTCTTTACAAGTAGTTCGTACAAGTACTTTAGGTCTTCGGGCTTTACAGAATAAGGTTCCATCACTCAGAAATCACCAGCCTATAATAAACAGATTCTCCTGCTAAGTCGCTCTTCCTAGTTATTTTGATTATGTCCCCAGGCTTAGCCCCTAGGGCTTTTACGGCAGGGTCAGAATCAAGAATTTTAGGAAGATTTGAGGGTTTAATCCTGTAAGTCTTTAACAAGCTAATCCTTTCTTCCTCTGAGAGTACCTCATACTTTGGAGATAACTCATGGTTTAGAGGATTAAAGCTAACTTCATCCTTCAACATTATAGGCCGGTTTTCTTCTGTTCCAGTATTATATTAAGTTTTCTCGAGTGGTGCTGAAGAGAGCTTATGTTGAAGTCTTTTTTATAGAATTTGCAACTTTTTATGAGAAAAATTGAGAGCTTTTCGCTGAATCTGCTTAAGAAGGGTAACAAGAAAAAATTTAATTTAAAAACAAAAATAAACATTTTTATCCCCATTCTCTTCCTTTCTGTGGGATTGTATGACGTAATAATTGGAGGAGCTGGGCCAGCGGGAATATTTGCATCTCTAGAATTTATAAGACAAACTAAGGGCAAAAAAGACCTTAAAGTACTAGTTTTTGATATGGGGCCGGACGTAGAAAGAAGGTACTGCCCTTCGAGGGAATTACACAAAACATGCATAAAGTGCCCAATTTGTACGCTACAGAGCGGGTGGGGAGGCGCTGGAACGTTTAGCGATGGTAAGATAACGTTGACTCCAAACGTAGGAGGTTGGTTGGCTGAGCTTATTGGGAACGAAGAACTCACAAAACTACTGAAAGACGTTGATAATTATTTTTTGGAGTTTGGAGCCCCTAGAGAAATATATGGAGACGATGAAAACAAGTTTGAGTACTGGGATAAGAGAGCAAAACTCTCAGACCTTAAACTCGAGAGGAACATTCTAAGGCACATGGGCTCAGATATGAGCAAGCAAGTTCTTGTCAATATGAGGAACTTCATCTCCAAGTATGTAGAGATTAGGTTAGGCACTAAGATTGAAGAAGTAGTGGTTGAAGAAAACAGAGTGAGAGGAGTAAAACTAAAGTCTGGAGAAACAATAAACGCGAAAGCAGTTCTCTTAGCACCAGGCAGAATAGGTGCACAGTGGCTAAGCTCAGAAGCTAAAAGACTAGGAATAAAGACGAACAGAAACCCGGTAGATCTAGGAGTAAGGGTTGAATTGCCCTACGAAGTTATGGCGCAGATAACAGATGACCTCTACGAACCAAAGCTAAAATTTTTCTCAAAAACTTTTGATGACTATATAAGAACGTTCTGCGTTAACCCAAGAGGAGAAGTAATTTCTGAGTTTTATGAAGACGTCGTCACTGTAAACGGGCACAGCTTGAAGAATGGCACCTCTGGTAACACGAACTTCGCGATACTAGTAAGTACGCGCTTTACTGAGCCTTTTAACGACCCAATAGCTTTTGGGAAGTCCATCGCTAAGCTTGCGAATCTGATATCAAATGGTGTAATTGTTCAAAGGCTATCAGACCTTCTTCAGGGAAGAAGGAGCACAAAAGAAAGAATAAACAAAAGCATAACGGAACCTACTCTTAAGGACGCAACCCCAGGAGACCTCAGCTTTGTTTTACCTCATAGAATACTTACAGACATAATAGAGATGTTGAGAGCTTTGGATAAGCTTACTCCAGGCGTGGTTTCACAGAACACTTTACTTTATGGCGTTGAAGCAAAATTTTATTCTTCGAGGATAGAAACAGACAAATACTTACAAACAAGCGTAAAGGGCCTCTTTGTAGCGGGAGATGGAGCGGGAATAACTAGAGGAATAGCTCAAGCTGCGGCTTCTGGAATGCACGCTGCGAGAAGCATAGCAGAACTATTGAACAGCAATGTTCTTGACTAAGCCTAAGTTATAGCCATCTAAAGTAGTAACGTTCATTTCTTCTACACTGATGTTAAGCTCCTTTAGGGCTGGCATTCTAAAGCCCTCGTTGCTGTTTACAGTTAAGTAGCCAACGTACCTGTTAAAAGCGGGCATTATTATGACTCTTGGTTTTTTGTTTAAACGTTCTAGCCACACTTGAGTTGTGTAGCTATAGCCAGAGCTATCTGTTATCTTTACTACTGGATGAACATGACCTAAGATTATGTACTCTTTGCTGAAGGCCTCCTTTGCTAGCCTTGCATGCCCGTGAGAAATCCAAAAACCATCGACCTCAAAACCTCTTACGCTGTGCACTCTTACTTTGCTTGGAAGAAGACCAAGAACGTCGCCGTCGTGGTTTCCTGGAACTAAGTGAACTTCCTCTAGGTTTAGGAAAAGATTGAGGAAGTTTCTAGTTACAACTAGAGACTCAAGTAAACTTACACCAGAAACTTTGTGCTTTAGGTCTCCTGCAATGATTAGCTTCTCGAGTTTGTAAGTTTTAAGTAAGTTTAGCAACCTTTCTGAAAGCTCAGATGATTTCTCAGGAACGTTTATCCCTCTTTCTCTTAGCTCCTTCTCGAAGCCAATGTGAAGGTCTGAAACTACCAAATATTCATTGTTAAGTATTAGGGCAGGCTCCTTAAATGTTTTTATTACTCCTTTCTTCATAATAGCACCAAAGAACTGAATGAGCAAAGAATTAAAGGATTTTGCTAGCATCTGCGAAAAGATAGGAAAAAGGGGCTACTTAACGAGCAACGATAAAGAAAAGCTACAGGACATTTTTGGTGAAAGGGCAGAAAGGGCACTAGAACTTGTTTTTTTAAACAGAGTGAAGAAATACAAGTTTACTCCTTCAAACATAACGCTCTGGGTTGTTGTTGGAAAAACCAATGAATACCTAGTAATTCCTGAAAGCAGGTTTTGCATGTGTGATGACTTTTTGTTCTCCTTCTTTAAAGGTGAACAACCATTTTGTAGTCACCTAATAGCACAGAAAATTGCTGAAGTTCTTGGGGAAGTAGAAGAAATAGAAGAGTCTGATGAGTATTACTTTCCTCTCATGGAGGAGTTTGTTAGCTTAAGGTAGTCTTTTAGAGAAAAACCTTCTCAAGGTAGCACATTAACATAGAGAGCACCACGTTAGTCGTTAAAACTTTGTCGTAAACAGAAATAACTTCGTCTGAAATTGCTAAGATCTCATCTCTTGGAGCTCCTCTTGCGTAAGCACCAACTAAGAAAGCTACTGGAATGTTTGACCTCAATGAAGTTAAGTATTGCTCAAGGTTTACTTTCTTTCCGCGACTGCTAAGAAGAATAACCTTTTTTACTCTTAAGTCACTAAGAGTATCCTTTAGTGCTGAGTTGCTTACGAGGAGAAGAGGTTCCCCCTCGGGAGGAACTCGGCCTAGCTTAAGTAGCTGAGCAAACAAGCTGGAAAAGTTAATGTAGTTTCTTGGCGGTCTCCAAGAGTCCTTAATAAGTATAACTTTATTATCTATAGTATGCAGAATAAGGCCAACTTCCCCTCTGGAGTATGCTGGGAAGTCGCATACGTTCAATATTCCAACGTGCGTAATGTCTGGTCTTCCTCTTTTTCCTAAGTCATCCCTTCTCATTTTTCTGAAATGTTTTGAAACATCTAGTAGTTCGTTGTTAAAAAGCTCTAAGTTAGAGTCAAACAAGACTACCCAAACTTTCTTGTTTTGCAATTCTTCCGTCGTTAAAAAGCTTAAAGTGGAAATAAAAACTTAAATTTTAAAAGAGTCTAAAATGAGAAGCTAAAAAGACCTATGAGAAGAAACAAGCTTCTTTCACAACATAGGGGTAAGAAACAGTTATAAATTACTGTACCCTGAAGATGGGATAAAAATTGGTTACAGTTTTCGACGTTGAAGGGCAAACATTAGTTGAAGTTCTTGCTGAGTTACTGAAGAGCAGGTATGGCGAAGTAGTAAAGCCTCCACCTTGGGCAACGTTTGTAAAGACAGGCCACTTCAAGAACAGACCTCCTTCAGATACAGAATGGTGGTACAAAAGGGCAGCTTCTATATTAAGGACGCTCTACATCAAGGGACCAATAGGTGTTTCAAGGTTAAGAAAGAGGTATGGGGGAAGAAAAGATTCCCCAATGAGAAAAGCTCATTTCTACAAGGCTGCAGGCAACCACATAAGGAAAATACTCCAACAGTTGGAGAAAGCAGAGCTTGTAACAACTTCTAAAAAGGGTAGAAGCTTAACTCCTAAGGGTGTAAGCTTGCTTGATTCTTTGGCAACCTCTATACTAAAGAATCAAAGCATAGAGGTGAAAAGTTAATGACCGTTGCTGAAGGATACGAAATGAACGAAGATGAGCTAAACGAAATTACTAAGAGAAGAGAAAGAGAACTACTGGAAGCGCTAAGAAGGAGAGAACTAGAAGAAGAAAAGAGGAGGGAAGCAGAAGAAAGAAAAAAAGCACTTGCAAGAGTAGTGTTTTCTCCGGAAGCTAGACAAAGACTAGCAAACCTTAGGCTAGTTAAGCCTCAGCTAGTTGAACAGCTAGAAACTTACTTAATTGCGCTAGCTCAACAAGGAAAACTTCCAGTTCCACTTGACGATGAAACATTAAAGAAGATACTCTACCAACTTACTCAAGAAAAAAGAGAAACAAAGATAAAGTGGTAATGAGAGATGACAAGCAGAAAGAAAGCAATTTTAAAGACAAGGCTTATAGCAAAGGCTCGCCGTGCTTTTGGAGTTCCAGCATGGGTTATTCTAAAAACGAACAGAAGAGTAAGAGTTAGTTACAGAAGGAGACACTGGAGAAGATGAGGGAAATGAAACCATGTCAAGCGAAAAAGAGCAAGTTTTAACCATAAACCTTTCAAGAGCCTTAAGAGCTCCCTTGAAAATTAGAGCAAAGAAAGCTGTGAAGCTAGTAAGAGAACACGTTGCAAAAACGCTAAAGATTAAAGATGTTTTTTTGGATAGTAGCTTAAACGAAGCAATTTGGAAGCGTTCGATTTCAAAGCCGCCCAGGAGAATAAAGGTAAAAGTAGAAGTTGAGGAGGAAACTGCAAGGGTTTCCCTAGCGGAAGGAACCTAGGTAAAGTGAGTTGCCAGTAAGAATCTTTAAAGCCTCAATAAGGAAAAACCCTTTCATTGGAGCATATGTAGCACTTCATGGCAAAAGGGCTTTAGTTTCTCCAGTCGTTACGCAATCCTTTAAGAAAAACTTAAGAGAAGTTTTGGGAGTTGAATATATCGCAAGCTCCACAGTGGGCCTCGTTTACTCAGTAAACGTAATGGTTGCTATGAACTCAAATGGAATAATACTACCGAAAACAATAAGCGAAGAAGAACTTGAAGAAATTTCAAACCTTAAGATTCCAAAACTTGTAGTTCAAAGCAAACTTTTGGCCTGGGGAAATTTAGTTGTTGCAAACGACAAGGGATGCGTTATCTCAGACTATGTTCCAAATGAAGAAGCTTCAAAGATTGCTGACTTTTTAGGGGTTGATTGGATAAGGATTTCTGTTGGAAACTACCATTCAATTGGGCCCTTCTTTGCTGTTTCGAATGAGTTTGGACTAGCATCAACTTTAGTTAAACCTGAAACACTAGAGAAGGTAGCAGAAGTCCTTAAGATAAAAATTGTGCCAACTACCTTAAATGGAGGAGAAGTTCTGGTGAAGCTTGGGGCTTTAGTACATGATAATGCGATCTTAGTTGGAAAAAGGACAAGTGGAACTGAACTTCTAAACATTTCAGCACTTAGCTAAGACAGGCAACTTTAGAAGGTTGCTAATAAATAAAATTTAAATATGGTTTTACAAGTTAAATTCACCTGAGCCCCGGTAGTACAGCCCGGTTAGTATAATCGGCTGTCATGCAAAAGGAGCGCAGATCCCGATTGACTCGGGTTCAAAAGCGAAATGCTGAAAGTCCCGACCGGGGCGCCAAAAATTAAAAGTGCAAATTGCAATAAAAAGTATTAAAGTTTGAAGAAAAGCTACGCTTCTCAGAGAGGTGTAAAAAAGAAAGCCAAACAAGACCGTACAACGATGTAACTTATGAACTTGAAAAAATATATATTAATCTTTTAAGATAACAATTATAGAATGGAAAAAGTCTCACCAAAGCTTCTTACAGAAAAATAGAATTCTTTCACACCAGGTTTGGAAAAGGTTGGCAACTCTTAGGAAGAGAGTTAGCTTTCTAACCTTACTTAAGGTATTGTTTTCACGTTATGCTTTAAGGCTATCCTTTTTAATTCTTCATCAAAAGTTGCTAAAGCTAAACCTAAGTCTGTTGCCGTCTCTAAAATTATATAGTCGTTTGCAAGAGTTGGCGACTTCTTATCTTCACTTAACTTTCTTAAGGCTCTTCCGATAACTTGGGGGGACTCTAAGGTATACTTTGCTCTAGGGTCTTCTACTAAGTATTCTGATACCTTCTTTCTTATAAATTCTGCATCAAGATTTAATTTTTTAAGTAATACCCACACAAATTCATGAGCAACAACAGAAGGGATACAAAAAATTTCAGCCTCGTCTATAATCTTCTTTGCTTTCTCATGATTTTCTGAATCTTCAAGAGTATCATAAACTAAAACGTTTGTGTCAAGAACCAGCTCCATCAAGGAACTCCTCCACAGCCTTTTCTATTTCTTCAACTGTAACGTTTCTACCTAGCTTTATGGTGAGGCGTTTCTTCTTAAAGGGCATTATCTTTATTACGTTTTCTTCTTCATCATACGAAACCACTAAAAAGTCGCCTTCCTTCACTTTGAACCTTTCTCTAATTTCTGAAGGTATTGTTATCTGATAGTTCCTAGTCACCTTTACGATTTTTTCGTGCATTTTTTCTAGTAGTAAGAAAGGACTACTAGTATATAAGTTTTTCTAGTTCTTCCTGTTGAGACTATCAAC
>JBAMLO010000047.1:0-2168 GCA_039793485.1 Nitrososphaera sp. | reverse complement strand
GAGTCCCCAGGGCTGGATTTGAACCAGCGACTGTCCGGTATCTACTTTTAGCCTGGTGGGCTGATCTTGTCTAGCCAGAGGCTAGCTTCTACAGCCGGAAGCTCTACCAGGCTGAGCTACCTGGGGACTTAACTTCTTGTTTACTAGAGCGGTAAATAAATTTTTCGACTTACGTTACAAGTAACTCAAGACTTTAATTCTTTCAAGAAGCTTTCTACTGTTTCTTCTGCTCAGTAGCCTTGCTTTTACTTTCAACGGGTGCTGGTTGTTTCTCAACCTTTTTCCTTTCTCCAAGGAACGATTTTATTTCCTTGTCAAGTTTTATCAACCTTCTAACTGAAAGGTGATTGCTTCCAAACTTGCTTTTGTAGTAGTTTAAGGTTTCTTCAAACGGAACTTCCTTATCTCTATCAACAAGCTTATCTGCATAGCACACTAGCTTTTCTTCTAGAGTTCTAGGAGCTAAATCTACTTCAACCCCAACAAGCTTCTTTGCTTCTGTCTTGCTTAAACCACCACCGACGTGCCTTTCTGCTATTGAAGCCAACTCTTCAGGGAAGCCTTTTTCTCTCAACAAGTTTGCTCCAACAACGCCGTGCTCGACGCCATGAGTTTTTACCCTTCCTACATCGTGAAGCATCGCACCAGCGATTACAAGTTGCTCGTTAATATGAATGCGCCTTTCCTTTAGTTTTTGAACAAGTTTTTTACTTACTTCAGTAACCTTTTTGCAGTGAGCTATAAGTTCTTCAGGAGCATTCAGCTCTCGAAGCAACTTTTCTGCCTCTTCTTCTGTAGGATAGGCTGCTTTCTTTTCTTGAGTCTTGCTTAGCTCTAGAACGTCGCCTTGAAGCAACGTAAGCCTTTTCTCAAATTTTTCTATTAAGTCGCTAACGTCAACTTGGTGCAGAGGATTTCCACAAATTGGGCACCTGTAAAAGGATTCAACAGCTTCTTCAAAAGTTAACTTAGGATGCGCTGGGTTTCCGCAGTGAAAGAACACATGAGACCTTAGGTAATCAATCTTTACTTTTATCTTTTCAGAAATAACACGCTTCATGTTGTTGACAAAGCCCTCAAGCTGGTCTACTGCAGGAGACCAAACAAAAACTATTCTTTGAGTTTGTTCGTCTCTTTTTTCTTCATACCTAACTAAGCCCAAGCTTAAGAGTTTATAGAGTGTTCTTCTTACGCTGGAGATTCTTAAGTTAGCGTGGTTCGAGATTTGCTCGTCTGTTGCTGCCTTTAGTGCTACTAGTGCAGCTACAACACCAGTTGCATCGTCGCCCCCCACGATTCCAGCTATCTTTATGTACAAGTCTTCGTTGGCCTGCATTTTTTCCACTATTAAGCTACTATCTTTGGAAAAGATAAACTTATCTCAGTAATGTTGTTTTAAGTAAAGCAACCAAGAAGGCCGCCGTTGGGATTTTCAGCAACGCTTTTGAACCCAAGCTTTAGGCTCCACAGGCCCAAGTGCTAGACCAGGCTACACTACGGCGGCCATGAACTAAGCTAGCTCAAAGGGAGTAAAAAATTTTTCCACTTAGTCTTCCTCTTCAACGCTGGTAAACAAAACCTTCTGGAGAATCAGAAAGCTCCACTTAAAGCTTTTTGACTCAAAACTAAAGAAAAAACCTAAATTAAAAAGATAAAAGAGCAAAAAAGTTACTGAGCAGTAGCTGCCGGTTGCTGTGCTTGCACTGGAGGTTGTGGAGGCTGTATCTGAAGTCCTGTTTCTTTGATCTTGCTCATGAAGTCAAAGAAATCGCCGAACTTTTTAGCAAATTCGTTAAGAGCCTCTATTCCACTTTCTCTTATGTAGTAAACCCTCTTTGTTCTCCTACTACCTTCGCTAACTACGGTACTTGTAATCCAGTTCAGTTTTTCAAGTTTGTAGAGCATTGGGTATAATGCTCCTGAAGTAAACTTCTTTCCAAACATCTTATTGAAGTTTGTGAGTATGTCGTAGCCGTGCGCAGGAGACTTCGAAAGCATCCAGAGTACAATTAAGTAATTTAAGTTAAAGAGTTGGGAACCGCCTTTTTTCGACATTTGTCTTTTCACCCCGTGCCTAGTTATGTTATTTAAGTATTATATAAATGTTTCCATTTACACTTTAAAAGAATGTTTATGATAATAATATTTTATAAAGTTAAAAATCATTA
>JBAMLO010000046.1:0-25402 GCA_039793485.1 Nitrososphaera sp. | reverse complement strand
AATAATAAGCAGAGGCCTACGTTGTAGTACTTTAGAGCAAAAATTTTATATGAGCTGAAAAGTTTTTAAATTGTTTTAAACTAACAATGTAGTTCAACTTAAAGTAAAGGTGAGAAGATTGGAACCAGCTCCAGATGTGCCGTTTGTTCCAACTTCGGAAGAAGTTGTGAGAAGAATGTTGCAAATAGCTAAGGTTAAGTCTGGCGATACAGTCTTTGATTTAGGCGCTGGAGATGGAAGGATACTTATAATCGCTGCGAGGGAGTTCAATGCTAAAGCGATCGGAGTAGAAATTAAAAAAGACTTTGTTCTAAACATTGAGAAAAAGATAAGGGAGCTGGAATTAGAGGATCGAGTTTCTATAATTCATGGAAACTTTTTTAACGTAAATATTAGCAAAGCAGATGTTGTGACGATGTTCTTACTAGAAAGCGTAAACGAAAGAATAAGACCAAAACTCGAAAGGGAGCTTAAACCTGGAACAAGAGTTGTATCGCATGAATTCAAAGTATTAGGATGGAAACCGAACTACTTTGAGAGATTTACGTGCAGTGATGGATCTACACACGACTTATACCTTTACGTGATGCCACCAGAAAAAGATAGTAAAAAGTAGGATTACACTAAAAATTAGGAAGAACACTTTTCTAAAATGTCGTAAAAGATTCTACAGTTTTTGAATCAAATCTTCTTATAAGCTCTACGATTAGCTTTACTGCATTTTCTACATCATTTAAACTTAAAATCCCAACATGAGAGTGAATATGCCTAGTTGGTATTCCAATTACTACACTTGGGCATCCAGTTTTGTACAAATGAAATCTTCCTCCATCGGTTCCACCTGCAGGAACGACTGATAGCTGATATGGAATCTTTTTTTCTTCTGCAACGTTAATTACAAACTCCTTTAGTTTTTCGTTAGGAATCATCGATGCATCAAACGTTACTATAGAGGGTCCTTTTCCTATTGCAGTAGGAGCTTCAGCAGGATTAATTCCAGGAACGTCTCCAGCAATATCAACCTCAGCGACTATCGCTACGTCGGGTTCTACTAAGAATGAAGTTGTTTGCGCACCTCTTAAGCCAACTTCTTCTTGAACGGTTGCAGTGGCGTAGTATGTATTTGGGTGAGCTACCTTGTTTTCCACGATGTACCTTAAGGCTTCCACAGCCAAGAATGCACCTATTCTATCGTCAAACGCTTTACCAAAAACTACTTTATTGTTATTTGCAAGAAGGAAAGGAGACCATGGAACAACGGGGTCGCCTATTCTTATTCCCATTTTTTCAACCTCCTCTTTACTACTGGCTCCAACATCTATATACATTTGGTCTATTGTGATTACTTTATTCCTCTCGTCTTCTTTTAGTAAGTGAGGAGGCTTTGAAGCTATAACGCCGAGCACTTTTCTGTCTTTAGCTCTAATCACAACTCTTTGAGAAAGTAAAACTTGACTGAACCAGCCACCTAGAGGCTTAAACGTTAAAAAACCTTCCTTAGTTATACTTGTAACTATGAAACCAACTTCATCAACGTGCCCTGCAACTAAAACTCTTGGCTTTTCGCTCGAGCCCTTCGCAATAAATGCTGTAGAACCAAGCTTATCAGACTTTGTTTCGTCTGCAAAACGAGAAGCGTAGTCTTTTACTATTCCAATAACCTCCCTTTCAAAGCCTGAAGGCCCAAAGCTTTCAGAAAGCTGCTTTAAGAAGTTTATTCTTTCTTCATCCAACCTGTAGTCATTCATATCGCTTCGGGCAACTTTATTTTATTGGCAAATAAATATTTTTGTACTACTCTTTAAAGCATGAAAACTAAAAATTTATTAGTAACTAGTTTACTCTAAGGAATCAGCACTAAAAAATGGATGAAAATGAGAGTAGCTACAGAGTTAGAATCAAGATAGGGGACAAGGAGTTTGAAGTTGAGGGAGACAGAGAGTTCGTAGAAAAAAACGTTGAAGTCTTATTTAATAAATTATACCAGGAATTTACATCAAAGGAAACAGAAACAGCTCGAGAAGAAAAACCAACTTTTAACGAATTCATAAACGAGAGAGCAAAAATTTTTGGAAAGGATCCTGATCAGCTTTCCGGTTTTCAGAAAATACTTCTAATAGCTTATTATGTGTTTAAGTTTGAGGGGGGAAGAGATTTCACCTATGATGACGTAGAAAAGTATTCCCAGGAAGCAAGACTAAGTGGACTTGCAAACCCAAGACAATACATGTCTGAACTTATAAGAAAAGGATTCGTAAAAGAAGGCGAAGTTAGCGAAGGCAAGAAGAAAACCTTTAAGATACTAAGAGGAGGAATCCAATACGTTGAGAGTGGATTTAAGGAAAGCTATGAAACAGTAGAGAAGAGTCCTGAAACAGTATCAAGCTAAGTAAATGCCTGCCAAATTACCAAAGAGAAGCCCAAGTAGTGCAGACAAGCCCCAGCCCACTACCGTTACAGAGAACAGGGTTCTTAGGTTAAAGACTCTTATCTTTGAAGCAAGACCAACGCCGATAACTGAACTCATTATCGAAGTTGTTACAGAAACTGGAAGTCCGAGCTGAGTAAAAATCCAGACTAAAAAAGAAGCAGAAAATGTACTCACTGAAGCACCAACTGGACTTACAACTATTAGATCCTCACCTAGAGCTTTCGTCAGCTTTTTACTGAAGTAAACACCAAGCGATGCAACTATTGAAAAGAGTAAACCTACGATAGGACTCCCTCCATAAAATGCTGAAATTAAGCCTATGTTGTTTGCACCTAAGACATAAGAGGAGTAGAAAACTGCAACTAAAGCTACAAGCTTGCTGAATAGAGTAACTTTGAGTAAACAAAACTTTTGAATGAACGAGAAAGTTAACTTGTACATGAGATAAGCTAGTAGCACAGAAAAGAATGGAGTAAAGAGCCAAGATAAAACAACCTCAAGAGATAAATTAAAGTTTATTGAAGCATGCTTTACGATTAGTATACCTAAGGCGGAAGAAAAGAAAATCTGGGCTAAGCTTGCTGGAGAATTAAATAAACTTAAGATGAACATTATTAATAAAGTTACCAAGACAATTTGGAATGTGTAAAGGTTAACGGAAGTAGATACAAGCTGAATTCTCTCCATCTTCCAACCTTCCAGTATAGAGCCTGAGATTAAGCCAGAAGCTACAAGTAATGAAGCTTTCTTTTGGTTTTGAATTCCAGAGCTTACCAAACTTGATTTTATTGCGGCTCCGTTATTGAATCCAAGGACGAAGAGCATTAAAGATGCAACTAGCAAAGAAAGCAACTCAAAACACCTAACTAAAACCTTTTGCTATTATTTTAAGAACAATATCAGAAGCATCTTCTGCATTGTCAGCGATGTTATCAGCTACGTTAAGAAAATCCTTCATGACAACAACGTCGAGAACATTGAACTTTTTTGAATTTAGAAATAGTTCCTTCATGACTCTTGCTTTAATCAAGTCAGCATCTTCTTCATATCTTTCTACGTTGTGCGAAAACTTTATTATTTCTTCCTTTTTTGAGCTCTCTAGGACTTCATAAAGTTTGCTTAGAGTTTTTACTGTTTTTAGCAGAGAGGCAACATACTCTTTCCCTTCCAGGTCCTTAAAAACAAACATCAGTATCTCGTGGCTTAGGTTACTTTCCACAAGCACTTTAGCTGCATCTTTTGTAGCGTCAGCAATGTCGTCGTTCCTTTCTAGCAAGTTTAAAAAGTCTGAAGACAAGTACGCAAAGAAAGACCCAGAAGCTATTTTTTCAGACGTTGACTTGTGAATTTCATCAGCCTGAGTTTCCAAGAGGTCTATCTCTGAAAAAAGGTTAACGAAGCTTCGATCACCTTCAGAAATTTTTTCAACCATGCTATAGAGTAGCTCTACACACTTTTCTACGATCGCAAAATGCCTTCTTATGCTATTCGTGACCTCTTGCTCTCCACTTACAAAAAATTTTGAAATCCTTCTCATCTCTTAATTTTTAAGATACTGTTAACAAAATATTTAAGCTTTTTGCATAGCAGAAAAAGTTATTTACTACAAGTTTAGGCTAAGGACAAAAGCGATGACAAAAAGTCTAACGATTGGGTTTGTTTACAACGTTAGAAGTAAAAAGTATGATGAAGAGTTTCTAAAGAAATACACAGAGTGGGATTATCCTGAAACAATTGAAGCGATTTCAGGTGCTCTAGAAGAAACAGGAAACAAAGTTATTCATATAGAAGCAGACAGGCATGTGTTTCACAAGCTAGAAGAAAACAAAGATAAGATTGATATCGCATTCAACATAGCAGAGTACATCTCAAAAGATCTTTTTGGAGCTGAGAACAGAGAAGCACTTGTTCCGATGCTTCTTGAATTTCTAAACATTCCATACTCTGGATCTGGTCCACAAGCTTTAATCAATGCCTTAGACAAAGCCGCCACGAAAGAAATAGTCTCTGCCTATGGAGTTGGAACAGCTGCGTTTCAGGTTGTAAGAGAGTACCCATTTGAACTAGACAAGAGACTAAAGTTTCCACTTGTAGTTAAAGCTAGCTGCGAAGGCTCTAGCATAGCATTAAAGCAGACGTCTAAGGTAAACAATGAAGAAGAACTTAACGAAAGAGTTAAGGAAGTAATAACTGTTTACAATCAGCCTGCACTCATAGAAGAGTACATTGAAGGAACAGAGTATACTATTGGTTTTGTTGGGAGACTAATTGTCCCAATAATGAAAATAGACTTATCTAAAATACCAGGTCATCCTTCTTTGAGAGACCAAGAAGTAAAGGATATGGAACCAGAGTATACTTTTCTAAAAGTAAAAGAAAAAGACAAACAAGCACTTTCATTGCTAGATTTTGACGAGACATATGTTTACTTAGCAACTCAAGCAGCAATTTCACATGATGCGCTAAGAGTAAGAGACTTTAATAGAATGGATGTTAGATTGAAGGATGGAAAGTTTTACTTTTTAGAAATGAATCCACTCCCAGGAATGCATCCAAACTATGGTGACTTACCAACGATGGCAAAAGGAGCAGGCATTGCCTTCGATGAACTTGTTAATATGATCCTAATGGAAGCAATAAGAAGATATGCAAACCATCCTTTATTTAAGGAGAGGTTTAGCCAAAAGAGAATAGAAAAAATTGAAGAAAAGTACAATAAAACTTTGCAGAAACTGGAGTTTTATGACAGAGAAGTTAAAGGAATTTGGTATAAGTATAGGCTAGTAAAAAAGAAAGACTTCTAAAACTCTATTACTTCGATGTTTTTTAAAGTTTCTCGCACTATTTCTTCGAGATTTATCTCTTTTTCTAGCTTTTCAAAGGTGTTAAAGTTAGGTTTTGTGATAGGATGTTTTGCCATTATACTGCAACAGTCTTTGTACTCCTTTATCGAAAGCTCATAGGTCCCGATCTTTTGTGCCAAACTTACGGTTTCATCCTTGTCATAGCCTAGTAAAGGCCTTATTATTGGTAAGCCTATACCAGTGTCTGTTACTCGCATAGCTTCTAGTGTTTGAGAAGCTTTTTGACTTAAGGAATCTCCAGTCACTATACCCTTTGCATTTTCCTTTTTTGCAACCTCTTCTGCAACTCTAAACATTAATTTCTTAAACAAATGGAGGTTGTACTCCGGCATTGAAAGTGAAACGCTTCTTAATAAAAACTCAGACGAGGACGCTACATATAGTTTTCTGCTTGATCCCCATTCTGATAAAAGAAGAATTAATTCTTTTATCTTAGAATCTCTTACAGCTTCTGAGCTTTCGTATGGATGGAAATGCAAGTAAACAAGTTGGGCACCTCTTTTCATTGCTAACCAACTGGCAACTGGAGAGTCAATACCCCCTGAAATTAAAGAGATTAACTTTCCAGCAACCCCAACTGGTAAGCCCCCAGGACCTTGCATCTTTTCTAAGTACACGTAGGCTTTTCCTTTTGTTACTTCTATGTAAACCTTCCTCATTGGATTCTTTAGATCAACTTTTGCTTTGTATTTACTTACAAGAAAAGCTCCAACTTCTTCCTCAAGTTGCATCGAACCCAATGGAAAGCTTTTATCAGCTCTTTTTGCAACAACCCTAAAGCTAACGTCTTCAGATAGTAAGTTATTGCACAAAGAGGAAGCTGTATCCTTGATTTTGCTTAAGTCTTCCTCACATTCTTCTGCAATGGCAAACCACTTCACTCCAAACACTTTCTTTATTGAACCAACGACTTTAGGGATTAGCTCATCGTTTCTTAAATGAATAACTATTCTTGCTTGTACTCTGCTTATTTTTTCTAGGCTAAAGTCCTTTAGCTTGTCTTTTAAGTTCTTAACAAGAATAGACTCAAACTTGCTTCTGTTCATGCCTTTTAAAGCAATTTCAGAATGGTGCACAAGCATAACTTTTGACATACTGTTCGTCTTAACATTAAAATAAAGTAGTTTTTATGTGTTGCTTCGTTTTTCTGGTTAAAAATACGCCTTAAGTAAGATTTCTCTTAGCTATGCATATTTGCAAAATCAACGATAGTTTTTATTCCGTTCTTAGTGCGACTATTGGGTCAAGTTTCGATGCTTTATAAGCAGGATAAATTCCAGCAATTATACTAAAGAGTACTGCGATGAGATTAAAGAGAGCTACGGTAGAAATGTCGTAGTAGGGAGTTATATTTACAGCCATAGCATATGCCGCACCTCCAAAACGAGCTTGCATTGTAGAACTTGCAGAGTTGGTACCAAATCCAATTGTACCAAATGACAGCAAAACGTAACCTAGTAAAAATCCCAATAAAGTTCCAAGAAATGAACCAACTACTCCAAATATCATTGCCTCGTAAAGGAAGAGCAGTAAAATATCAGAATTCTTAAAGCCTATTGACTTTAGAATTCCAATCTCTCTTGTTCTTTCCATCACAGAAGTATACAATGTAGTCACTATTCCTATGACAGCTACCAAGAGAGAAACTATTGCAATGGCACTCAAGAACAAGTTTATTCCTCCAAAAACTTGATTTATCGTTGAAGTAATTACAGAAGGAGTAATAACACGTAAACCTTCGTACTTATTAGAAATTAGTTTTGAAACTGCATCATTTAAAGTTTGGTCATAAGTTACAACAAAAACTCCAGAATAAGTTCTTTTGTTTAGGAGATTTTTCGCAGTCTCAAGGTTGATTACAATTGAAGTATCTAAATTTAAGGTCATACTAAGTCCAACTTCGTTTGCGATGCCCTTGACAATAAAATTCCTCTTAACGTCTTTCGAAAACTGAAGTGTAATTACTTGGCCAACGGAAAGCTTTCCACTAGTACCATAAGCTATGCGGTAGCCAAGAAAAGTTTGAGAAAAATCCTGTGGAGTTAGTATTGAACCAGAGTTTAATGATAAGGCAGGTAGTATAACAGTTAGCTTTGTTGGATCAATGGCAATAACAGAAACAGTACCAGACTGACCTGAGGCAGTAGCTAATGCTGTCGTAGATATAAAAGGTATGACATCTCTTACACCAGGAGTGGTCCTCAGATTATTAACTACATTGTCATCTAGCTGAAAAGACGAAGAAGAAATAAAAAGAGTACCACTTGAACTTTTAGGTATAAGCGTTAAAATGTTGGGACTTAACGAACTAAAACTTTTAGTGACATAATTTTGTAGTCCGGCACTCATTCCATTTACTCCAACAAGGAGCCCAACTCCAATTGCAACCATGACAAAAGTTAAGGAGCTTCTTAGTTTTCTGCTTTCTAACGCATTAAATGCTAAAAAGAGGCCGTCCAAAAATTTCATTTTACTCCACTTTTACGACGCAACACAAACAATACAACAACGGCAACTAGAGCCAATAAAGCTAAAAGAGTAACTAAAACAAAGTTATTAGAACCTGGCGTTTGATTTCCTTGACTAGAAACATGGGCTTCTCCTTTACTTATAACTAAAAGATAGTCTACAGTTTGTTGTCTTGTTTGTTTTAGGTCATCCAAGTATTGAACTACTAATGGTATTCTATAAGTTCCTGGGCTTACATTCTCTACGTATAGGATAAGGCTAAACGATGAGATAGAATCGGAAGGAAGATCGCCTATGTAATAAGAACTAGAAGCTGGAAAAGAGTAAAAACCTTGGGGAAGAGTACCTAGTGAAACATTAACGTATTTTGCAGCAACGCTACCTCTATTTAGTACGTTTCCAGAAATAGTAATAGAAGAGTTTGGATAAACTAAGGTAGGAGACTGAGAAATACCATAGAGAGTTAAGTTAATTGGGTTAGTAAGCATGAAAGGTATACTTACACTTTCAACATAATTGCTTCCAGCTTCGCTACGATATGAGATAGTAACTATAGCCGTTATAACACCGGAAGGAAAGTTATCTGGAACATAAATTGAAATGGGAAGTTTTAACTCTGAAAGCGGCAAAACTTCGTTGAAGAAAGCACTCGGAAAAGAGTAAACAACTATCTGTGAAGGGAAAATAAATGAAAATGAGACATCTTTCTTTAAGTAACCGTTATTTCTAAAAACAAGCAGTACGTCGTTAATGTAACCTACTTTTAAAGAAACATTGTTTATAAGCTTAAAACTGCTGCTAAGCTGACTCGTAACTATAACTCCAAAACTCTGTGTAGTAACAACTTGATTTCCAGCACCGTCTACTCCAGAAAGTTGCAAGTTAATGTAACCTTGACTTTGCTGGGAAGTTGCATAAACACTTATCTTTACAGTTTTTGATTCACCGGATTTTAGAGTTCCAAGGTCATAAGAAGAACCGGAAATTAGCTGTAGCGAAGAACTAGTTATATAGAGGAACAAGTTATATGCATTTCCAAGTCCATTGTTACTTACGTTAAAGTAAAGGTCGCTAACCTTGCTGTATTCTATTGAGTTGTTTAGTAAGCTTATAGTTAACTTAGGCTTTCCTAATATACTAAATTGTATAGGAAAAGAAGAAACTATAGAAACGACTTGATTTTTCGTGTCGTAGTATTCTATTTCTAAGAAAGCTCTATAAGAGCCTAAAGAAATATTTTGAGGAATTGAGACTCTAAACGATAAGATTACAATATCTCCAGGATTAACAACACCAAGGTAGATCGACGAGACTGGATTTTCTCCGTAGTATCCTGAAAACGGAGAAGGAAGATAAAGCTTCCCTTTTACACCTCTTATTATCGCACTACCTTCGTAACGTACTGCTACGTTTAATAGCACTCCAGCATCTCCAGGTGAAACAAGCATTGGAGTTTGTAAGCTACCCCAATATACAGAAGTTATACTAAAGAGATCAGACTTTACTAATGGGACATATAGAATGAGAAAAAGAAAGAGTAAAAATAGAGAGTACTTCAGCTTCATTCTGGTGCACCTCCAGAATACACTATCTTTTCTACTTTACCATCCCTTAGCATTACTATCTTTTGGGTGGCGTCAGCTACTTCCATGTTGTGAGTTACTATGACTATTGTTGACCCAAATTTTTTATTTATTTCAGAAAGTAGATCAACTATCATTTTCGCACTCTTGGAGTCAAGGTTTCCTGTTGGCTCATCCGCAAGGATTACTGAAGGTTCATTGACGAGAGCTCGTGCTATAGCAACTCTTTGTTGCTCCCCTCCACTTAGCATCGTTGGAAGTTTCTCTTCTTTTCCTTTTAACCCAACTGCATTTAGTAAAAACTTTGCTTTTTCTACCCTTTTTTGTTTTGGCACACCTGAAGCTATTAGAGGAAGCTCAACATTTTGCAACGCAGTTAGCCTGTTTATTAGGTTGTAGCTCTGAAAGACGAAACCAATCTTTTTGTTTCTAAACATAGCAGCTTCATTTTGGCTTAAGCCTGAAACATCCTTACCATCGATAAAAAGCTTGCCTTCAGAAGGCTTGTCTAACAAGCCAAGTAAGTTGAGCAAGGTGGACTTTCCACTTCCAGAAGGACCAACTACAGAGATGAATTCGCCCTTTTTTATTTCTAAGCTTATCCCATCAACAGCCCTAACTGCAAGAGGACCCTTACCGTAAACTTTAACCAAATTTTCAGTTACTACGGAGTATTCATAGTATTTGCTACGCAAAGAGCTTTCGATAAAGGAAGTAGTTGCCATAAACTTTATCGGTACCGAGAAGTATATAAACATTACGACAAGCAACAAAAACTATTATACTGAAGAGTCAGACTGAGGATATACACTACTTTATAACCAAGATTTTTAATCTTTTTAACACTAAGAACGTTGAATAAAGTTTGAAGAGAAATGTTTTAATTGAGCCCACGAAAGAAGTTGCACAATGACTTCTGTAGTGTCGATACTTGGAGCAAAGGAGTTCGATTCAGGAAAAACTACCTTTTCAACCTCGTTAATTTTAACATTGAGAAAGAAAAAAAGGAAAGTGGCTGGTTTTAAGCCACTTGCAGGCCATGAATGCATAGAACAATATGACTTTTATTTAAAGAATTTGCAAGAATCAAAGCTTTACGGACATGACGCGTACTTTTTGCAGATGGCTAGTGAAGTAGCTCTGCCCATAGAAGTTATCAATCCAGTAGACATAATGACAAAATATGACCTTAAGTTTGAGGGTCACTACTCTAGCGTCTATGACAATCTTGGAATAGGAAGGTTTTCATTTTATGATGGAGATAGAATAAAAAACATTTACTACTATAGGAAAGGATTAAAAGATAAACTATGCACTAAACTTCTAGACAAACTAAAGTTAAAGGCTGAAGAAGTGATTGAAGTATCTTCGTTCGAGGAATTCCTAGAAATACATAAAAAATACTACCAAAGATCAGTTAATTCAATGTTTAATTTTCTTAAGAAATTTGCCGACATTATCGTAATTGAAAGCTTCAATGACTCAGTGTACCCAGCACAACCAGTTGAAGAATCAGAGTTGATCTTTGTTTGCAACTTAAACGAGATCTATGTGTATGAAAAAGAGCAATTCTTAGAAAGCATAAAGGAATCAAAAGATCCGTTTTTATTACGATTTAAAGACATTAGCGAAAAAATAAAGCCAAAGTATACGTTTAAGCTTCCGCTTCTTGAAAGTACAGAAGATGAAAAACAACTGGAAAAGCAATCTAACGAATATGCTTTAGAATTAGAAAAAATGGTTGAACAGCTAAAGTTAACAAATTAATGTGCTACAAAAAATTTGATAAAGTAAACCTAGGGTTCAGCCTCACATTTTCTTCTTGAATGATAAGCGCATTAAAGATGCTCTTTTGACACTCTTCACGACTAAAGTTGGGGATTCACGCCTCTAAGATGTTCATTGGTCTATTGTTCATAGAACTTTTACTTTCATACTTCGTCTCAGAGTTAAAATTCTAGGCTTTCTTGTTGAACTCTTGTAAAAGCTACGTGAGATGAAAAATAAAACTAATGTCTTTCGTTAGCTCTTTACTTTAAAGTTTAGAATAAAGTTCAATCAACCAAAATTATACATTTATATAAGAATGGTTAACTGATAAGTAATCATGGTGATCTTGCCAATAGAGAAAAAACTCAAGAAAAAATTACATAAAAATATAGCTTTAGCCCAAGACATTTTGGTCATGGAAACTTATGATAAATTCTCTAATGCAGTAGTTCATGGAGGCACAGCAATTTGGAGATGTTTTGGAAGTAACAGGTTTTCCGAGGATGTCGACTTCTATTTACCAAGAAGTCTAGATAAAGAAAAATTTGAAAAGTTCTTAGAAGGATTGAAGAACAAGGGACTAACCGTTCAAAAGTTTAAATTCACTGAAAATTCTATTTTCTCAAAAATTTCCTACTTAGATGCATCTACAAGTTTCGAAGCAGTTTTCAAAAACGTAAAGAATTTTATTACAAAGAAGTTTGAGTTGATTGATGGTAATTTCATCCTTGTAAACACTCTAAAACCAGAAGAGTTCATTGAAGAAAAAGTTTCCGCCTACCTTAAAAGAAAGAAGGTTAGAGATCTTTACGACATTTTCTTTCTTTTAGATTTTGCCGAAGAAAAAGAAAAAGTTAGAAAGAGTTTGAAGAAACTTTTAGAGAGCTTTGAAAGACCGAGAGACGAAAAGGAACTTAAAGTTTTAATAATTTCTGGCAGTATTCCAAAAGTTGACGAAATGCTTGAAGTGATCAAAAAATGGGCAAAGTAAAATACTTAGAAAAGCTGAGGCAACTTTTAAAAGGTGCAATAGTATTTAGAGCAAGAGACGTTGAACTAATTGTAAAGAATAAAAACTATACTAACCTGTTACTTCATAATCTTGTAAAAAGAGGAGAAATAAAGCGAGTAACAAAGGGTTGGTACAGCTTTTTGGAAGACCCAATAGTTTCAGTATTTTGTTTTAAGCCAGCATATATTGGATTGCAAGAAGCTTTAAGTTTTTACAATCTATGGGAACAAGAAACAAATGTTGTCATCATAACTATAAGAAAAGTTAGAAGCGGAGTAAGAAAAATATTTGGGAACAATGTGATAATTAGGAGAATAAAGCCAGAATTTTTCTTTGGAGTTGAAAGTTTGAGATACAATGAATTTTTTGTTCCAACTTCTGATTTAGAAAAAACCCTTATAGATTTAATTTACTTCAATGAGATTCCTGACAAGAAAGTTTTAAGAGAAATGAAAAAAAGAATTGATAAGAAGAAGCTAGAGTCCTATTTAAAGAAATACCCCAAAAAGTTCAAAGAAAGAGTCAGAAAAGTGCTGGGCTTGCTTAAGATCTGAGTTTTGTCTTCAATGTAACTAATGATCTTTTTTACAGTTTGTTAAGCAAACAAGTAAGGATTTCTTTTGGCCTGTTAGTAGTTATGCTATCTACTCCATAATTGAGAACTTCATTTAATGCTTCGCAACTATCTATTGTCCAAACATCAAACGTTAAGCCATGTAAATGAGCACTTCTTACATCTTCTTGGGTAAAAGTTCTAAATCTAGCTGCTATTGTATTGCTAAAGTGAACCAACGAATGGAAGATAAAGGACTTACTGAAGTTAGCAGTTATTGCGACAGTTGATAAAGAGGGAAGCAATTCTTTTACTTTTTTCAACGAGCTTAAGTTAAAGGAAGCCACTGCAACGTTTTCTTCAAGACCAAAAGACTTTACTGCTTCAACAACATCTTTTTCAATGCCATCATCCTTAAGCTCAATTCTCATAAGAACCTTAGAATTAACTTTTTCTAAAACTTCTTGTAATGTTGGGACTTTCGTTCCTTTGAATGAACTGCTAAACCACGAACCAGCATCTAAACGTTCAATTTGCTCTAAAGTTAATTCTCTGACTAATCCTTTGCCGTTTGTCGTTCTATCTATAGTTTCGTCGTGCATTACAATGAGTTTATGATCTTTTGTTTTTCTTACATCAAACTCTATAGCATCTACGCCCACTTCTATTGCCTTTAAAAAAGAAGGCAGTGTATTCTCAGGACAAACATCAGGAGAACCTCTATGTCCTACTATTATTGGCTTCATGAATTGAGGAAGAAAAAATGACAATAAAAGTCTTACTACAACTTTAATGCGTAAGAAAGTTAAGAACTATTTTCATATTCTAACTTTAGTTTTCTAAGTACTGAAATCTCTTTAATTTTGTTTTCGTCCATTAAATCCCAATATATCTTGTCCGGCTTTTTGATCTTTCTTTTAATCCAAATGACTCTACGTGGAGTTACGATAACATCAAGGGGCAAATCGTATAACATGTAACTGAAATTAATATCGACAACCTGAAGTTCATGTACAGTAGTAACTATAGGTACATTTTCGTTCACCTTATTTTTTGTGCGAAGCAAGGCCCACTCAATTTCAGAGTAGCCTTCGCCCTTACCAATCCTTAAACCTTCTAAATTTACAGCCACGCTACCAACAACGAAAAGGTCTATTAATGGAATTTCTTCTAAGCTTACTAACTTTCCAAATTTAAATGCCCCTTTGATCGTTGAAGCTAAACCAAAGTCTAGGGTTTGTTTTGGTTCAATAAGTAGAAAACCCTTCTGTAGTCTTGGAGTTGACATAACTAGTGTTTTTCCTTCTTCTAAGGCAATCTCTCTTATTGGCTTCTGAGGAGCATCAGGATTTACTGCTATTGTTTTTGAATCCTTCCAAATCTTTAATTCCGTTAACTTTCTTGCAGCTTCTTTACTACCAACAAAATTTGGAATTCTATTTTTCACAGGGAGGGGAAAAGTAGCAACCTTTCTATCTTCTAATAGTTTCCATATTTTGTTCCTTATCTCTTCCTTTTCATCAGTCATACTTAAAGCTTGCTTAAATTAGAGCTCTTGAGTATATTAGCTTTTTTCATCATCACAACTTTTTACTTTAAAGGGAAAGCGTGCATAAGGCCGCAAAAAATTTAAAAATGTTAGTAAGTGTAGGAGAAATATAAGAATGGAGTACAGGGTTTCGTTAGAAGAGTCTAAGGAGGAAGGTCAATTTTTCATCGAGCTAGAGGGGAAAAAGGCTGTTTTAGATTTCGTTAAAAAGGGAAACGAAGTTTACGTAACTCACACTTATACACCTCCAGAGTTTAGAGGAAGGGGAATTGCTGCAAAGCTAATGGAAGCACTTATAGATTACTGCAAGAAAAATAACATGAGGATATACCCAATTTGTTCTTATGCAGTATCGTTCTTTGAAAAAAATGCAGAATTAAAAAACATGCTTTCTGAGAATTACTTAAAAGAAAGGGAATAATCAACAAAAACTATTTTTATGATAGCTCTATGATTTTGTCGAGGTAGTCCTTTACGTCTTCTTCAATAGCTCGCGCATTGAGGTAAATGAGATCGATGTTTTCTTTTTGTGCAGCATAAACTAAGATTGCCCTTTCAAAGTCTGAAGTTGAAGACCAAAACTTAGCTGCTGCTAAAGCATAGATTATAGCTTCTTCTGGAGGAATCATATAAACGTGATAATCCTTTATTTTTATCTTTACTGGGGATTTAGGTTTATCGTAAACTACACCAACTATATCAAGTGCTTTATCAACCAGACTTGAAAGTGTTGAGACGTAAACTCTGCCGGATTCAGTATAACCAATGGATTTTAGAAATTTCTTTAATAAAGTTGCAGTATTTGGTTCCCCCTCAACTATGATGTCAACATCTAAAGTTCTATACCCGCCACCACTATAAAATTCAGCAGCAAAGCCTCTAGAAATTATTATTCTTCCTAAGCTACGCTTTTCTAAAAAGGTATTTATGAAAGCCATTAACATAAGAAACTTTGTAGTACTATCTTTAACAGACGATAATTCGCTAGCAAACAAAGTAAACTCGTTCTTAAATTCTGAAGTTATACGTTCACTACAATTTCCCCGTTGCTGTTGCGTCGTATCTTACCCACCTCTTCCATAAGTTTCCAGTTTAACCTGCAAGCTTCAGCAAGTCTACGAAGCTCTTCTTCACTTCTTATTCTTCCTCGTCTTCTTTTAAAGTACTGTTCGCCATACTCTTCCCTAAACTTAAATATTGCTTTCATAGCTCTAACCCTAGACTCAGTTGCCTTCTCAAGCTCTGCTTCTACCTCTTCTATTGTTTTTTCCATGTTTTGTACAACGATGCAATAGGAGCACTCATTATTAAGCGTTTTCCCACGAAAAAAGCGTACTGAAAGAACTTTACCTAAGAGTTTTCATTTTCAAGCAGAACTGAGAGTACGCATAATTCGTTTTACTTGTATGTAACTCATCTGACCATGCGCAGTTGGAGTTTCTACGTAACCATACACTAACTTTGATCCTAAGATTGCAAAAGCTATTCTTTCAAGAGGGTTAGTATTCATTGGCATAACAGCGACATTATTCGACATCATAAGAAGAGAAATTAACAGTTGTCTGTAGTTTCCAACTCCATTTACTGCAACTTTAAAGGCGAAAGTACCTTTAGTAAACTTCTTTGCTAATTTGCTTACTTCAAAAAAACTTGGAAGACTACCAAAGTAATGAGCCGATACTATTTTTCCCTTGTAAGGAACTGAGTGCTCCTTTAAAAATGAAGCTTCCACATCATAAAGAATTCCATGCTTATATAATTTCATCAAGAAGTTTCTTTTTTCCTCTTTGTCTATAAAGTTTATTCCCCCTTCGCTAACGTCACGAATTGTCACTATTATTTTTCTCTTGAACTTTAGCAAGTTTCTAATATCTATCTGCTGCAAACTGTTCATGTAATCTAATCTAAGTTCAACAAAATCAGAATTTATGGCTCTAACCTTAGTTATATCTTTGGGAGATTTAACTGGTAAAGACGCGACTATAAAAGTTTTCATAACTTTATTCTTCCTCCTATTTTTACTAAGTCGTTCCAAAAGTTAGGATTACTTTTCTTAACGCAGTCAGCATTTTCAATTTCACCTCCAGCAAAGAAACCCAATGGTGTCACCATCATAGCAATTCTATGATCATTTGGACATGAGACTCTTCCCCTTAAAATATTGTTGTTTCCAGCTATTACAAAAGTTTCGTTCTTAGCGTATGAGCAAACACCAAAACACCCTAAAGCTTCTGTCATAGTTTTAAGTCTGTTGCTTTCTTTATCAGATAACCTTTTAACTCCAGTTATCGAAGTTTCTCCAGAAGCAAAAGGTGCAAGAGATGCAACTGAAACTGCAAGATCTGGCGCATCTTCAACGTTAATACTTATTGGTTTTAATTTATCTTTAATGCTTTCACCACTTACAATCCAAGAATCACCCTCTAGTTTACTGTATGCGCCCATTTGTCTATAAATTTCTACTACGCTATGGTCTCCGAAAAAATTTGGTGGAGTGTATAGACCTTTTATTTCTAAGTATCCTTTAGTTGCTATCGATGCCGCAGCATAGAATGACGAAAGAGCAAAATCTCCTGGGACATCGCCTTCATAAGGAGCTATTTCCTCTCTTTCTATAGCTAGGGTGTTTCCGTCAAACTCTAGGTTTAGCCCTCTTTCTCTCAATAATTGTACAGTTAAGTTTATGTAGCTTTTAGAAACTATCGGGGGTCTTATCGTAATTTTTCCACCTCCAAGAATATGAAGAGCATATATTAATCCAGTTATGTATTGGCTACTTTCAGAACCATCTATCTCAACTTCTGTACGTCTTAGCTTACCCTCTATTGTTAGAGGAAGATGGTCTGAAGAAACATTAATTTCATTGTCCCTCAAGAACTTTACTACAGCAGATAGAGGTCTCCTTCTTAAAGTTTCATCTCCATCTACTGTAATTTTTCCTCCTATAGCTACTGCAATAGGGATAAACATCCTAAGAGCTGTTCCAGAGCCTCCAAAATTAATAAAATTTGTACGAAGTTTAAGAGTTCTTGGCCTTGAAAACCTTTCACCGTTAACTTTTACACCCAAGGCAGTGACTGCTTTAATAGAAGCTTCGATGTCGTTGGAATAAGTTAAGTTTTTTAGAGTTAAGTCGTTAAACAACGAAGTAAATATTAATCTTATCCCTATACTCTTAGACTGAGGAGCTTTTATTTTACCCCTAATAGTTGAGGGAAATAGAACTACCTTCATGTTTAACACACTCTACAAGTAGTACATTGCCAAATGTATTCAACTCATCGAAAACAGGTCCCTCCTCGCCACGCTTGCACAACGCAAACACTGAAGGACCATTTCCGCTAATTCCAGCAGCTAAGGCACCTTTTCTTAAAGCTCTCTCGATTGGCGCTCTACTGTAACCAAGTATTTCAGCTACAGCAATTCCATTTAGTTTCATAGCTGTTACTATATCTCCAGATAACGCCAACCTGAAGATTTCCATAAACATTAGTTTGTGTTTACGAAGAGCTCTAAGATTAACAACTGGTCTATTGCCTCTTGGAAGTATAAGAAAAACTAAGTCTTCTGGAGGATTGGTAATCTTGAGTAACTTTTTTCTTCTATTGTTAGTAAAAGTTATTCCACCATAGTATGCTGCAGTAGAATCATCAAAGGCCCCAGTTACTGAGATTCCAGCTTTAATTGAAAGATAAGAAGAGAGTTTTGGAACATCAACCTTAATCTTAAATTTTCTTGCGATTGCACTTATTAAAGCGACAGAAACAGCACTACTACTCTTAAGTCCACTCCTTTGCGGTATTTGAGAGTCTATCGTTACCTTTAAGCTAGGAACATTGTAGTTTTTATGAAAGTAATTTAGAATTGTTCTCATGAGTTCAGAAGAAGGTTCTGAAGAACCTTCTTCAACGTAGGCAGTAGCTTTTAAGTTAATCGCCATTGTTGACCCATAGAACGAAGGTATCGCATTAACTACAGAAACGCCACCGTACGCTACTGCTTGCATGAGTCTATATACCGCCTCCAATTTTCCTCTATTTTCTCTGAATCTTCGTTGCTAAGTTTAACTGAAGGTACTACGCCAGCCCTAATGGCATGGTCAACTAGCACTAAGCTCACCATCGCTTCAACAACTGATACTCCTCTTATTGCAACTGCTGGATCATGTCTTCCTTTAACAGATATTGAAGTATCCTCGTTAGTTCTCAAGTTTACTGTTTTAGAAGGTATTCTTATAGAGCTTGTTGGTTTAAATGCACATCTTACCACAATTGGTTCCCCTGTTGTAATTCCACCCAGTATGCCTCCAGAAGTATTATACTTAAAACCTATGCTGTTACCTTTTTTTATAATTTCATCATTCACTTCATTACCTTTCATCTTAGTTGCTTTAAACCCAAGACCATACTCAAATCCAACTACTGCAGGAATGGACATTATAGCTTTAGCTAAGTCTGCTTTTATTTTATCAAAAACAGGTTCTCCTAGTCCAGCCGGGGGATTTACTGCTACAACCTCAACAATGCCACCGTAGCTATTACCCTCTGCTAATGCATCTTTAATTAATTCCTTAAACCTTTCTTCGAAGTCCTTTTTACTACACCTTAAAGGACTATACTTAGAACAAAGTATTTCCTCAAAACTAGCATTACAGTTTAGTTCTACTGGGCCTAAACTAACAAGATGCCCTGCGACCCAAGTATTAGTTAACATAAGCAGTTTTTTTGCTAAAGCTGAAGCTGCAACTCTACTAACAGTTTCCCTTGCACTTGACCTTCCTCCACCCCTATAGTCCCAGTTCTCATAACCATATTTCTTAATGTAGGCAAGGTCTGCGTGACCAGGTCTCGGCTTATATCTTATTTCTTCATAAGATGAAGAATCAACATCAACATTTCTAACAACTATCGTTACAGGAGCTCCAGTTGTTCTGCCCTTGTAAACGCCACTTAAGATTTCAGGTTCATCGGTTTCTTTTCTTTCTGATACAAGAGACTTTCCCGGTTTTCTGAAGGAAAGTTCAAACTCAATATCTTCCTTACTTAATTTAAGCCCGGCGGGAACGCCATCTACTACAACTCCAACAACAGGGCCATGACTTTCTCCAAATGTTGTGACTCTAAACATCTTACCAAATGAATTTCCTGGCATTTAAGTATGCCATCACCTCTTTGTCGTTTAGTGACTTACCAAACCATAGTTTTTCAGATTCCATAGCTTGTCTAATAAGCACTTCAATTCCATTTATGGTTTTCATTCCTCTAAGTCTAGCCAATTTTAAAAACTCAGTATTAACTGGAGAATACAGCAGATCTATAGCTAAAATTCCACTTACGTATGCTGGATTGATAAAATTTTGAACTGGTACAGCGTTTACTATAATATCTGCGCTTTTATACTCTTTTACTAGCTCTGCCTTTATACCATTTCGATTTAACATGTTTACAAGAAGTTCCGCTCTTTTAGGAGTTCTGTTGTGAACAAAGATTGAACAGCCTAAGTCACCCAAAGCAAATGCAACTGCTTTAGCCGCACCTCCAGCACCAAAGATAATACATGAATAACCATCGATGCTTTTTAGTTTTTCTAGCACTAAACTTTGCACTGCAACATAATCCGTGTTGTATCCTTTTCCATTACTAATTGTGTTTACTGCCCCTATCGTTCTTGCCTTTTCATCTACTTCATCTAAAAAGTTCGTTATTTTTTCCTTGTAGGGTATAGTAACATTAAGACCTACACAAAGATCAATAAGTGCTTGTGTAACCTTGTTAAACTTTTCTTCTGGTACGTCGAAAGCCAAATACACTGCATTTACGCCAATTTTGTTAAAAGAATAGTTATGAATTATTGGTGAAAGAGTATACTGAATGTTCCTTCCTAAAACACCAGTAAGTTTAGTGGAGTAGTTTACTTCAAACATTTTAACATACACTCCCGCATAACCTCTACAGAAGTTTCAATTTTCTTCCAACTGCCTATATCTTCAAGAACGGGTAAAGCTATTGTACTTTCCTTAGCCTTTTTATCTTTTTTAATTGCCAGCAACAACATATCTAAAGAAACATTGACTTTGAGCTCCTTAAGCGACACAGGCAAACCATAGCTTTTTAAAACAAACTTTAACTCTTCAACAATACCTTCTTTTGCATAACCAAGTTTCCTAGCGATTTCTGCTTCATAAGCCATCCCAACCGAAACTGCTTCTCCATGATGAACTTTAAAGTTAGACGCTGCCTCTATTGCGTGGCCTATTGTATGTCCAAAGTTTAACACAATTCTTATTCCCTTTGTTTCTCTTTCATCTTCTTTAACTACTGAGAGCTTGTTTAACGATGACCTATACACGATTTCCTCTAGTTTAGAGCTATCTTTTGATAGAATTTGATCTCTGTACCAACCTAAGTAATTGAAGAGGTTTTTATCTAAGGTAATTCCGTACTTTATGACTTCAGCCAAACCTCTGCATAGCTCTTCCCTTGGGAGAGTTTCTAAAAACGAGAGATCAGAAATAACTAGCGATGGTTGATAGAAGGTTCCAATCATATTTTTTATTCCTCTGAAGTTAACACCATTTTTTCCTCCCAGTGCAGCATCCACCATTCCAAGCAAAGTAGTGGGCACATTAACCAAGTTTACTCCTCGCATGTAGACGGAAGCTACAAAACCTGAAAGGTCGGTAATTGTTCCACCCCCAATTGCAACCACGAAGTCAGACTTCGTAAAGCCTTCACGAAGCATAGTTTCTAGAATTTGAATAGCTAAGCTAATGTCTTTTGCACGTTCTCCATCTTGAATTTGAAAGTCAACAAAGTTAACTAGATTATTCTTTATCCTTTCCACTGTAAAAGAAAGAGAGTTGGGGTACACTAGTGCTTTCTTTTCTTTTATTTCAGAAATTGAAGAAACTATGTTCTTTCCTACTCTTACTTCAACTGAAGAATTACAAAAGTTTTCTTTTAGAATTCTCATGAAGGGTCACCGTTAAACCTTCCTACCAAGCACACTGGCGAGAGCCTTGATTCTTTCCATAAGTAATGCAAAAGAGTTAGGGGTAAGTTGCTGTTCTGAGTCGCTAAGGGCTCTCTCAGGATTTGGATGAACTTCTATCAAGAGCATATCTGCACCTGCCGCTACAGCAGCTAACGCGAGCGATTGAACTAGCTCTCTTTTACCAGCAGAATGACTTGGATCAGCACAAACTGGAAGGTGGCTTAGTAGCTTTACAGCAGCCATTCCACCTATGTCAAGTGTAAACCTAGTTACTTTCTCAAACGTTCTAACTCCTCGTTCACACAATACTACATTCCCATTACCTTCGTACAAGATATAATCAGCCGAAGCCATCCATTCTTCTACCGTAGTGCTCATTCCTCGCTTCAATAAAACTGGCTTTCCAAACTTACCTAATTCCCTTAGCAATGGAAAATTTTGTGAGTTTCTTGTACCAACTTGAATCATGTCGACATTCTTAAATACATCTAAACTTCGAACGTCTAGAATTTCAGTTACAATAGGAAGACTTAGTGAATCTCCAACTTTCTTAAGGATTCTTACACCTTCTGATCCTAAACCTTGAAAAGAATAAGGACTTGTTCTTGGTTTATAGGTACCGCCTCGAAGGAGCTTTGCTCCAGCAGATTTTATAGCCTTTGCAACAGACTCAACCTGCTCTTCACTTTCTACAGAACATGGACCTGCGGCCACTACTATTTTTTCTCCGCCTATTTCTATGCCGCTTACGTTTACAACAGTAGGTTCCTGTTTCCAGTTATTTCCAGATAATACATACGGAGATCTTGGCTTAACTATTAATTCTATTGCTTGATCCTGTAAATCAACTAGGCATGAATCTGGCCAGCCTAGGACTAGTTTTTTGCCATAAAGATCTATGAACTTATAAGTTGCTGAACTTGCTTCAAGCTTTTCCTTTAAAGTAGAACAATCTGCATTTTTTCTCAGTATGTATAGAATCATTGCTTATCTAGCTCCTCTTTCAATTTAAGAAGTTCGTTTAAGCCTAAGGTTCTTTCAAATTTGCTGTACTTATTGTACTTTTGAATTTCAAATATAACTTCTATGTTACTTTTCGTTCTTTCTAGAATTTTTGAAACTTCGGTAAAATTGTGAGTAGCAAAGTTGTGAATGTTTACATTAAGTTTTTTCTTACTAATGTTAATTGATCTTAATAACCCAACTAAGTAGAAGTGAACAAGTACTTGAACAATAGCCATTGCCTTTTCATGCTCTTCTAAAGAAGAAACTACTGGAATTAGGCCGCTTTCTAACCAAAATTTTTTAACTTCGTTTACTGCTTTTATTCCCGTAGAGGAAGGTATTATAACAATTCTTTCTCCGATAGGTAAACTAAGAGGACCAAAGAGAGGATGCGTACTTACAAAAGTGAAGTTGTAGCTTACAGAAAGTTTTTCAATAGTTGGAAAAGTTTTTTCTTTTGAAGAAAATATGTCCATTACTAATTTTCCAGAGCTACCTTTTAGAGTTTGAAGTACAACTTTACTGTTAACTGCACTGGGAGGCACAGCTAAAATTAAATATTCAGCCCAATCCAACGCTTCTTTAACATTCATTACACGAACGTTAACTTCTGATGCAACTTTCCTAGCTTTTCTTAAGTTCCTTCCAGTCAACGCAACATCATGACCTGCAAAAGAAAGAAGAGAAGCGATAGATTTTCCCATGCCACCGTATCCAAGTATTGCAACATTTACAGATCTTGATGCCCGCACTTGTGAAATTCTTGAAAAAGTTAAAAGCTGTGTAAGAATTTGTTCAGTAAGTTTTACAGGTATGTTGTACTTCTGAGAGGAAGCTATCCAATGCGCCTTAACTTTTTCTTCTCTTTTGTTATCCTTTATGCTTCTGACATGCTTTCTCTTAAGCTCGCCTATTTCTCTTGATGCTCTTAACCTACGTGAGACTAACTTTAGGATTTCTTCATCAACAACGTCTATTTCTTTCCTCAACTCTTTAAGTTTGTTCATTTTCTAAGACTTAAACCTCAAAAGCTCTAAGGATGCGTTAATTATCGACTTGTCGTTAATTTTATAGTAATCTAGCAATTCTCTTTGGCTTTTGGCAGACCTTCCAAAGTCGCTAGCACCAATCATTCTTATTGGAACAGGATACTTTTTAACAGCGACTTCTGACACCGCAGAACCCAGCCCACCAATTACGTTGTGTTCTTCTATAGTTACTATCCTGCCAGTTTTCCTTGCATACGTCTCTATAACTTTTTCATCAATTGGTTTTATAGTCGCCATATTTATTACAGCTGTGCTTATGCTCATTTGCTCTAACTTTTCGGCAGCCTTAATGGCATCCCATAGAACAACGCCAGCTCCAATTATTGCTAGGTCGGAGCCATCCTTAAGAACTGTGGCTTCCCCTACCTTAAAATCGTAGTCAACATTTTGCGTTATAGGTGGGGAATAGTCTCTTCCTATTCTATAGTAGATGGGCCCTGGCTCCCTAAGAATTACTGGAAGACTTCTTCTTACTTCCCACGAGTCTGCGGGCACTATAACTTTCATTCTCGGAAGGACTCTCATCAGTGCTATGTCTTCTAAGGATTGATGACTTGAACCATCGTTGTAATCACTATACCCTGAATGTGTTGCAACTATTTTCACGTTTAAGTTCATTCGACATATTGTATTTCTTATTTGTTCCCATGCTCTCATTAAAAACATAGAAAAACCAGCTACTACAGGAACCTTTCCAGTAGCAGCTAGACCTGCAGCGAAGCCAATAAGGTGTTGCTCAGAAATACCAACGTTGAAGTACCTATTAGGAAATTTTTCTCTAAAGTAAACCGCTTTAGTTGAATTGCCTACATCAGCTGTAAGTACTAGTAGATCCTTATGCTCATCTCCAAGCTCACTAATCATTCTTCCAAAAGCTTCTCGCATTGAAGAAAAACTTTTACTCTCCTGCATCACCATTGCTCACCTTTTGTTTCTTTGTATTCTCTATTGGCGGTAACCCTTTTCCTCTAACTGTTTTTGCGAATATTACAGTTGGTTTTCTTGAATTTATACCATTTTCCAAAGCACGAGATATGCTTATTATATCGTGACCATCACAATGCATTACATTCCAACCAATAGCTTTCCAAACTTCAGGTAAGTAATGTTTTGGTTTTATTTCTTCTGTTGCAGCATCAAGTTGATATCCGTTGGCATCCACTATGCCAATTAAGTTGTTTAGTTTCATAGAAGCTGCATGAGTTGCCGCTTCCCAAACTTGACCTTCATCTTGTTCACCATCACCCATTATTACGTAAACTCTTCCATTGCCTCCAGATATCTTTATTCCTTCGGCAACTCCTACGCCAAAGCTTAACCCTTGGCCTAAGCTACCAGTAGACATGTCTACTCCAGGTATGAATATTTCTGGATGACCTTGAAGTATACTATTGATATCTTGAATTTTCCAAAGTTCGTTAGTTGGTACTAGATTCTTTTCTGCTAGTACAGCGTATAAAGCAGGAGCAGCATGCCCTTTACTGAGAATTAACCAATCCCTATCTTCACGTGGACTGTCGCGCTTAAACTTAAGAACAATGGTAGTTAGGAGCTCTACAGTACTTAGCGAAGAACCTAAGTGTATGTCGTTGTTGTAAAACGACATAACAATTACATTTTTTCTTACTCGTTCAGCAATAATTTTAAGCCGATTTAAATCGGCTATCGATATTGGAGTTGAGTCTTCATCTCCGTTCCTCGCCACCAAAGCAAGATGGCTATATTTAAGCATTTCGTTATGGTTTTATAGTAGCTTATAAATGAACTATTAAAATCTAGCCAAATTTCTATTTTTGGTTTAGGTAAATTTGAACAACTCTTGCTGTCGTGAACTTTCTTCTGTTTTGAGCTAATAGATAGCCTCGTACCTCTATTCTTCACTAAAGCAAGCGCGCTAAAGTCTCTTGTGTTGTCGGTTCTTCGTTAGCGTCTACTAAGATGTGAATTACCCCGCCATCACGGACGGAGCATACCAACCTCGTGGTGAGGATTTCCTGCTTTTTCCAGAAAACTTGCTGTAGATACACAGTAGAGGTTCCTTGCCCGCAGGTCCTTAGGGTAGTCCCGACCTCACATCTGTATTACTATTATTTTTGGATAACTATAAATGTTTCTGTAGGGGGC
>JBAMLO010000045.1:0-25754 GCA_039793485.1 Nitrososphaera sp. | reverse complement strand
TTTCAAAAGAATACTGGCCTTGAACTTCTTTAGTAAAAAGGTAGCGAATTTTTCTTCTTTGGCGGAACACGAACTTAAACTTATATACTTAAACCTTACACATAAAGTTATGAGTTCGCAAAAGGTTTTTTCAGGTGTTTTTCCTCCAGCGATAACTATATTCGACAAAAATGAAGAAATAAACTATGAGCTTACAAAGCAACACATTGACTTTCTCATAGACAATGGAGCTGATGGGATAATAGTTGAAGGAAGTACTGGTGAATTTTTTAACTTAAACGATCAAGAAAGAAAGATGCTAATCGAAGAAGTTGTAAGTCATGTTGGCGGAAAAGTTCCAGTTCTAGCCGGTGTTTCCTCTTGTTCAACAAAAAATGTGATCGAACTCTCTAAGTTTGCTGAAAAAGCAGGTGCTGATGGCTTGCTCATAACTCCTCCTTACTACTACAAACCAAACGAAGAAGAACTGTTTAACCACTTTAAGTTAATCTCCAGGGCAGTTAGCATTCCTATAATGCTATACAACAATCCTTGGACAACCGGAGTTTACGTAAGGCCACAACTTCTAGTAAAGATGGCTAACGAAGGTATAATTCAATACGTGAAAGAAACGCATGGAGATATTGCGTACGTGCATGAAACGTTTTATCTCGGGAAGGGAAAACCAACGATATTCTTTGGAAAGGACGAAAATTCCTTGGAAGCTTTCTTGGTAGGAGCTGTTGGGTGGGTCTCTGGTGCAGCTAACGTTACGATTAAGCTTCAAAAAGAGATGTATGATGCATTCTTTAAAGAAGGTAACTTAGAAAAAGCAAAGAAACTATACTTTAAGCTCTTGCCCTGGTTTTTCCTAACCGAAAGAAGGGGAAGATGGATCTCATATGTTAAAGCTGCTTTAAATTTAATGGGTCACAACGTTGGAGTACCAAGGTTGCCTTTACTCCCACTTTCAGACAAGGAGCTGGAAGATGTAAAAACGGTAATAAAAGCAATTCATGAACAATAAAAGTTCATTCACTTTCAAGTTATCTCAGGAAGTTTTATCTCAAGAGTTCTAACTTCTTTTTATCTCTCTAATGAAGTTTTCAAACTCTTCTACCAACTTTTCTACATCTTCTTTCGTATGAGCAGTAGATATTGCAAAGTGCGGAGTTTCTGGTCTTTGATAAACTATTCCTTTTTGTAGCATGTAGCCAAACATTTTTCTTCCAATTTCCTTGTTTTTAGTTCTTTCTGCTGTTATTCCATTTACTGGCCTTTCTTTTGTAAAGTGCAAGCCAATCATAGAGAGCAACCCAGTAACGTAGGCTTCAAACTTGTTTTCTTTTAGAACTTCTTCAATTCTCTTCCTTCCATGTTCACCAAGAGAATTAATGTAAGGATAAACTTCATCTTTCCTTTTCTCAAGTTCTTTTATTGTAACATAGCCTGCTCGCATCGTTAGTGCATTACCTACGTAAGTTCCTCCATGAAATGAACGCTCCCAAAAGTTTGGTCTCCTAATTTGGTCAAGCAAATCCATTATTTCTGAAATTCCACAGATTCCACCAGCACCTGCAAAGTACTGCCCTCCGACAGCTTTTCCTAATGTAGTTAGGTCTGGCTTTACCTTGTAGTAGTTCTGCATACCGCCAGGATGCCTAAATCCAGTAATAACTTCATCAAATATTAGCACAATGTTTCGTTTGTCGCAGAATTCTCTAAGTCCCTTAAGGTAGTCTTCGCTAGCTGGAATAACTCCTGCAGCTCCAAGCACTGGCTCCAAAATTATACCTGCTAAATTCTCTTCTTTAGCTCTTTTTATCGTGCCATCAAGGTCGTTAAATGGCAAAGGAACAACGTTTTCTTCCTCAACTAGTCCTAACGAGGATGACTTGTCGTAAGGGTAGTTTACTGCTCTATGTAGTCCATTAAAGCCTCCATGCCATCCTCCTTCCATTTTTCCAATCTTTTTCTTTCCAGTATAAGCTCTCGCAAGCCTCACAGCATACATATTTGCCTCTGTTCCACTGTTTGCTGGTTTTACTTTCTCAGCATTAAACCAGTTGCAAACTGCTTCAGCCCACTTTACTTCCCACTCATTGCACCATCCAAAATGAGCTCCATATTCAAGTTGCTCTTTTACAGCATTAATTATTGGTTCATAACCATGTCCAAATATTGCAGCAAAGTGAACCATCCAAAAGTCTAAGTATTCGTTGTCATCAACATCCCAAATTCTGCTACCCTTTGCTTTCTTAACGTAGAAAGGATAAGGCTCAAAGTATCTTAAAGAGTAAGAAGCTCCCCCTGGAATGTATCTTCTCGCTTCTTCAAAAAGCTTCTTTGAAGTCTTCGTTTTTTCTTCGTAGCTCATCTTTTACCACTTTACTGCACCTTGTCTCTTTTTAAGCTTAAGAACGCAGAGGGTAGTGGAAGGTCTGTTATCCTAAGTAAGCCTGCTTGAGCTTTTAAAACCCTTGGGATTAAATTAACAACTATTGCTGCAGTAGCTGTGTCTCCAGCAGTACCGGAACTTCTCCACCTTACAGAAGGAATTCCTTCTATCGTTATCTCTTCAAATTCTTCTCTTCCAACTTCTGCAAAAAGCTCAACTCTTACGAATTCCTTTTCTCCCTCGTAACCAATTCCATAGCCATGTATTCCAGAAACTCTTCCAGGTGCTATATCGAAGTACTGTGTCCTTACGTGCTCTTTCGCAACTATAGGTTCTTGGTTTTCAACTATCTTAGTTAATTTTATTCCAAGCGCAGACGCTATAAGGTCTATCGATTCAGCATAGCCAACATGAGCTGTTATTTCACCATCTCTCATTTTTTGCTTGAATTCCTCAACGCTCAGTGCGAGGCCATACTTCTTTTGGAAAGAAAACCTTCTCTTTGCAGCATCTAACGACCTCACAATTTTAAGGGAGTTAACCTTAGCACACACTAAAGTCATTAGAATTGGTAAAGTATCAAAGATAAAGCCTGGGTTTATTCCAGCGCCAAGAACAGAAACGTTTCGTTCTTTTGCAATCCTATCAATTTTTGAAGCAAGTTGAGGGTAACGATACCACGGATTTACTAAGGTTTCTGAGGTTGAAATTAAGTCCGTTCCAGCTTCAACACATTTAACAACTTGAGGATAGATTTTATCTAGATAAGAAGAAGTTGAATGTAAAACAATGTCAACATCGTTCTCCTTTAAAATTTCAGTAGCATTGGCTTCGTTAGAAATTGTGAGATTCAAGTTTTTACCAAGACCAAGGAACTCTCCTAGATCTCTTCCAACCTTAGAGGGGTCAATCTCAAAAGCTGCTACTAGTTGAAGTTCTTCTCTTTCAATTATGTTCTTAGCAATGAGCATTCCAATTGGGCCTAGTCCATAAACTGCTACTCTTATTGGCACGCTCAAAACCGTTTATGAAGCTTTATTTAAACCTTTGTACTCCCAGCAAGTTTCTTATATTTGCATTTTCACTAGCTAACTTAAAAGCAAAAGAAATACTTATTAATTTTCAATACCTTAATATGCATATGGATGACTTAAAGGATGCAAGAGTGTACGGTGGAATTGGTGCAATACTATCGACTTTTGGAATTTTTATTCCTTATGCAGGGCTACTGTTTTTAATCGTTGGATTAGTTCTTGAAATACTTGCTGTAGATAAAGTATCTCGCTTGCTAAACGACAAAGAAATATTCAAAAATTACTTAATTTCAACAATTGTAGAAATCGTTGGGGTGGCAAGTGCTACAATCTTTGGAATCATACTTCTCGTGTTTCTAGTTGTGGAAGCAATACCAGCTGCACCCACGCACAACATGCCACGTTATGGATTTTGGACCTTTATTGGGGCGCTTTTTATAGTTTTGTTAATTCTGTGTATAACTTCAATTATATCCGCAATATTTCTAAAGAAGAGTTTTGACCCAATTGGAAGCAAATTAAATGTGCCTCTTTTTAGCACTACCGCCCTGCTTTACTTAATAGGTGCTGTACTTACAATAGTAATAGTTGGTCTTTTAGTTATGTTTGTAGCAAGCATACTAAAGGTAGTTGCGTATTTTAGTATTCCCGAAACAGTAACTCAAACTTCTTCTCCATCAACGCAAACAACTTAGTATAAAAACAATTTCCAATGAACCTCTGTTCTTTAGAATCCAATCCTTAAAACCTAAGAACTTCGTTAGTAATTCCAAGGTCAAAGGAAAGCTTTATGAAGCTATTCGATGTAATAGTATTAGAAAATGAAGGAGGTAGCTAAGATCGAGGAACCCCTGCATGGTTATTCTCAAGAAATTGCTATAATTCCAGTTGATGAGCTTAAAGTTATAGAAATTCAAAGAGCGCCTTCAAAATCGCATATTAAAAGGCTCAGTGCTTCTATTAAAAAAATAGGTTTTGTAATCCCTTTAATAGTTGTAAGAAGGGGTGATGAAAATATAATAATAGACGGCCAGCACAGGTTTCTTGCGGCTAAAGAACTTGGCATAAAGCAACTCCCTGCCATAATAATTCCAGAAAAATATGCCCATGAGCTTATGGAATTAAACGTTGAAAAGCAAATGTCCTTAAGAGATAAAGCATACGTTTCTCTTAACGTTTACAGAATGTACCTAAAAGAAAAACCAACGATAAGTGAAGACGATGGACGAATTATGGATTCTATAGAGTTTGCTTACTACATAACCTTAGGAATAGCATACGAAAAAATGCCAAAACTTTTTGGTTCGGCTTACGAGTCAGTTTTAAAGAAAGTAGATTCCTTCCTTTCAAAACCTTTGAAAGAAGCTGTAAAAGAAAGAGAGAAGAGAGCTGAACTTTTAATTGACACAGACAACGTAGCAAGAGAAGCTGTAGAAAAAGTTAAAGAGCTTGGAATTGATCATCCTTTCTTGTACAAGGAGGTAATATCTTTCTGCATGCCCGTTAAGAGAAAAAGAAAAGTTGAACAAAGCTTTAGTGAGATGTTCGATGCTTTGAAGAAAAACCTAAAGAACCTCGCATCGAATCCGCAGAAGATAAGGGCGCATAAGTTTTCTGCTGAGCCTGAAGCTCAATAAGTATAAGCTAAAAATTTAATAAAGAAATTCATAGCTTACAACTTCCATTTTGTAATTCCAGTAGTTGTAGAATAAATTTTTGTCGCTTAGTTCTACTTCTCCCCTTTGGTTGTCAACAGGATCAGAGCGGAAGTATCTCTTTGGAGGCGTAAATTGAGTTGAAATATCATTGTTCGCTGCCATTCTAAATGCATCTACATTGCCAAAGTAAAATTCCTTTCTTTCATCTGGCATTCCTCCGCCAAATGAAGGATCAGCGTAAAGCCATCCATATGGTTCTACGTAAAATTGTGCCCAGTCATGAGGACTTTGCCTTTTTGGATTGATATACCAGCCCGACTGCCACCTTGCAGGAATTCCTGAAATTCTGCAAAGAGTTATAAAAAGTAATGCCTGCATGCCACAGTCTCCTTTTTTGTTCTCCAGTACGTATTCTGGTATGTTGTCGTAGAGCACATATTCATAGGGAAGATTGTACTTGATGTTCTTTGTTATCCATGTAAATATTTTTTTAGCCTTTACGTATGGATTTCTTTCGCTTCCAACTATTTCTTCTGCCAACTTTCTTAGCTTGTTCGTGAATTCTATATGTGGAGGTTCTTCGCTTGTGTATTTTATAAAAATATCTGAGTTCTCATCATAACTTGTTATCTTTGATGAATCTACATTTAAGTGGAAAGCTTGTGTAGTGTATTCATATTCTATGCTTGCTTCCGCTTTATCTTTGCTTGCATATAATTCGAAGAATGCCGTTCTTTGCGGTGCATTTTCGTGAGAAACATAAGGCTTAACTGGATAGAAGTTTACTATTTTTATACTTGGGTGAAGCTCGCATCTTCTTGGCAACGGTATCCATATTCTAACTTTTTCTCCTTCCTTCACAGCTTCTGGTTTTATTGTTATACTATGCCTTACTCTAACTTTTAGTGATGGTATGTATCCTTCTTTTTCCTTTATTTCATCTTGGTGCTTAAAAAGAATCTGTCTGCTTTCATCTTCTCTCTTTTTTCTTCTATTCTCCCAGTCTGGGTTAAGCTTAAAGAAGTTAAATAGGAAGTCCTTAAAGAAAAACATTTTTCCTTCTAAATGAACATAGTCAAGCTTGTTTTCAAGCACCAGCTTCTCAAATTCTTCTCTTGTAATATTTGGAACTTCTTTCTTAAATTCGTTAAAAGCTTCTTCGTAAGTTAGTTTGTATTCTGTCAAAAGTACCTCAATTCTAAATAGCTCGAATAACAGTCTTTCTCTATACTCTACGTCTGCTTCTCTTAGTAGTTTCTCGTTTATTTGTTTCCTCGCTTCGCTTATCCTTCCTTCTTTAACTAGTTTTCTTAAGCTACTAAGAAACACCTGCTTTTCTTCACTCAACCTAAGTTAAGAGCCTATTCGTTGGTAATGTATTTTTAAATCTATCACTTGGATCTTCTCAAAAAGAACTAAGCTTATAGTTCGCAAAAAGCATACTTACCTTCGAAGTATATTCCTCAGAATCATTTAGAACGTTAAAGTAACTAAAATTCCTCCTTTAGTGAGCTCTAGCTTTTGGCGTCTTTCTTCAAAAAGAAAAGCTTATCTTTCCACTCAGCTTAACTATAAGCTATGAATGAGAGAGAAAGGTTGCTGAGAACCCTTCAGTTTAAAGAAGTTGATAGAGTTCCAGATTACGAATTCGGCTACTGGGATGAGACTATCGATCGTTGGCACGCAGAAGGATTACCTCTGCACCTTCATAGCAACAACGATGTTGAAGATTACTTTAAGCTTGAGGGTTGGGATACGATCGATATGCTTCCAGTTAGAACTGGCCTGTGGCCTCCTCCTCCATCAAGAAAAATTAAAGAATACGAAGACAAAGAAGTTATCGATGATGGGCTAGGAGGAATATACATAAGAAAAAAATGGACTTCAACAATTCCACAGCATTTAAGATGGCCCTTAAAAAATAAGGAAGATTGGGAAAAAATAAAGCCGTTTTTTGATCCGGACACTCCTGGAAGGATGCCACTGAACTACGACGAAATAGTTGAAGGTTACAAGGAAAGAGATTATCCTCTTGGAATACATGTTGGAAGCTTGTACGGATGGCTTAGAGACTTAATGGGTGTTCAAGGCATTTCTTTAGCTTTCTACAAGGATCCTGATTGGGTAGCTGAAATGATGGACACGCTCGTAAACCTCTGGGTGAAGCTCATCAGGCGCGCGCTTAAGAATGTCAAAGTTGATTTTGCAACATGGTGGGAAGATATGTGCTACAACAAAGGACCCCTTCTCTCTGTAAAGTTGTTTGAAGAATTCATGGTTCCAAGGTACAAGAAAGTAACAGACGTTTTAAAGGAATACGGCGTTGAAATCAATATTCTAGATTGCGATGGAAAAATAGACGCTCTTGTTCCAGGATGGTTGAAAGGTGGCATCAACTGCATGTTCCCAATAGAAGCTAGGTTCACAAGTCCCATAAAGTTAAGAGAACAATATGGAAGAAAGGTTTTACTCATGGGAGGTGTCAACAAGCTTGCTCTAATAGAAGGCCCAAAAGCTATAGACAAAGAGCTTGAATCTTTGAAGCCTCTTATAGAAGACGGAGGATATATTCCAATGGTTGACCACAGAACTCCTCCAGATGTCTCACTAAGCAACTATGTTTACTATTTAAAGGTTAAGAGAAAGATAATAGGAAGAATCGAAGAGTTGCCTTATCCCAATGTTTCTTAAGATTTTTTAGTTTTGCTACTTTAAACTAAAATATTTTACAGCTGTTTCCATCTTCTTCTCTATGTGTATATTTGGTTCTTCATGTCCCATTCCTGGATAAACTTCAAGCTTCTTTTCCTTTGAACTAATGTATTGGTAGGTTGCAAATATTGTGGACGGTGGACAGATTGTGTCTATTAGCCCAACGGAGATTAAAATTGGAACTTTAACTTCTGGAGCTAAGTTCATGTTGTCAAAATAAGAAAGAGTTTCCATAACTGTTTTTTCTTGTTCTGGGTGAACTTTTATATAGTTTAAGATCTCTAAGTATGGTCCTGCTGATGCAACGTTTATTGCTCTTTCAAAGTTACATAAGTACGGAACGCTTGGAAGTGATAAAGAAACTCTCTTATGTAAAGCTGCCGTTGCAATAGACAACCCTCCGCCCTGGCTAACTCCTGCAACACCTATTCTATTTTCATCGACGTCTTCTCTCGTGAGAACATAATTTATTGCTCTATAAGAATCCATATAAACATACCTATAGTAATAAGTATCTTTGCTCAGTATTCCTTTAGTCATATTTCCAATGATGCTTCCCGAAGTATATTTTGCATAGTCGGGAGATTCTCCAGACTGCCCTCTAATATCTATAGTAAAAACTGAAAACCCTAGCATCACCCAACCAAGATAGTCTGAGATAGTTCCCTTACTGCCTCCATATCCATGAAAGAACACGATCGTAGGATTTTTGTTTTTTACTTCAAATTTCTTTATGAAGTATCCTACTATAGGTGATTTGTCTAGGAATCCATCGTACACAACCTTAAAAACTTCTACTTTGCTAGAGAAGTAGTCTACTCTTTTTTCGTTGTAGTTCAAAGGTTGCTCTTCTGCCTGTTTCTTATTTTCGTCCCAAAATTTTAGAAAATCTTCTCTCCTTGTTAAGCTTGGCTTATACGTTCTTAGTTCTTCTATTGAAAAGTCTACCAGTGGCATAGCCTATAGTACTCTTTAGCCCTAAAAATAAACTTTTTTGTTTCAAACTAGGGAGCTCTTCTATCTCAGATTTACCTTTTGAAAAAGATTAAAACCACCAATTTTCCCCATTGCGCTCAGAACTCTTGAAGAAAAAGATCGTAGGTCAACTATCACTAATATTTCTAACGTTTCTTTGGGGCACTACATTTTCTTTTATAAAGGTTGTAGTAAATACAATAGGCTTTGCTTATTACGTTGCGCTAAGGTATGGCTTGGCTACGTTTTTGCTCATTTTAGTTGCACTTTTCAACAAAAGAGAAAACATTGGTGAGCAATTAAAGCCCGGATTTATCCTAGGTATACTATACTTCTTCGGTATATCCTTACAAGGTCTTGGGATGGAGTATACTACTGCTTCCAATGCTGCGTTTATAACTGGACTTAGCGTAGTAATAGTTTACGTTATTGAAGTAGTCTCAGGAAGAGAAAAACCATCTGTCAAGTTAGCTGTAGCTATAGTTTTGTCTATTCTTGGTCTTTATTTTTTATCGTTTAGTGGTTTTGAAGTTCCAAATCTTGGTGATTTAATAGTGCTTGCAGGTGCCTTTTTCTGGGCTCTTCAGATTATTGCTACAGGTAAATACTCAAGAAACTCAAGCCTTTTTTATCTTCTCTTGTTTGAAAGCTTTTTTACTGCCATTAGTGCAACTTTAATTTTTCCTTTTGTTAGGGTACCTTCTATTAGTAGCATACTTGAAGTTCTTTTGCCTTTGATTTATCTTTCGTTTTTCTGTACAATAATAGCTAATGCTCTTCAGCTTTATGGTCAAAGGTTGGTAAGCAATACAGAAGCAGCTATAATCTACCTTTTAGAACCTGTGATAGCTACGTTGTTCTCTCATATAACTATAGGTGAACAACTAGAGATAAACCAAATCGTTGGTGCTATTGCAATAATACTGGCTATGGCTGTTAGTTCAATTTAAGGAACTAACTTGTATACTGAAAGTCTTTAGTTGTATTCATCTCTTCTATTCTTGTAAGTGCAATCATTGATTGCGAGTGTCAAGTTGGACTTTTAACTACTCTGATTCCTTATATTTGGTTTTTCATAAAATGTTTTTATATTTAGTACTTAAAAGAATGTTATTATGCTGGAAAGAGTTTATGTGAAAGATAGAGCATTCATGGATAGAACGGGCAGGACTCGTATTTTTCATGGAGTGAACCTAGTATGCAAGGACAAGTCTAAGGGATATGTTGATAAATGGAATCGGTTTGATTTTGAGGAACTTAGTCGATTAGGCTTTAATCTCATTCGCTTAGGTATCTTTTGGGATGGACTAGAACCAGAACCAAATAAGTATGATGACTCTTACTTAAGCAAGATAGAAGCGTTACTTGACTTGTGCGCCGAGTATGGTATTTATGTTTTGCTTGATATGCACCAAGACTTGTATAGTGTGCGTTATTCTGATGGAGCTCCAGAATGGGCTACGTTTACTGATGGATTACCAGAGCCTAAGAAAGAATTTGTATGGAGTGATGCTTACCTAAGTAGCGAAGCTGTACAACGAGCTTTTGATCATTTTTGGGCTAACTCCCCAGCACACGATGGTGTAGGGCTTCAAGATCACTTCGCTGAGTGTTGGCGATACGTTGCGCAGCGCTTTGGTTCGAGAACTAATGTACTAGGTTACGACCTTTTAAATGAACCATTTCCAGGTACAATTGCAACTTTAATTTTTCATAAACTACTTACTACTTTTTCCGACATAGAATCAAAGATTTCAGGTGAGCCTCCTAAAAGCTTAGAAGAAGTAGTAGCTATGTTTTTCAATGAACAGGGTAGGCTTGAAGCATTGAAGCTACTCGATGATAAGCATTTGTACAAGAGTTTCGTTTCAGCCGCTGAAAGTTATGTTGCAGAATTTGATACTAAAGTACTCGTTCCATTTTATGAGCGCATAGCTAAGGCAATACGTTCGGTTACATCTGAAGGTATACTTTTCTTGGAGAACAACTATTTCAGTAACATAGGTATACAGTCAGGTCTCCAACCCATTACGATCGATAATAAGCGTGAAAAACTACAGGCTTTCGCACCTCATGGTTATGACTTAGTAGTCGATACACCTTTCTATGAACATGCAGCTAGCGAAAACCGCGTTAGCATAATTTTTGAAAACCATTATGCCGTACAACAACGCCTAAACATGCCAGTAGTGGTTGGTGAGTGGGGTGGTTTCGGCGCTTTAAGAAGCGAGAATGTGCTTCGTCACTGTCTTTTCTTGCTCGACCTCTTCGATAGTTACGGCTGGAGTTTTACCTATTGGGCTTGGAATTGGAAAGAAAGCAGTAATTATGCAACTACAATGCTTTTAAAACGAGATTATCCTAAAGCTATAGCGGGAGACCTTATCTATTTTAAGTATGATCCTGTTACAAGTTCGTTTTTTATGGAATGGGATGCGGATGCTTCTATTGATACTCCTACAGTAATTTGTCTACCAGAAGGGCTTAGAGGACGGAAAATAAAGATATCACCACAAAGTATGTGGAACTTAGAAGATGTCAACGGTACGTTACACTTAGTGATTAAGGCCACACAAAGTGGAAGGCATACTGTAATACTCGAATGAGGCAACAAAATAAAAATCGAAACTTTCGTTGAGATATTCTTTTAACTCAGCTTAAAGAACATATTAAGATTCCTAATCAGCAGTACTTTTGTTCTTTAGGTCAATGTCTAAAGAGAGCAATACGCCAAGTCTAGACTTTATTAAAGTTCCATTTTCGTTGATAGGGTTTGTAATTGGCACATCGACTCCTTTTCCAACAATCGTGACTTCCCTCATAGGTGCTCTTTTTGGCCTAGCTCTTCAAAGACTATACGGAAAAGCATGGTACGATGAAAACAAGTCTACAATAGCTGCTGGTTTTGTTCTTGGTTCAAGCTTAGCGATGGTTATAGGAGTAGCAGTAGCAATGGTTATAAATGGAGGCTGGGTACTTCCATATTAGTTTGACTAGCAGTTTTTCTTAGTTCTTCTTTCTACACTTTCGTTATGTTCATCCAAAGTTCTATTTCTGTACTTATTTTACATTTTTGTAATCTAAAATGAAAGAAAATAAAATTGTTTCTCATAAGAGATAAAAAGGGTATCTTGTAAAAGGTTGCTAAATGTCAAACATAGAAGAAAGGCTATACAAAAAAGCAGTCTCCTTTCTTAAAGAATTGAAAGGAACTAGAGAAAACAAAATCGAAGATATCTTTGAAAGGAAAGGGCTAATAGTTTCAGATCAAGACATTCTAGTAAGTAATTATTCTAGAAAACGTCCAAAGTTGGCGTTTAATCCGGGTGCTCTGCTAGAAGGAAAGACTTTGCATGTATTTCCAAGGCTTATATTTGAGTACTATACTTATGTGTCAAGTATAGGTGAATTCTCTGTAAAAGTAGACGATGTATTAAGTGGTAATTTAAAGCTACCAGTAGAAGCTAGGGTAATTGTTTGGCCAAAGTTCCTCTGGGAGTTTAGAGGTTGTGAAGACCCACGGATTTTTAAGGATAAAGAAGAACTACTCATGCTATATACTGGCTATGGTTATTTTTTAGATGGAGACAAATTAACTGCAGACATTGTACAAGCTCTCGCTAAGCTTGACAACAATTTCTCTGTAGTTAAAAGGGGTTACTTTAAGATAAGGTCAATAGAAGGTAACTACTTTGTTCCAAGAAGCAATAAAGATTCTGCTCTTCTTAAAGTAGAAGGTGATAGTGCTATTATGTTAACTCGTCCTTTAATAAAGGACGTTGAGCTGGGTTGGAGAGCAAGAGCTGACTTAAACGAAGTAATAATAACTGAAGAGTCAATGGAACCTTCATTGCATTTTGAGGATTGGGAATTTAAGGTTGGATGGTCAACAAACATTCTTAAACTTTCTTCTAATGAATTCTTAGTTGGATGGCATAGTGTAGTGAAGGAAGACTATTCTTATAGGAATGGTCTAGCAATAGTTGATGGCGAAGGCAGATTGTTAGCTATAAGTAATTACTTACTCGTTCCAAAGGGAATCAATGAAGAATACGGTGATCGGCCACACGTTATATTTGGTAATGGGCTAGTCTCCTATAAAGAAAACCTCATTTGGGTAGGAGGCGTAAGCGATTATGCAATCGGATTTTTCGTTACGGAGCTAGATAAAGCATTAGAGAGAATGAAATGGATTAGAAAAAAATAGCAGGCGAAGGATCAGAACTTCTTCAACTAATCTAGGTTTAATCTAAGAGTATTGCATATGTAGCACTTCCATAGCCTACAAATTCTTGGAATCTTCCGTCAAAAGAACTTGAGAAAATTTCTTTAACAGGTTTTCCTTGCTCATCTAACTCAAAAACTCTTAATGGAAACTTCTTTTCGTGCAGATAAATTATCCTCGCTTTAAACGAGTATTCTTTTACTCCCGTCGTTCTAAAAACAATCTTCTTGTTTTCTTCGCTTGAAAAAACTATAGGGTACTCTGTGTAGAGCACTAGCTCTCCGTCTTTAAAAACTTGGTATAATCCATTTGCAATTTCTATTGGAAACCCTGCTCCATAAATCTCTTGTCCAACTTGTCCTGACTTCTTCCAACCAAACATAAGGTCTTCGAAAGGTATGTACCACGATGGAACAAGCTTTCCGTTAGCAGGTTCATCTGCTATCATTTCTTTTGGATAATTTGGAGGCATGGTATACTGACTTTTGTACTTCAGAAGTTCAGCTACAAGTTTTTTAGCAAAGCTTGGTAAACATTCTTCGCCTCTCTTTAGGTACTCAAGCATGTATCTAAACACTTTTCCTTCTTCACAAGCTGCTACGTAAGATTCGGGCATGGCCATGGTTAAGAAAAACGTTTTGTAGTATTTCCCATAGCCATACTTACACTCAAAGAATACGCTGTGTCTCAATATACTCGCCAACGGTATAAAGCTTAAATCGACATACTTCTCATCGTTTGTTAACTGATACAGCCATAGGGCTGCAGCTGCTCCCTCTGGTGTAGCTGTCATTTCGTATGCATACTCAAAGCTCCTCTTTGCTACCTTGTCCATAGCTTTTTTAGCCTCTTCTATATAAGCTTCGTCTCCTGTTAGGCTGTAGTACTGTAGCATTAAATAGGCATAAACGCCAGTTACGTCATACTCATAAACTTCTCTCTCAGTTCCTAAAACGTCATGGTACTTACCATTAAAAATATCTAAGAACTGTGGAAATTCGTAAGAAACTGCATGCCCAAGCTTTACAATTGCATGGCTACTTCTAAGAATCATATCTTTAGCTTCTAGGTTCCCCTCTTCTGCTACATGTCCAGCCCATAAAACAGGACACAAAAAATACCACGCATCCATTACTACTTTTTCTTCATCTATTTTTTGAGCTCGATGTAAACTTTGGAGTATAGTTCCTAGCTCAGGTTTGTAAAAATCCGGAAGGCCTTTTTCAAGTCTTTCAACTAACTCAAGACCCCTATTAAACTTCTTAAAATACTTCTTCAAAGGAACAAGTACATCTAAAAGTGTTATAAGTTCTGCGCTTGAATTTCTTGAGTCCTTTACGTACGACTTTAAATACTGTTTTCCATTAATCGTCACCCAGTTATCAGGATCAAGAAGGTTTTCAATTTCTTTCGGAACCACTTCGTTTGCCCATTCAATGTATTCTGTTTCGGGTTTGTCTATTTCATCGTATATTTCAGAAAACATCTTTACAAAAAGCTTACAGCACTCGATGTTGTTCTTTGGTTTTGTTGGATTTAGGTAAAGGTAGCTATCTATTATTGTGAACTCTTCATCTTGCGGAATTCTTTCTTCGCTAACTGGTATCCTATAACCAAACTTTAAGATATAATTAAAACTTCCGTGATCAAAATCTATACGACGAGTTGGATAATAACTTATCCATGGGTATGGTACATCAACTGTGTACGCCGCGTCTGTCTTAGTAATTTCATAGTATTTGTTTAGAGAAGTGAAGTTTTGAAAATAAAGAACAGTGCTGTTAATGACATCTTCTTCATGAAGGTAGCAAAACTGGTTGTAAACATTTCTTACACCCCACGCTGAGCTATGTTCTGGAGTTCCCCTTAAGTAGTCTATTCCTCTACCAGGAACAAACTTATCAATAGTATAATCGTAAAATTTAAGTTCTTGATCTGTTGAAACGTTCCATCCTTCAGAAGATACTTGAGGAAAGAAGCGATAAAATGGAAGTTTTTGAGGTTCATTTCTTCCTTTAGTTGAAACGTCAACTTTCCAATTAATTAGGCCTGGTTTATGCTTAAATAATCTTACATGAATTAGAAAATCTGCCCACTCCCGTGAACTTCTCAGTTCAGCTATGATCTCTCTTTCGTTTTCATGAACAGAAACATCCTTAACGTAATTTGAACTTAATATTTCTAGAGCTGCATTGTCTAATCCAAAGTTCGTAGCTAGAGCTTTTCCTTTTTTGTTTCTTGTACTAGAAATAAGTATAAGTCCATTTGTTTTTTCTTTATGGTACCGAATTATGTACTCCCCACTTCTTATCTCAAAATGGTCTTTGTCCCAAGATATTATATGAACTTGGTCACCGCTTAATTCTGTACCTGTTGAATTATGCATATCCATATTGTTCTTCGTCTAGTTAATTAAGTGTTTCGGACTTTGATGAAAAGAAAGAACAAATTCAAAAAGATAATTGAAACAAAGCAACATTTTATCATTGGTTGCTCAATTTTTAATGAACTTTCAGTCAATTACCTTCTTCATCGTTGAAGCTGAACTAATAGGTTCTACTTTATTGAGTGAAAACTCTCACTCCGATTTTGCTTAACGTCTTGTAAACTAAGTAACCAAGTCCAGCAGTTGCTATAGTTATTCCACTCGTAACGTAGATGAAAGTTATTATATATGGTGCGCCAAAGATGTACCACAGCATAAACGCTACCCATGCTCCAAGCAGTATGCTGTAGAGAACTAAACCTATAAAGACACTAAATTTCCTAAGTTTATAAACTATCATTAACCCAATAAACGAGGGAATAAAACTAAACCAATCTATTAAGCCAAGAGGACTCGTTAAGTTTGCTAGAAAAACTCCAAGCGTTAAACCATAAACTGCCGGCATGCCAAATAGGGGCACGATTCCTATAAGTGCATTTGCTACTCTAACTTGAATTGTCATAAAGCTTATTGGATGAAAAACGTTGACTAACACTGCGTACATTGCTGCTAAAACAATTGCTCTTACTATTTCTGACCTCTTCAAGCTTTTCTCACCTCACTTAATCTTAGTGAGCAATGTCTTTCCTTCATGTGATTCTCATCTCTCAAGGATTAGCCTACGCGTATAATCACTTAAGCGAGTTTATCGTTAGCGGCAATGCCTCCTGTATTTAAACCTAACGTTATAGCGTTGAGATGTGGTGTAATTTACATTATTTTAAAGCTACTTCTTCGCTTCACCTGTCTTCTTCTATTACCCTAAATCCGAGTAATCTTGCTATGTCCACAAATTTTTCTCTGAAGTTTCCAACTACGCTAACTCTATGCCACCCAAAGTCAGCTTCTCTGTTCCAGTTGTTTAAAATTAAGTTTACGTTGGCTTCTGCAGCTACTTTTGTTCTACAGGCTTTTTCTTCTTCTACGTTCTCTACTATTTTTCCGCTGTGCAACGACATAGCCTTTTGCATTACATTAAACTTTATTGTCGTTATTTGCTCTCCTAGTGGCCAAAGTGCTTGTAAAGCTGCTCCCTTTCTATCTTCAGCATGAGTCCTAATCTTATACAACGTGCTGCCTCTTTCTTTTCCATAAACTTTTGTTGCAGCTAAACAATGAGCATAAATTATTTGATTCTTCGCTTGGTCTATTACAGGATCCGAAACAAATCCAGGTCTACCTGTTGCAAACTCTATAACTGCCTGCGTTATAGAAGAGTCTAAGTCTGCTTCACACGTTGCTATAAAACCGTCGTTTAGGAGCTGCACATAACCTAAGCAAGGATATGCTGGTAGCTTGTTTGAGTAGAATAACCCTAAGCAGTCGATCGTAATACCTTTTGCATCGTACTTTTCTAACAAGTTTTTCATTGCGATGTACATTTTTGCAGACTTAACAATCTCTTCTTTCTTTGGTTCTACAAACTGAGCTGAAGCTACCCAAGCCTCCGCAACTCCTTCGGCCTCCTCTTCGTTTACTTTTTTGTACTCCTCTAAGAGTTCCTCTACACTAACTTTAACTACTTTAGAGCCAAAAGTCTTTTCTAGAGCTTCTGCATAATCTTCATACCACTTTGGAAAACTATCTCTCACGAGTAAAATCTTTAATTTTTTTAAGTTATCTAAAGTTTCTAGTAATTTTACCTTCTCAACAACGTCGTTAAAGTTTGAAGACGCTACGCCAACAACGTTGTAGTTTTCCTTTCTTGCTCTAGCTAATGTTAGGAGAAACTCTCCGGTTCCTCCATAGAGGTCGTCAACTAAGATTGTTGGCTTCTTCTTTTCACTAATTACGTACCATGGTACGTTGTTCCAAATTCCTATAAGGTAAACAACAAACCCAACAACGTCGTTCATATTCTCTAAAGCTTTTTTGGCTTCTTCAACGTTCTTAACTAAGGCTTCTTTAAACTCTAATTGAGGGAGTGCTTTCCTCAGTGCTTCTGATAGCATAGATGCTCTAGCTTCGTAGTCGTAGCCAATGTAAGGCCATGTTGGAACTTCGGAAGGCATAGCTGAGAAAATTAATCCAACTTTTGCAGTCATTTTTCGTAGTTTAGTTGCTTTCAACCTTATATAAAAATGTTGTTTGTTAACCTTTAATACTTAGAATAACTTAAAAGTAAGTATTAATTGGCACGATAAACTCATTAAAATCGAAACTCTGGTACTAATAGTTGTATGACAACTTCATCTGGCATTATTTTCTTATCTATCCTAAATTGTCTCATTCACAAAAAATGCTAAGCTAAACCAAAGCTCTTACAACAAAAAAAGAATTTTTTTCTTGATGTCAGTATTCTTCGCATTTCAGTTGGAAATAACTTCTTGGATGTTTACAAGAAGGACAAACCTCTGGTGGCTCTTCTCCTTCATAAACGTATCCACACTCTCTGCAAACCCAGTAAACTTTCTTGGTTTTCTTAAATACTGAATTGTTTTCCACTTCTTTTAGTAGCTTTTGATACCTCTCTTCGTGGTGTTTTTCTGCTTTCGCTATTGCTCTCAGTCGTTCAGCGATTTCTGGTAAACCTTCTTTTTCAGCAATATCTGCGAACTCTGGATACATTTTTGTGTTTTCATAGTGCTCTCCCTCTATTGCCGCCCTTAAATTTTCAGCAGTGTTCCCAAGCGTTGTTGGAACTGAAGCTTCAACGTTAATGGCTTCTATTTTTTCACCACTTTTTCTTTTAAGTTCATCAATTAAGTTAAACAAAGTGCTTGCATGCTCTTTTTCGTTGTCAGCTGTTATGCGAAATATCTCAGCGATTTGTTCGTAGCCTTCTTTCTGTGCAACCTTTGCATAAAAAGTGTAACGATTTCTTGCTTGGCTTTCTCCAACAAACGCTACTGCCAAATTTTGTAGAGTCTTCATATTTCTCGCCCTTACTTATCTTATTCCTAGGTAAGATTTATAATCATTTAGTTCGAAAAACGAACTATGGATAGAACAAACTATGGCATACTTGAAATGCTAAGGAGAAACGCAAGAACTCCTAAAACAAAGATCGCAAGATACTTTAACATGACTGAAACTGCAGTAAGAAAGAGAATAAAGAAGCTAGAATCTGAAAAGATCATTGTCGGTTACCGCGCAATCATAGACTATAGGAAAGTAAACATGGCCTGCTCCTTTACTGGTATCGACGTAAAGCCGGAATATCTGATAAGCGTTATGAAAAATCTTAGAAACACAAAAAAGGTAGTTTCTCTTTACTTAACTTCTGGAGACCATGATTTGGTTGCAGAAATAGTTTGTGAAAACATGAATGAGCTAGAAAAGGTTCACGAACAAATTTCGCATTACGAGGGCGTTGAAAGAATTTGTCCTGCAATAGTAAATGAAGTTGTTGAGCTAGAAAATATAGCGCCATAGACTAAGTAAAACTTTTAAGTATTTTCGTTTTCTGAAGGGCTCAAATGAAGGTAAACTACCACATTCATACTACTTTTAGCGACGGAACTGCTACTCCTCAGGAGTATATTGAAAAAGCAATTGAAAAAAGATTTAATGAAATTGCCTTTACTGACCACTTAACCATTTTTCCTAGAAATAAAAACCAAGAAGTTAGCTTAAGCACAAGCAAGCATATCTTAAATTTAACTAAACTCGAGGAGTACGTAAGTTTAATTAAGCAGCTACAAGTTAAGTATAGTAGCAAAATTTCAATAAAGCTAGGATTGGAAGTTGATTACTTTCCAGAAAGCGAGAAATCGATTGAAGAAATTTTAGGTAGCTACAGTTACGACTTTGACCTTTTAATAGGGAGTGTTCACTTTGTTAAAGGTATTTGTATAGATTGTAGTTCACAAAAGTTTAAGGTTGAGGAAGAAGTAAAGAAAAATGGATTTGACAAATTTTATTCTACTTATATGTCGTTAGTTAGAAAAGCAGTTGAAACTGGGATGTTCAACATAGTTGGCCACATGGACATCGTAAGAATTTGGGGCTATGCTCCAACCAATGGTGCAGTAGAAGAAACTAAGGTTTTAACTTCAGTTAAGAAGCAAAGCATGGCAGTTGAAGTGTCTTCACGAGGATTAAGACAACCCGTAAGATCATTGTATCCTTCTTCAAGGATAATGCAAGAGTGTAAGCGACTTGAAGTTCCAGTAACAATAGGAACTGATGCGCACTCTTTAGAAGAAATAGATTATGGTTACGATGCTATTGTTAACTACATAAAAGATTTTGGCTACACCAAAATAGCAACCTTTAACAAAGGTAGGTTGCATTTTCAGCTACTTTAGACGTAGCAGAAGAACTGAAAAGATTAACAAAATGAAACAACATACGCTTATTTTTAGAAGAGAATTAGTTCGAAAAGTAAAGCTAATGAAGCACTTCTCATAAAATAATAAAAAATTGTATTAACGTGTAGAAAGTCAAAGGGTAAATCTACGCCTAGATAGTTCGAGATAATGTTTTTCCATAATTTGCTAAAAAGAGTCTTCTCAATTCTAATGGCAATAACAGCTCTTTCCAACGATTGCTCAACAAAAACTTATTTTTGGATTACTTCTGTGGATCTTAAGCTAACAGAAACAGTTTCGTAAACTTTATATTCTTCTCGATGCTTTTATTTTCAAGTTGAACAATTATAGCAAGGCAAGAGACAGGCTAAAAATGAGTCTAGATGACTTAAGAAGAGGTTTAGCAAGATACTCAGAGGGAGATTATTCTGATGCTGTGTTCAGAACTCAACTATCAGTTGAAGCTGCTTGTAAGTCAATTTTAAGTTTCTTAGGAGTGGAGTTCGAGAAAACACATTTCCCCAGCGTTCTAATAGGGAAACTCATTTCAGATAAGGAAAGGCTAAAAAAACTTAACTTAAATAAGGAGCAAATAACATACTTAACGCTGATAATTTCTTACGCCTCATCTCTTGAAGCACAAGGCTCCATGCCAAGGTATGGTTGGGAAACTGAAGAGAGGATAATCATGCCCTCAGAAGTTTACACGAAAGACATAGCGAGAGAACTTCTTGAATTGGCTATAGAAAGTCTAAGCAACGTAGTAAAATTTTTTTGTGAATTTAAAGATCTACCAGCAGATCTTTCAACAGTAGTTGAACAGTTGAGAGGTGCAGTTGAGGATGCATCTAGAAAACTTGGATAAGATTAAAGATACAGAGTATCGAGAACTCATAGAACAATATCTAGAGAAAATCTTAGACATTTTCAGGGAAAGAATGGTAGGAGCACTTTTGTTTGGTTCTGTAGCAAGAGGAGTTGCAAAACCTCTTTCTTCGGCAGAAAGCGATGTTGATCTAGTACTTGTAGTAGAGGCTCTTCCAAGGCTTCAAGAGAGAATACCTATGATTCCAAAACTTGTGGCAAGGCTAAAATTGCCAAGTATAATTCAAGCAATATACATGACTCCCGAAGAATTCGAGATGCATATTAAATCCAAAAGTGGTTGGGTCATCAATGCAGTAGTGGAGGGTATTGTCTTATATGACCCTAAACACTTTTTGCAAAGTTCGAAAGAGAAGCTTCTAAACGAGCTGAAAGAAAAGGGCATAGAGAGAACATCATATGGGTGGGTGTGGCCGATAAGAGCTGGAGAAAGAACACAATAAAACAAATAGGATACGGTCTTTAACCTATTCTTAAAAATGTACCATTTTGAATAATTTTTAGCTACTTCACGACAGCTAGCCATGAAGGGCGAAGTAAAAACCAATGAGCAACTGAGCTATGAACTAACGCCAAGAGCAAGAATCTCCCGACTTTAGTCGTGGAAAGCGCAAGAAACTTGCTCTAATACTTTTAGAAATAGCTTTAACTTAACGAACCTATTTTTTGAGACTGCTCGTTGCTAAGACTGCAGGACCAAAACTATGTTTTTTATCATAAAATAATATTTAAATATCCTCTAAGTTGGAGAGTGAAAGATAAACTTATGGAAGATGAAAGTAAACTTCTTGTAACTCTTCCAAAACTGCCGGACAGCTTAAGGCATTATGAGCCTTCGCTTAGAAAGCTTGAAAAGCTCTTCAGTAAGGATCCCTTAGAAAACCTAGGTAAGCTTAAGCAAGAATTAAGACAAATAGAGAAAGCATTAAAGACCGAAGAATCTGACGCTTCAAAAACCAGCCTCGCCCAATACATTCAGTTAGTAAGACAAAGAATATTAGAACTTGAGGCACTTAGTAGAAAAACTTTTGGCAAAGAGCTAGAGGAAGAATTGAAGCAAATAGGTTTCAGGTTAGAAGGCCATTACCCTTTGCTGAAGTCGTCTTTTTACACTCTAGAAGTAGATTTCGATAGGAGTACTGTTACAATATGGTTTGGTCCTCAGCAAGAAAAGTTAAAGGTTTGTAATCTTTCTCCCAAGACAGTAGCTCAAAAACTAGTTGAACTGCACAACTTAATTACCAAGCGTGAGTTCGTTGAAGAGACTTTTTTGTTTAATTTATACAAGGCTTGTGAAACAGTTGCCAATAAGGGAAAGAAAAAGCTCGAAGAGCCTTTGCCTATAACAAGCGTATTACTCGAATACACTAACTTAGTCCAGAACAATCAGGTGAAGAAAAACTATACTCGTTATGGAAGAGTCTTCTTTAGCTACGATATTTACAGGCTAAAAGAAAGAAAAATGAACGAACATGAACTTGAGCTAATTACTGCTACACGTGCTTACACAAGAAGAAAGAAAGACTTTCTTTGGGTTCCAACGAACGAAAAGGGTAGTGGTACTTATGTTTCGCATATAAGGCTCAGGGGTGTAAGCAATGAGTAATCTTAAAGTTAGTAAAGAAGCGTTAACTCCTGTTGTTGCAAGAAAAATAATTGAGACTGTTGGAGGCCAAGGAACTCCTCCTGAGTTTGGTTTTCAGTACTTTACGGTAGGCTTAGATGACTATCTTAGAACTCTAGAAGATGACTACTTTAGAAGCTTCATAAGAGAAGGTGGTTCTTCGTTTAAGCTTGTGATTGGCAACTATGGAAGTGGTAAGACCCATTTCCTGTACTGTGTAAGAGCTTTGGCTTGGAAATACAACTTCGTTGTTTCTTATGTTGTGCTAAGTCCAGAGCATTCTCCATTTTATGCTCTAGAGAGAATATATAAGGAGATTGTAGCAAACTTGGCGTATCCACAAAGTTCAGAGGAGCTAGTCCAAGGTTACAGAAGAGGAATTGAACCACTGATAAGCTTGTGGTATTCAAAGAAGTACAGCGAACTAAAAGAAAGAGCAGAAAAATTATCTGAAGGCTCAATCTGGGAGGGCTTAATAAGTTATGCTTCATCGTTAAGCTCATACGAAAGCACAAGCTTTAGGAATGCCATGAAAGAAGCTTTTTTGAGTACTGCTGAGAAGCGTTACGAAGACCTTTCGTTAGTTGTTCAGTGGCTTAAAGGTGAAAACCCTCCAAAAGATTTGCTAAAGCGCTACGGTATATTTGAGCGAATCGATAAGAGTACTGCATTTAAGATGATTCGATCGTTAGCGCAGTGGATAAGAGATATAGGCTTTTCAGGTATAGTTGTTCTCTTTGATGAAGCTGAACAAATTCCAAGCATGTCTTCAAAGCAAGTTGGCTTACTTTTGAACAACCTAAGAGAGCTAATAGACGAATGCGGCCACGACAACTTTAGAAACACGATGTGGTTCTACGCTGTTCCAGACGAAAACTTCCTCGAAGGTAGAGCCTTAGTTTACGAAGCCCTACGACAAAGGACAGCTACAGTATTTAACTCAAAACTTAACCCAACTGGAGTAAAGATTTATCTTGAAAAAATTCCTTCAGATTCAGTTGAAAGCTTAAAGGAAATTGGAAGAAAGCTAGCGAAGATATATGAAGTAGCATACGGTATAAAGTTTAACTACAGCGACTTAGAAAAAACGATAGAAGAAGTATCCCAAGCTGTTTACGAAAAAAAGTTTGAAGTAGGCTATAAAAGGCTTTTTGTTCAAAGCATAGTTAAAGCTTTCCACATGATGAGACAAACTAATAAACCTGTTTCTAGAAAGGACGTTGAGCTTTAGAAATGTTACTTCGTTCAACTGCGTTTTATCGTTGATCAGACTAGGTGATGCAGCAGTTGTTAAGAGATCAGCTTGAAGCAAGAAAAATAATTGAGGCATTAAGGCTAGGGATTGTTCCACAGAAGTATGTTGAAGAATTTACGTTTGGAAGAGCTAAGGAAATAGAACAAATTAAATCTTGGTTAAGAAATGAAAACGAAAGTTCTTTGGTATTGGTTGGAGAGTACGGAGTTGGAAAGACACACTTGTTAGAGTACCTTTACTCATCCTTACTTAAAAATAATTGGGCAGTTTCAATTGTAGAACTCGACCCAAACGAGCTTCCATTCCATAAGCCTAAAAGAGTATACGAAGCAATAATAAATTCATTTAGGTTTGGAACAAAAAATGGAACTTTCAGAGATTTCTTAAAAGAGATTGCAGAAAGTAATAATTGTCATGAGCTTGAAAGCCACCAGTACCTTGGTGTAATAATAAGAGAGCTAAAAGAAGGAGTTGAAAGTGAGTATTCGTTTGAATGGATAGAAGGAAAGCAAGTAGTTGGGAATCCTCCTATGTTTGATTATTCAACCTCTGCCAATATCTACTGCAACATTCTCAGTGGGATTGGATGGGCATCAAAAAGCATTCTTGGATTAAATGGTTTTGTTATATTGTTCGATGAAGCAGAAACTGTTGATTCTTTCTGGTACTCTTCCTATCAAAACGACAAGGGTTGGAATTTCCTCAAAGGAATGCTGTTAATGGCAAGCAATAAGACAGAGTTAATGGAAGAGAACATCACTCCATTTTTTATCTCCCCATATAGTGGAAAAATCTACTTGGGGGAGAAAACTGGCTTGCAGTATGGTGGCCATTTTCCTTACTTACGCTACCTATGGAGAGCTCCAACAAACATTAAACTTATATTTGCTTTCGCACCTTCATACAACATCCTAGAAAAGGAACCTCTTAACACTTTAAGAAAAATAGAGCTCAAGAACCTTGGTGAAAAATATCTTGATGAGATCTCAAAAAGTGTTATTCGTTTTTACGAGTATGCGTATAACCTTAAGGTTGAACAAAAGAACATTCTAAAGAAAGTACCAAAAGATAAGACTAGAATGTTCATAAAGGGTCTCATAGAAGCTTTAGACCTTATAAGATTTTATCCAAACGAAAAGTTGGAAAACCTTTTGAAGTAAGTTTTAGGTTAAAAACACGTGCCAAAAAGATATTTTCTTTAAGTTGCTTAAAGGCAAATTACCTGAAGTTTAATAATAGAGTTTACTAACACTTTCTAAATTACTTCAAAGATTTTTTCTATTTTTCTATTCCAACTTGCTTCTCCAGCTTCTCTAATCTGCTTTCTATTTGTGCTAGTCTTTCAATTAAAGGTAGTCTTTTCTCTATTGAATCAAACCTTGCATTCATTTCGTTTCTTAAAGAAGAAATTTCACTTCCTAAAGCCTTAGTTCTTTCTTCTAACTTGTAGTCTAGAGTGATTACCCTGGATTCTAAAGTCCTGAGCCTCTCTTCCATCTTTGAATCAAGAGACTTAGTTCTCTCTTCCAACTTTGAATCCAGAGAGTTAGTTTTTTCTTCCAGTTTTGAATCCAGAGAAGTTATCTTCGAATCCAATGCTTTAAATCCTTCTTCTACCTTAGAATCCAACGACTTAGTTCTTTCCTCCAACTTTAAATCCAACGACTTAGTTTTTTCTTCTAACTTTGAGCCCAGAGAGTTAGATTTTTCCTCCACCTTTGAATCTAAAGCCTTAGTTCTTTCCTCCACCTTAGAATCCAGAGCAATTATCCTAGTCTCCAATGCGCTTATCTTTGCATCCAAAACTTTTACTTCAGTAGAGATTTCCTCCTTCACTACTTCTTTAACTATGTTCCTTATCTCTGGAAGCAATACCTTTGAAATCCAGCTTGGAACCTTAGCTGCAACTTTTGCCATTTTATTTTTACTTTTTTTGATTAACTATTTAAACGTTTCTAAAACTTTTGCGAGACTGTTAACTTAAGGGATTAAAGGCCTATGCTTACTCCTTGACCAACATTTATGAGGTGATAAACCGCTTTGATTTTTTCCATTAACGGGTCTTTTCAATCAGGTGAAATCAGCATCATGTATTGCAATGATCATCTCATGCTGGGTTGATAACTCAGCAAGCTCATTATTCTTTATTCCAAATTAAGCAACTTATTTCACCTGAGCACTTCATAACCCAACTTACACAGACTTTTTATAAAGTAAGTGGAATATTCTAGTCAGCAACTAAGCTATAGAAGAAAGAGTTGAAGAGTTGCA
>JBAMLO010000044.1:0-25795 GCA_039793485.1 Nitrososphaera sp. | reverse complement strand
AACAAGAAATACCTCAGGATGTTCCTGCTGTATGAGTTTAACAATATTATGCTTATACTGCATTACATCGGGATATTCAAACACTGGATGGTCATATGAATAGACTTTATCTGCACCGTAGTAGATTAGTTCCATAAGTTCTTCTCTTTCTATGTTATGTCCTAAAATTACTGCTGAGAGCTCCGCTTTCAGTTTATCCGCAATCTCTCTGCCCTTTCCAAGAAGTTCAAGAGAAATTGGATGAATTTTTCCTCCTCTTTGTTCAGCAAAAATCATTACTTTCTTCTCATCTGTCATCTATATCAATCTCCTTCTAGCTAATTCTTCCAAAACAACTTTAACACCTTCATTCACGTCCGTGAATACTTTTCCTCCCCTTTCTTTCTCTTCGGGTACTAAAACTTTACTTACTACAGTTGGAGAGCCTGCATAGCCAACGTTGTTCAAGTTTAGCACATCAGCTAAGTCCTCAGCGTGCCAAATTTTCACCTCAGCTTTCATAGCCCTTATCTTTTCCCTTAAAGTTGGAAGCCTAGGTTTATTAACATCTTTCGTAACGCTTACTAACACAGGAAAATCACATTCCATAACATATGACGCATCTTCCATTTCTGATACTACAATAATTTTATCCTTTGTGACTTCTTTTATCTTTGAAACATAGTACAGGTGTGGAATTTGAAGAAATTCTGCGACTTCAGCTCCTACTTGTCCAGTATCTCCATCAACAGTTTTTTCTCCACAAAAAATAATGTCGAAGCTTCTAAGCTTTTTTATCGCACCAGCTAAAGTATAAGATGTTGCTAAAGTATCTGCTCCAGCAAATTTATTATCTTCTAACAAAATTGCCTCATCAGCGCCTCGAGCAAGAGCATCTCTCAAAGCTACTACTGCACTTGGTGGGCCCATACTTATAGCTAAAACTGTACCTCCTAGTTTTTCCTTAACTTGTACTGCAGCCTCTAAGGCGTTCAGATCAAATGGGTTTATTTCTGCTTCAGCTGAGCTTCTGTCTATTCTACCCTTTTCTGCATCAAATCTTACTCTTGTAATATCTGGAACTTGTTTTATGAGCACGACTAGCGTTAAGCTCATTTATAGTATCTCTTTAAGGAAGTATGCACTTTAAAGTTTTTAGATGGGTAGCTTCTTTAAGATTGTTTATGAAAAGCACGGGAATTTACTGCAGCGCTTGATCTAGATCTTCCTTTAAGTCTTCCACATCTTCTAGGCCCACAGACAATCTTAAAACATCTTCGGTTATGCCCAACCTCTCACGGTCTTCTGGTGCAATGAGTTTTGCAGCACTTATCACTGGATAAGTTAATAGGCTTTCAACCCCTCCTAGGCTTGGAGCTGGTTTTATAATGTTTACTTTCTTAAGAACCCTTATGGCTCCCTCTTTTCCATCTTTTACTTTGAAGGTCACAACTCCTCCGTAAAGGTCTTTTTCGAAAAGTTTGCTAGCAATGCTATGTGACTCATCGTCTTTAAGTCCAGGATACCTAACTTCGAGAATTCTTGAATGTTCTTTAAGAAACTCTGCTATTTCTAGAGCACTACGAGATTGCCTTTCAAATCTTACAGAAAGTGTGCTCATTCCTCTTAAAACTAAGAAGGCTTCCAGGGGTTGAACTATGTTCCCAAGTTTTCTTCTCCAGTCCCAAAAGTTCTCCACAATTGTTCTTTTATCTGTTATCAGAGCTCCACCAACAACATCATTATGTCCTGCAATGTATTTTGTAGTGCTATGTACAACAACTTTAGCTCCATGCTTTAGTGGTTTAAAAATTACGGGAGTTGCAAATGTATTGTCTACAACTAAGGGAATGTTTCTCTCTTGGCACACTTTAGAAATCTCGCTAATGTTCACAACCCTTAGCATAGGGTTTGTTATCGTTTCTACAAAAACGAGTTTCGTGTCGTTGTCTATGGCTTCAATAATTGCATCTGTACTTGGCCATACTTTCACAGTTTTTATCCCAAACTTTGACAAATCTTCAGCCAACTGCGTAGTTACACTGTATGATTCAAGAGGTACAACTATTTTTGAATCACTCTTTAAAAGACTGAAGTAAAGCGTTGATATAGCAGCCATACCGCTATTAAATGCTAAGGAATCTTCAGCACCTTCTAGTTTAGCAAGAGATTTTTCTAAGGCTCTAACTGTTGGATTCTCTTCTCTTGAATATTTTAGTTCAGTACCTCTATCAGTTTTTCTAGTTTCACCGGTTTCTCTTTCCGGTTGTTCAAAAATTGCTGTTACGAAAATAGGTACTTTGAATGCTCCCAACTTTGGATCGCTATATTCGTGTCCATGCACGCAAGTTGTATCAAACCTTTGGGTTTTTCTCACTTTTGTTGTCACCACGAGCTGAACTTTTTACAGAGTTAAAAACTCTTTTGGAAGATTATTCCTCTTATGCATAATGTTCTACGATGCATTTTCCATTGTCTTCTTAGTAAAACAGTCTTTTTACCTTGTAAAAAAGTGATTTTTTTCCCAAAAACGTTATCTTCGCAGGTACTGTTGTTTTAGCTCATGAAGTTACGCGAAGTATTGAAGAAATCAGTAGTTGCTATAGTAGCTGGAGTCGTTGTAAATTCTCTTGCCAACGCAATCTTTCCCCGAAAGGAGTTCTCGCTGTTCCCAACGCTCTCAGCGATGGGTGCAGTAATTATTAGTAGCTCTTCAAGCTATAATTTGTACAAGAACGTACTAATTTCTAACTTAATTTATACTTTAGCTTGTCTTACAGAAATTAAGCTTGGGATTTCATTAGTTTCGCTTCCGTTCTTCATAGCAATGCTTTCATTTGTTGTAATACGTAACAAGACAAAAATGAATAGAAGTTTAGTAGCTGTTTCAAATTTTCCTAGATTGGAAAAAGTATACAACGAATCAAAGCTAAAGGAAAAAGTTAGCTTATTCAAAGAAAAAGTGAAAAATCTTGAATTTAACATCGTGCATAGAGAAGACTTAAACCTGGTTGAGCAAATAATTAGAACAAGAAAGTTCATTGCATACAAAAAAGACAACTCTGTTAAGCTAATTTATGAATATTCTGAAAATCTCCCTAACCTTAGCGCTAAAACTATTAAAAGAGTACGAGATGAAGAAATTAATAACGAGCTAATCCTCAACGAAATTTATGAGAAAGCCTCACCAAGTCCTCCTTCACTTGTCTTGCCAATTGGAGAGAAAAAAGTTCAAATACCAAGTAGCTATAGCAAAGGCAAACTAGTAATCTTAGATCAAGAGGGAAAAATTAACTTACATGAACTCAAGAAAATAAATGAGAAAACTGGGTGGGTTGAGCTAGGAAGAAATCCACTTATTAACTTTATAAAAAGTAGGTTGTTTTCAAGCAAAGCAACATTTTCAATAAGCACAAAAGACGAGCCAAGAAATAAGGTTGACCTCATGATTCTCATAAGAAGAGATTTTCAAGAAAATGAGATAAGCAACGTAGTAGTTTCAGTGCCAAGGCATTTAGAGAAGTTAAGTAGCTATCTTGGTTTTGAAAACCTAGAACCCTTTAACGAAAATATAATTTTGTATAGCAAAAAAGATGGTCTTTTATTTTTACTTAAAGGTGATAAAAGATGAAGTTCGATGACTTAAAATTTCCATTAAGCGTGCTTGAAGATGGAATTTTAGTTGTAGGGCCAGCTTGCTGTGAGTTGGCAGTAGCCACGCTGGAAAAAGTAAAAGAAATGAACTTAAACATAGTAGCAATCGATCGGACTGGTCAACTTACTCCCATCGGTAACAAAGTAAGTGGTATTGCAATAATCAACTTAAATAAGTATAGAATAAATCCCCTAAAGAGTTTTAGCAAGGACCAAACTTACTTGCATAGAGTTTTAACGATTTCAGCTTACGCCATGGGAAGAAATGAAGCAAGATTTTCCACTTCAAACAAGGTTTACAACTATAGCGACTCAGAAGAGCTTTCTGCTATTGCGTTGTCTTCTGAGATAACAGAAGATGAGCTTGATGGCCTTGAAATACTCTTAAGGGAAGCTAACAAGAACCTTTCTGCAAGAGAAAACTTAGATTTTTCTAAGTTAAAGGAAAAAGATGTAATTTTTAGTCTAGAAGACGTAAAGCTTCAAGATGTTGCCACACTTCTTGCTTTTTTAACTTTGGTTAGAATAAAGGAACTTTGGCAACCAAAACTTACATTAGTGGCGATCAACTATCCCGAACTTTACTTTAGGCTCGACAAAGTCAGCACAAACTCAAAACTTCAAATTCTCTATGAGCTTCTAGACTTAGTTAACCTCGGGTTTAAACTAATGTTAATAACTTACGATAGAGAAAATTTACCATCGTTTGTTAAAGATTTAGTTAGAATTGTTCTTGAAACAAAGGAATATATCATTTTTAATGGTAATACTGTTTCAAGAGAGTTTAAAGTTAAAGTTTATTCAGCATACAACGAAGAATACTCTGCAACCTTTTCGTTAGAAGGTCAAGTTATTAAAGAATATAAGTTAAAAAGTTCGCGTTTGAACTACATGGAATACTTATCAAAGGAAGAAAACTTAAACTATGTCGTAAGCTTACTTGAACAAGACTTTGGAAACAAAGCAAACATTGTCTTTGAAATTATAAAGTTAGTTTCAAGGGAGCCAATAGGCTTTAATGAGCTAATTTCAAAAGTAGGCGCAACGTACGGTAAGAATGTTCCAGTAATTATAAACAAAATGATTAGGCTGAGGTACTTAACCCCTGTAGAAACTGAAAGCGGAATAAAAGTTGCGCTAAGCGAAAAAGGAAAGAAAATATTATCGCTTGAAGGTGAGAAAGAATGAAGGTAAAGACTAGTATTCAGGCACTAAACAATCTACTTCTTGGAGGCTTTAAGATCGGTTCGTTAAACTTAGTGTATGGAAAGCCTGGAGTTGGGAAAACAACGATGATGATGTCAATAATTCCCGACTTCATAAGTAAGGAGGGAGAAGCAATAGTAGTAGATACTGAACAGGGTTGGTCTGAAGAAAGATTAAGGCAAATATTTGAGAAAAGAAAATGCTCCAGAGGGTTAAGCTATACGAAGGTCTACAGAGCAACTTCTATGGCTGAACAACATAAAATCATAACAAAGACTATAGACGAAGATATTGAAAGTAATGATTGGAGCCCAAAGATAATAGTGGTTGACTCTATGGTTGCATACTACCACTCTCAGCTACTCGAAGTTCCTACAACTTATCTTGCAGCTAAAGCAAGAGAGTTACAAGGAAAGCTATCGATAGAAATTAACTCTCTGCTAAGGATTGCAAGTTCATATGACGCTGTAGTCCTAGTAACCACTTGGACTAAAAGTGGAGTTGGTGAAAAAATAGGCTCAAAAGAAAAAGAGGAGTTGCTGAGCAACGCTAAGTCCGGGAAACCGATAGAAGACGTTGAAGGTGCATTTGGAGCAATAGGCTACGGTTTTATAGGAGGACAACACCTAGCGTACATGGCAAAGTCAATAATTAGAATGTCCCCAACAAACATAAGCAACGTTACAAAAGCAGTGATCCTTGAAAAGGCTCTAGATGCTCCTACTCCATTTGTTTCTTTCGTAAACATAGGCGAAAGTGGGGTGCAAGACCTTAATGAAGGAAAAGTATTCCCCCTTGGAGAAGCGATAGCTGCTCTGTTATCAAAAGAATAGTAAACTAAGAGTGCTAAAATACTTACAAAGTTTTTTATATACTCTTTAAGACATATTTCGAAGACATGCTACTTGCTAAATTTTTATCTCCAGTATTGAGTGTACACGGAGTCCATCTACTCTAATTTTTAGTTTGTTGTTGTTCCATTGCCATTCAATCTTATGTTCTTCATCATCAGGATGCGCGAGAACCTGTTTTGGTGCTCTATTCAAAGTTAAGGTTACTATCACGTTGTTCATTCTTGGAAGGTTTTCAGCCCTAATCGGTGCTTTGTATGTTCGTTCAGAATGCCAGTTAATTAAGTTAATCAGGTAGCTTTCTTCTTTCTTAAGTAAAGTTACCTCTAAGGGATACGGTGAGCTTACTTCTATCGTTTTCTCTGGAAGTAGTAAGTTTATTGCATTCTTAACTATAGTTTTTAGTTCCCAGTCGTTATATTCAAAGTATGACTTAAAAATTTCGCATCCTACAAAAACTACTTTTCCGTTTCCAAACTCGTTAATAGTTATAATTGGACTTCCTTTGTCAGATATCGGTGAACCTACGCCAGCTCCTAACCACTCTTCCCAACCTTGCTTAGATGTTTTTGTAACATATGCCTCTAACTTCGATGCGAGGGTTTTCGCTGTTTTTTCTTTGATACTTACAAAATTTGAGCGACAAAATATTGGCATCCTTGGTAGATCTTTTTGTAAGACTGAAACTTCAGGAACTATGTAACCAATTTTTGAGTCTTCTTTACATTTTAAACTTATTCCTAACAGTTCGTCGATCCATCGAGCCTCTAATTCTTCTGTTTTTGAGCTGTCGTAGCTAAGTAAAAGTTTTCCTCCTTTTTTGACATAATCTTTTATTTTTGCTATTAAAGTTTCAGATAAATTCATCTGCTCCGGGATCACAACTAAAGAGTAATTGCTTATGTTTCTAGCTAAACTTTCTTCGTTCAGAATATCAAAATGAAAGTTACACTCTAAAAGTATCTTGTGAGCTCCTCTTGTTGATGTTTCATCCGCAAATATTCCATTTCCTTTAATATAGCTATTATCAGCTGAATGTAAAACTGCTATGAATGGAACTGAAGACGCTCCATCGAGTATTCTTTCCCTCTTAGATATAAAATCAAAAACTTTTGAAATATTGTTCAACACTTCCTTTTCATGTTTTCCGTTAATATAAAAGTGGTCTCCAATTATGCATAAACCTTTATTGGCTAGTATGGTTGCGCATTCGTGTTCCATCGTTTCTACTGGCTTTAACGACCAGTCTCCCCACCAGTGTAAGAATCGTGTTATCATTATATCAAAAGGCTTGTTAAGTGTTCTAAGGTACTTTGCGTAGTAACTTGCGTTTAGCGAAGTACAATTAGTTTCATTAACATCTAACGTAATAAAGCCTATGTCGTCAGGTGGCCTTTCTGGTTGTCTTTGAACGTAAGCCCAATTTACGCCAACAAGTATGTTTGGGTTAACCTCGTGTATAGTCTTGCAAACTTTCTTTACTATTTCGTTCCCCCTTTTTCTTAACCATGTTGCATATGTTTGCCACTCTTTTCCTTTAGCATCTTTCGGAATCCCATAGCTAAATTCACTTAAGAATTTTTGTTCACACCACTCACAGAAACATGGCTGATGGAAATAGAGGAAATCAAAGAAAATCCCCTCTATTTCGTAACTTGATATTTCTTTTAACTCGGGTAAAAGTACTTTTTCCAACCAAGGACTGTTCAAACAAACATATTCTCCTTCTGAATCTTGTACTTCCTTACAACCTCTGTGTTTCCATTCTGGATGAGCTTGAACATTGTACAAATCCATAACGTTATAGTATGCAACTATCTTTATCCCATATCTTTTAGAAGCTTCAGTAACTTCTTTTAGTAGGTCTCTTTTTAAATGCGGATGCTTATGCCCAACTTTTGTGTCCCAGTAGCAGTTTCCAAATAAATCTTTTGCGAAGAAGTTTATGAGTTCACAACCAATTTCGGCTAAATCTTTCATTAAAGTTTCAGGTTCAAAACCACTTGCAACATCTCGAAAATCAGGAGGCGTATGATAATCAAAATGAATTTTTCTGCTTCCTTTGTAATTGTTCTTCATCGTGCTATTTCTTGTTAAGATAACATATTAAAAGATTACTTAAAATTTGCTTCACCCCTTATTCTCTTAGGTATAAATTTTGTCTTCTTTAAACTTCAAAAGGTATTAAGAATAACTCCTTCAAAGTCCCTAAACTCCAATTTAGATTATTAGGCTATAATTACTTAGACTAGGTTAGTTAATGAGTTTTACTTTTAAAGATTGCACTCTACTTATAGTGCTTACGCATCTCTTCATGATACGGTAAGCTTAATATATCTTCTAGAAAGTTAACTGCAAGCTCTCTAGACCTTGTCCATGGGTCCATCATTAAAAGCTCTACCAGTAACTCTCTGTTCTTGCTTTCGTAAGCTTCAAGTTCAACTTCGACGGGAGCAACTCTATCTCTATTAGCATAAATTGTTAAAGGCTTAGGCAGTCCTTCGGTCTCTATTCCTTGTATTCCTCTCTTACTTACAAGTGCTGGTATTTCAACTTCGAAGTTTTGCGGTATACCTGGAACAAAGTTATTCGAGTTCTGAATGTTGACCTGAAGAACTCTCGGTATGTCGCAAGCTATAGATTCGATGAGAGGAACAATTATTTCGTTTGATTTTTCTAATGGAAAATGATTAGAAACCCTAGCTGAGGCATCCTTTGATAAATTAATTAGTTCTTCTATCCTTCTTCTTCCATGCATGAAATAACTTTCCCACCATGCTTTTGGGTCTTCGTTCCACTTTTTCTCTGTTTCTTCATTTGTATGATACCACCAAGGCCAAGAACCTCCTCCGGGTGTACACGTGTCGCCAATTGGAAATACTCCAAATTTTTGATATAGATCTACAGCTTTTGGCCCCAGGTCGCAACTTTGATAACATTTTTTCCAGTAAGTTTTGGCTTCTTTTCTAATCCATTCATCTAAGATTGGGAATACATTTTCTCCCATGTAATAAAAATGAGTTAACCAAACAAAGTGATTAACTCCTAAAATTTGAAAACTTATTTCTTCTTTTTTAAGCCCAAGGACTTCCGCAAGGTGATAAACTCCAGTAAAGCCATGGCACAGTCCAACAATCTTAACTTTTCTATACTTTCTACTTAAGTACGTAATGCCTGCGAGTACTGGATTTGCAAGTTGAACATACCAAGCATCCGGGCATACTTCTATGATATCGTTTAAAACCGAGTCAAATAACTTAAATTGATAAAAATTTATCCAGAATGCTTCGTCGTGCATTACATGAAAGCTTCCTCCAAATCTATAACCATACTTCTTTGCTATTTCCCAACCTTCTCTGAGCCTATCGTGGCTCGCTGCTAACGCAGTATTTATAACAAAATCAGCACCTTTTAGTGATTCCTTTCTATTTGTTGTTTTTTCGATCTTAAACTTACTGTTAGTTTCACTAACGTATCTCCTTCCCAACGAGTATACTGCATTTAGTCTTTCTTCGTTTACGTCCATTAAATTGATGGTGCTTCCATCAAGATTTGGTGTTAAAATTAAGTCTCTAATGAGATTTAGCGAGAATACTGCACTACCTGCCCCTACAATACTTATCTTTATGTCGTTCATAGTTTAGCTTCATTTAACCCTTATTTTTTAATATTTTGCTCCAGTTCAACATGTTTAAAAGAGCATGATCCATGACTCAATGCGTAACATTATTCTTTGTGCAAATATTCTTCAATTAATCTCTAAATCTAAAATATTCAAGTGTGAGCTATATTTCATTCTTTACAGCTGCTAACATTAAGGGCTATACTGAACAATTTCCAAGAACCATTCAACTTGCAACAGCTGTCCATAAGAGAAGCGTAACTTTTGATGAAAACAAAATAGAGTTCATCGGTTTACCCTCTTGGTGCTTCTATGGTTACTTGAAGCAAATGAGAAACAACTTTGCAATATTCATCGTGGAGGATGAGAAATTAATAATTGATATTTTACTTAGGCCAAAAACTGTTAGAAACTTTGAAGAAATAGTTGAAATAATAAAGAATACTCAGGTACGAGAAGATAAAATGAAGGAATACGCAAAAGGATTAGGAATCTTTCGTTGCTTAAGAGATTATGATATCTACTGGAAGAGTACAAAAATATCGATCTTTCTGATGTAGTGAACATGAGAGACAGAAATTACGTTAATTTAAATCCTTTTGGAAAGTTGAGTAAGAATATAAATAAAAAGTGGCGGATAAAATATGATTGACAGAAAAGAGTTAGAAACCTATGCAAAAATAAAAGGATTAAACCTTGGTCAGGCAGAAAAAGACTATATACAAACAATTATGCTCTTTATTCTTTACCAAAAGTACAAAAGAGAACTTGTTTTTAAGGGAGATACAGCTCTAAATAAGTGTTTCAATTTAGACAGATTTTCACAAGATATAGATTTTACTTCAGCTATCTCAGATGATTTTAGTAAAACTATTTTATTAGGCTTAGAAAAGTTTTTGATTCCCGCTGAATTTGAAGAAAGGAGAAACGATAGCATTAAGATAAGATTCAAAATAAAAGGCCCTCTATACACTAGCAACGAAAGAACGTTATGCCTTGTGGTGGTTGGCATAAGTTTAAGAGAAAAGTTATTCTTGAGCCTATAGTTAAAAGAATTGGTTGGAATCATCCAGAGTTGCCTGCTTTTGACGTTATTGTAATGCGAGAAGAAGAAATTTTAGCAGAAAAAGTTAGGGCAATCTTTACGAGGATGCGAGCAAGAGACATTTATGACGTATTCTTCTTAATTCAAAAGGGAATTAAACCAAATCTAGAACTGATCAATGAGAAATTGAATTACTGCGGCCTATCTTTTAGTTACCAAGATTTCGTGAAAAGATTGAATAGCAGCAAAGGATATGGAAAAGTGAGCTTGCTCAGCTAGTAAGGATTGTACTTTCATTTGAAAAAGTTATAGAGAGAATATCATTAGAGTTTAAGGAGCTCACTTTATAGAAGCAATTAAAGTTCGGTATTGAAGATAGGCTACTCATACAACTGCCTGTTAAACAAGTAATGGTTTAAATTAAGACTCAAAAATTAAAAATCTTAATCCTACAGCCCAAAACATAAATACCCAAACCAACAGCAATCTTTATGCGTGTGCTGATTAAAAACTTCTGTATAAAGTTAGATCTTAATACAATTATACAAACGCATCACTCTAGTTGAAACTTTCACTTTGTTAACTTTTTCACTTCACTACTTCTTAAGTGGGTCAAAAATTTCCTTTAAGTGTTTGTATGTTCCTAAATAGTCATAACCATTTTCTGTAACTATGTAATATCTATTTCTTTCGTATTCATAACTTGCTAAAATTCCTGATTTTACAAGTAAATTCACAATTATTTTTCCTCTATCCACAGGAATGTTAGCTATTCTACACAACGAAGTTACATTTTTTGGACCCTCCCTAGCAATTGCTTCTAGCATCTCGTAAACTATTTCGTGGAGACATCTATTGGTTCTATTTCCTGTCAATTTCTTTTCAGATTTACTGGCACTTAACTTTTATAACGTTTTTTTCTCTTTTCGTTGAACGTATGCTTCTTGTCCGTTTAAAAGCTAGGTTGAAGATTTTTATGATTTTAAAAACCCGCTGAATTGTAGGAAGTTAACTTTTCATTTTTCATTTAAAATCCTGATGGTTATGTACTGACCTCTTTCTGTCCTAAGAGACGACTTCTTGGCTGATAGTTCGATAATCGAACCAAATACTTATAAATCTATCCTAAAAAAGAACGATTGGTGAAAGCAATGATCGAAGTTGGTTCTCCCGCACCAGATTTCACAGCTAGAGCGTTCTTCCCCAAAGAAAATAAGATAAAGAGCATAAAGTTGAGCGACTACAGGGGCAAATGGGTTGTACTAACTTTTCATCCAGGGGACTTTACTTTTGTTTGCGCTACAGACCTAGAAGCTTTTCAAAGTCGTTATGTTGATTTTTCGAAAAACAATGCTGAAATCCTTGCAGTAAGTACCGATTCAATATTTTCACATGTTGTATGGTGGAAGACCTCTCCAAGAGTTTCTAAAGTTGAATATCCATTAGTAGAAGATCAAAAAAAGGAAATTTCAAGTCAATATGGTTTTTTAAACAACAACACTGGAATGACAAAAAGAGGAACTGTTATAATAGATCCAGATGGAATTGTTCAATATCTTTCATCATTTAATGACAGACTTGGCAAAGATGTTAGCCACATATACAACGCTTTCTTAGGGTTAAAGTACATATATGAACATCCTGCTAAACCAGAAGAATTTGACATAATACCTGCAGACTGGAAGCCTGGCAAAGAAGTACTCAACATAAGACTTCCAAGAGATATAGGTAAGCTATAAAAAACTTTAAGGATACTGCCATTAGTTATAGCGGAGATAATTTTTCTAAAGTATTTTTTTGTCAAATTCTAGTGGTTATCTTTCTCTAAATCTTTTTAAACTTAGAAATTGTTTTTCTTCTTATAGGTTTATTAAAACCATGCTCTCTAAACTGTTTAGAACTCCATACTCTTATAGACTTCTATTAATTTGCAGTACAGAGCGGTGCACTTCGTATAAAAATACTTGAAAGAAAAACTAAAAAATACATAGCGTTAAAATGTCGTCCTTAAGCTACTTTTTTTCTTCTTCCTTTTTCTTCTCTTTCTTTTCTTTCTTCTTTCCACCCGGGCTCATCTTTCACACCTTGTTTGTAGTATCCGAAGTTTTCCATATTTAAGTTTTTCTTCTATTATATAAAGGTGGAAAGTTTTCACCATCTCTACAGAAGAATTACTTTTTTGCCACTATTATGTGTGGATGAAGTCCACCATGCGTAGTAATGCGCTCTTCTGATATCGTAAATCCTAAATTCTTTAAAATCCTTTTCATTAAGCCAGACTTTAATGTTATTACTATGAACTTTCCATTGCTGTTTAAAGTTTTGTATGCTTCTGAAGCTAGTGTTCTATAAAGTCTTCCTACACCTGTTCTTGGAGTCATCCTCACGCCGTAGGGCGGGTTCGTAACAATCGCATCAATACTACTTAATCTTTTTGATAATAACGCACAATCTAATTTTTCGAATACTATGTAACTATTCACACCTGCTTTTTCAGCATTCATTTTGGCTCCAAGAACATACTTAAGTACTTTGTCAAATCCATAAATTTTTATTTTTCCATTGTAGCTACAAGCTGCCTCTATTGGTATTGTTCCTCCTCCACACATAGGGTCAACTAGCGTCTCGCCTTCCTCTACATCAGCTAACCTAACCATAGCGTATGCTAAGACTGGCTTAAGCGCTGCAGGATGATTAAATATCCTGTAGCCTCTTTTATGAAGCGACTCTTTAGTTAACCTTGATCCAACTATGCATTTATCGTTTATTACATCAACTGTAAACTCCAAATCAAAATTCTCTAAATCTACTTTTAATCCATATGAATCTACAATTGCTTGTCCTGCTACTCTTTGTATGTCGAGGGAAGTAAACTCATGGTTACCAGAACGTTCACTAGTTACTCTAAACTTCTTTTTTTCTTCAATTACGTCAGAGAGGTCGATGCTCCTTAACGTGTTGTATATTGTCCTAAGCCCTTCTTTACTATTCTCAATTTCAAAAGAAGTTATGAACCTAACTATGTGAAATATCGACCTTAAGGTGAATAGCTTTGAAACTGATTCTTTGTTTAGCTCAACTAAAACTCTACCTGGTATGTTCATAAGGTCTTTCCTATTTTTAAAAGCTCCAACTTTTTCTTCAATTTCCTTCTCTACGATGTCTTCTATGCCTCTAGAAGTTGTAAGTATGATAAGCATTTTCGCATCTTATTTTAGTTTGGCAGTGAAATAAATTTTATTAAGTGAGCAGTGTATTTGCGCGCATTATGGTGTCCTTAAGTTGTTAACATTGGCTCATGCACTAGCAAACCTCCAAGCTGATAAACAAGGAGTTTGTGACGAAAAGCCCAGACTAAACACTAAAAGTTCTCGATTCTGGTCGTAGAGTAGTCACTTAAAGAGAGTAGTGCCAAATTCCAAGTGGGCAAGTCGAGGGTAAGAAATGTGAAAAGAATGCCGAGTTGTAGGTAACTATAACAGTCAAGCCAATTTTTAGGTTTAAAAGCAAGAAAGAGTTTTTAAACATAAATACGAACCTCTATAGGCATATCATGGTGCGTATCGGAGTAGTTTTTGAAAAAGGTGAAGTGAGCAACGAGGATCTAAAGAGAATTACTTCTTTACTTGGAAGGCTTAATGTTGGATATAGAATCTATTCTGAAACGAATATAACGAGTAAGAACGGTTACATAATCTTTGAAGATCTAGACGTAGACTATATGATAATCATCGGAGGCGATAAGATAGTTTTGAAAACTTTGTTAGGCATATCTAGCGAAGAAATTCCAATAATAAACCTATACGGTAGAAAAAGCCGAGGCTTTTTTGCCTTCGCAAGTATAGACAGCTTTTCAGACGTAATAATGGAAATTGTTAGAGGGAATTATGATGTAGAAGAAAGAGATAGGCTGGTTGCAAAAATAAATGGCCTAGAGTTGCCTCCTGCGCTAAATGAGCTCGCAATATTTTCGAGAGAAAGTGGTAGTCTAATAAGTTATACCCTGCATATTAATGATGAAATGATATGGAAAGATGCATCTGATGGAATAATAGTTGCTACACCGACAGGTTCTACCGCTCATGCTCTATCTGCAGGAGGTCCAATAGTAAAGGATGCAGATGTTTTCGTAATAGTTTCGGTCAACACTCTAGTTCCAACTCACAAGCCAATCGTAACTTCATCAAATAATATCATATGCATAAACGACCTATCAAAAAACGAAAACATAATTGTCGTCGACGGGCAAGTTCGAAAAATAATAGATTCTGACACAATAACAGTACATAAGTCATCTTACAAAGCTAAGTTTATAAGCATCAGTACGGACAAAATACTAGACTTAGATGTAAAACTTTCAAAAAGAATTCTTTCTAAAAAGCCAGTACAAGTAATCGAAAGCTTGCCGCCAAGTGCAAAGCTTGTATACAAAATACTAGAGTATGAAGGGCCATTAAACAGAAGAGAGATAATAAGTAAGTCTGGACTTCCATCGAGAACAGCAGACTATGCGCTAAGCGTGCTCTTACGCGAGGGAATAATAGCAAAAAGACAAGTAGATAAGGATGCAAGAATGAGCACTTATACGATAACAGGCTAGTCTCGTTAGGAGACTTAAAAACATTATTGAATCAAAAGAGTCTAATGTGCTTCTTGTTATATAAGAATTTAAGGGAAAGGTGTTTAGCCTAACTCAGATACTTCTTCTAAAGATCTTCTTCTCGTTTCAATTCCTAAGGCTAGAACTGAGAGTCCTGCGACAAGGTGCACCAAAGAAAATACTGTAAAAGGTCCAAACAAACCAACCGTAGCAAACAAGTATCCTGTAATAGACGGCGCAAATATTCCAATGAGCCTACCAAAACTTGCAGTAGCACCTGCACCAGTTCCCCTAATTTCGGTAGGATAAAGTTCCGGAGTATAAGCATATAGTCCAGCCCAAGCTCCCAGATTAAAGAACGATATTACAGCACTCCATACAAAAATCCATGTCGTGTTAATGATTAAGCTTAAGAGCATAGACGCAAGCCCAGCTATTAGAAGGTAAGTTGCCAAAACTTTCTTCCTTCCAATCTTGTCAAGAAGATATGATGCTGAGTAGTATCCTGGAATTTGAAAAAGTGTAACAACAAGAGTCCACCAAATGGATGTTACATCCTTGAGGTTGAATTGTTTTGCATAAATCGTTGGAAGCCATAAGAATATTCCATGGTATGTGTAGACAAGCCCACCCCATAAAATAAACAGTAGGATCGTTCTCCTAGCATACTTAGTTGAAAGAAGATCTCGTAAAGAATATTTTCTAACGTTAGTCTTCTCCTTTTCAAGCCAATTCTTATCGATTTTTGAAGAGATACCCATCTTAACGATAATGTTTTCTATTTCTCGGGTTTCTCCCTTCTTTAGTAAGTATCTTACACTTTCTGGAAGAAATAGCATGATCAATGGTATAAGGGCTAGAGGGGCTAAGGCAGTAAAGAATGTGGCTCGCCAACCAAAAATAGGTAATATCAAGTATGGGATAAACAAAGAAAGCAACGCGCCATAAACCCAGCTTGTTTCGACCAAGCCCAGGAACAGGCCTCTATGCTTTACAGGGATGTATTCAGAAACGTAAACTCCAGGTTGTGGAAGGGCACCACCCAAACCAATGCCTGCGAGAAACCTAAGAATGTATAGCATAGTAAGATCAGATGATAAACCACATAGTGCAGTAAAGATTGCCTCCCAAAGCAATACCATAATGAGAACTTTTTTTCTACCAATGACGTCAGCAAGCCTTCCAAAGAATAAGGCACCAATAAACATTCCCAAATACCCAACGCTTAGCAAGTATCCAACAGTTACAACATCAAGATTCCATTCTTTTGCAATAGGTGTTACAAGGGCTGCAATAAGCATGACATCCATGCCAGTTAAGCCGTACGCGAGAGAAGTAAGCAATAGAATTTTATAATGGAAATTTTTTAAAGGTGCTTTATCTAAAATCTCATACACACTCATAGTTCTCTTCACTTGCTAGATATTGCTATTCTAATAAATTTTAAAAGCAAAGTTTGCATAAAATAGTGCGATTATAGCAAAAGTAGCCTTAATTTTTATGATCTAAAACTAAGGCATATCCTCTTAAAAACGCATACGTTTGTAGAATTTTCCCTTGAAGAAAAATAGCAATAAAGAGTGGAAAGGCCGACAAAACTCTATACTAGACATTGAAGCTACGTTGATTCAAGAGAATTCTAAAACAGGATAAGTAATCATCATTGGTTACGGTTTGTACCTTTTTTTGCAAAGAAACAAAATAAAAAGTTAATAAAGAGACTCAACTTATCTTAGTGTATGGTCTACAGAATAGGAATTGTAGGATCTGATAACTCTCATGCTATTATTTTTTCGCAAATTGCAAACGGTGTGAGCAACGAAAACTACGTTCCAGGATTTAAAGTAACACACCTGTTCGGTCTCGATGATAAAAGAAATAAAGAAGTTGCAGAGAAAGGAAAAATTGAAAACATTGTTTCAGACATAAATGAAATGATTGGAAAAATCGATATTGCATTCATAGAGTTTAGGCACGGTGGACTTCACTTGGAGTACGCCAAGTCCTTTATAGAAAATAAAGTTCCAGTTTTTGTGGATAAACCTATAGCTGCTACAACTTCAGATGCACGAAAATTAATTCAGCTCGCCAAGGAAAATCAGGTTCCCTTTACGAGTTTCTCAACACTAAGGTTTACCAACGTTGTTCAAGAGCTAAAGAAAATTTTTGAAAAGGAAGATCCAGTTTTCTTAAGCGTGTTGGGTCCTGGAGACATGCAAAGCGAGTATGGAGGACTCATTTTTTATGGAATTCACTGTACAGAAATATTTAATGAAATCTCTGGAACTGGAGTAAAAGAAGTTTCTTCAGTAAGAAAGAATGGTAACATAGTTGCAACTTTACTTCATGAAAAACTTATTGGGTCCATAAAAATTGCTCCTGAAATGCCTTATCTTTTCTCAGTAGAAGGTCTGACTAAAAAGTCATACTTTTCAAATAAGGTTGACCTTGAAAGTTGTTATAAGAATGGAATGATCAAAATTAAAGAGATGCTTGACAAGAAGCAGTGGATTCTCTCTGAAAACGAAATGTTTGAACCTGTAGCGGTTGTAAAGGCAATCGAAGAAAGTATTCTTAGCAGAAAGAAAGTTAAGGTTGAACCCTTTTGAACTTACTATTAGGTCAAGTGAAGAAAGTATGAAACAAGTAATACCGAAAATAATCTGAGGAAGGGAAGAGGATAGAATACTTTCTCTAGTTTTTAGTTTCAGTCGTTAATCAATCTACTTTTACGTAAAGCCATAAGTTATTTCTTCTTCGATTTCATCTAGGATCTTTCGTGCTAATTCCATTTTAGTACCGCCCCCTGCTTCTGTATGGGTTAGGGTTTCTTTCAGTATGTTGATCCGTCATTGCCACGAAGAGCCCTTTTTCGTTAAAACCTATTCACGTTCCTCTTGAACGTGAATCTACTGAAGCATAAGCTGTAAACTTTCCTCGGAAAAGCTTCGGAGGCTCCTCTACAGAACCTGCTGGGGCGTATCGATTATGAACAGCTATTATTGGAAAACCTGGAAGAAACTTGTAGAAGGTTATCAGAGTACACATGCTGATACTAGATGCTTTAGCTTCCTTCTTATAAGGAAAATGCTTAAGGTTTTTAGAGGAGATTAAAGAAATTATGCTGTCTGTGCCAATAGGACTCTATTGCAATTAGTCTAGAAAGTTTCTTAAAGTTAACGAAGCACTAGAAGTTCCATCATTTAAGAGAAAAACTTATAGCTTCGTTATAGAAAAATTGTGAACTATTATGAAAAGAACCGTACTGTTAATTGAATGTCCATTTTGTTATTCTTGTACAAAACTTCTAGTGAGTAAAGTGAAAACCTTAGATGGAGTAATTGATGTAAAGCTGAATACCATAGCTGGACTTTTGATACTGTATTCTGAAGACAATCTTAACATTATGAGTATACAAAAAGCAATAGAAGCAGCTGGCTTTAGGTTTTTAAGAAAAGTTGAGGGCTGATGTAAAACTCAGTTATCTTCCTTTTTGAAAAGAAGATAGTAGAGTGAGATTAGAAATATTTTACATACAAGCTCGACAAGAAAGTTTACGATTTTAACTACGAATGCATTGTCAATAAATTTAAGTACACTACATATCATGAATATTTGTAAGAACATAGAGTTTCATCCGTGATGCCATGAAAAGAAACACTTACATATAAAGTTATAAGTAAGTTATCTTAGTTACTAACGGAAAGAACAAATACTTTTGTAGTAAAAAGAAAATGAAGCTTTAAGGAAAATTGCAGTAGCTGTTCTAAGTTATGGAGTAAAAGTTGAAGAGGCAACTCTTCAGTGTAAGAAGACACAAGGGCTGTTCTACTGTCAAAAGTGTAAGCTGATAATGAATGCTAATGCTATAGGGGCATCAAACATAGCTAAGAAAGATGGAACTATAATACTAAGTCCCCTATTGGAGGAATAAGGACAGTGAGGTGGTGGTATATCCATTGCTTTAAGACGGAATGAGATGAAGTAGAAGCCTAAAAGGACAATGAACAGCCAAATGATAAACACTTTAAAGCAAGAATCTCTAGCCCTTAGTCGTGGAGCGTCTCAATACAGACTTGCAAAAGAAGAATTAGAACTAGAAGAATCGGCAAAGCTTACAAGTATTATAAGAAAAACTCCCATGTTCCTAATTAGGTTATGAGCCCTATGAAAGCTTAACGCTCTCTCTTATGTCCTTAAGTTTTGCATAGACTTCACTCACAGCGTCTTCTAAGTTAATGTTCGTTGGCACACATATTGCTTTAAATTTAAAGTTTTTGTTCATAGTTGCACACAGTTTTATGCAAAACGCTAAGTTAAGGAAATGAGCAGATACTATCGATTCGTCTAACAACATTTGAGGAGAGTCTACAACCATAGTCTTTTTTATACCTAATGCAGAATCAACTAGTACTATTGGAAAAGTGTTAACCTCCAAAAGTTCTAAAGGATCATTTAGCTTAATAAATTCTACGTCATTAAGCAATTCTTTTAACTTCTCGCAAACTTTTATGTGAATCGAATCTTCCTCGATTAATTCATTCCCTATGTAATAAACTTTCAGTCTTCGAGCAGAATTATTGGTCGTTTCCTTGGACATTACTAAAGAAGGTTTAAGTTTTATGCTTTTTTAACCTTTTAGTCATGTTTGGCATCTAAAGTTTGCAATTAATTCAAAAGAGTTCTAGCCGGTGAATTCTTTAAGTAGAGTTGTTCGATCTCTGAAAGATTACATAATCGAACTCATTCCTTATCTTTCTACATTAAGATTGAGAAAGTGAACAGAACAAGAAATGCACGGATCATAAGCTCTAACAAGCATTTCGCAAACTTTTTTTACCTCTTCTTCACTTTTTAAATTTAAAGTTTTTGGAACAATGGTTTTTATGTCATTCTCTATATTGTATGCGTTATGAGCTGTTGGAGTTACTATGTCTGCTTCTTCTACTAACCCACTTTTTCCAATTTTGTAGCTATGGTAAAGTAGTCCTCTTGGAGCTTCTGTTAAAGCTGTCCCGAATCCAGGTTTCCAACTGTATGTTGGTCTTACTTCTTTTATCTTTGTTTCACCTATGATTTTTATACTTTCTTCAATAAAATGCACAACCTCTATAGCTCTCGCTAACGTGGCCTTAAATACGTTATTTTCGGGTACTCTAAATCCAACTTCTTCTGCAACTCTTTTTGCTTCATCGTTCAGCAAATTATAGTTTAAGTTAACTCTTGCTAAAGGCCCGACCACAAACGAGCCTCTGTGCTTCAAGTTTGAGAACTTAGCATTAGAATGTGAAAAATAATGCTCTTCTATGTACTGCCTATAGTCTTTTTCTTGGACTTTAAGACCTTCGCTGGAAACTAAGTTGCCGTCGTATATTGCATATTCGTTAGATTTTGAAAGAGCTACGAATTCTTGTTTTCGAATAAGCTCTGGAAATGAAAATCTAGCAACTAGCTTTACCGTTTCCTCAGCATCTTTTTTGGCTTCAATTAGTTCATTTTTAAGTTTCATTAGTTTTTCTTCTGAAGGGAAACTCAAAAAACCCCCAACAGAAGCAGAGACTGGATGCACAGCTCTGCCTCCAATGGTAGCTGAAATTTCATTCGCTAGTTTCTTAAGTTTGAATGCTTTCTTTACAACTTCAGGGTAGTCGTTAGCCATAGCTATTGCGTCAGGGTATCCAAGATAATCTGGAGCTGCTAAAAAGAAAACATGGAGAACATGACTTTGTATAATCCCACTCATAGCTAAAAGCTTTCTTAAAGTCTTAGTTTGTTCATCGACTTCTATTCCAACAGCGTTTTCTACTGCTCTAAGTGCTGTTACAACATGAGCTATGGGACATATACCACATATTCTTGAAGTTATGTAGTGTACTTCATCAAACTTTCTTCCGATTAAGAATCTTTCAAAAAATCTTGGTGGCTCGAAGATATTAAGTAAAACACTTTCTACTGTGTTGTCTCTTACATTAATTAAGACTGAACCTTGACCCTCAACTCTCGAAATGTACCTTAAGCTAATTTCCCTTTTATTGTTCATTGAGTTGTCACCCCCACAAATTCTGATGCTTGGCTGTTGAAAAGTTCAAACAGTTTCTTAATTTCTTCCCGTGAGTAACCTTTGTCTAAGAGTATTTCCATTAAAGACCTTGGATTTGAATCTAACGAGGGGCCTCTACAACCAATACAAGGATAACCATTCGATGGGCAAAGCGCATCGCATCCTGCTCTTGTTATCGGGCCAAGGCAAGCCTTCTTACCTTGTACTAGCAAGCAGTAATTTCCTTTTATCTTACATTCTTTGCAAACACTTGGGGCTGGAAACCTCGGGCTTATGCCAGCAAGTAAGTTAGCCATGAGTTGCAAAAATTCATCTTCTTCTATTGGACAGCCATACAAGTAAGCATCAACAGGCACGTACTCATTAAGCCCATAGGCTTTTACTGAAGCAAAAGGCATCATACTCTTATAAACATACCTTTCAAGCTCAACTTGTGAGATATCGTTTTTCATAGCTGGTATACCTCCTGTTATTGCGCAGGAACCAATTGCAACTAAAACCTTTGAATTCTTTCTTATCTTTTTAAGTTCTTCAACTTCTTCAGAAGTGGTTACAGCACCTTCTACTAAGGCAATGTCTACTGGCTGCATTTCTTCGTTTTTGCTTGTAGCCATCTTAAAGTACTCAAAGCTTACGTACTTGTTTATTTCAAGTAAAGCCTCTTCCATATGGACGATTACCATTTGGCACCCTGCACATGATGTTAATTTGAAAATTCCAACCTTAACTTTGTTATCCATTCTTTTCACCTCATTCAATTACGTCTGGAAGTGGCCAAATTTCAGCTAAACTAAAAACGGGACCATCCCTACAAACGAACTTTGGTCCAATTTGACAATGTCCACACTTCGTAACACCACATCTCATTCTTCTCTCAAGAGAAACGTAAACATTCTCTCTCGGAAATCCCATTCTCAGTAGTAGTTCTGACGCAAACTTCATCATTATTTCTGGTCCGCACATCATTACTACAGAACTATTTGGCTTTGCGCGAATGTTCTTGAAAAGTGTAGTCACAACACCAACGTTATGCTTCCAGCTAACTCCATTGGGCACAACATCTACTGTAAGCTCAAGCTTTACATCGGGTATTGCTTGCCAAAGTTTAAATTCGTTTGTGTAGATCATGTCCATTGGAGTTCTTGCTCCATAAAGTATGTCAACAGATCCATAAAAGCTTCTGTGTTTTGAAATGTGATAAATTACAGGTCTAAGAGGCGCTAACCCGAGGCCTCCTGCAATAAGGACTAGATCCATCCCAACAGCTTTTGATAATGGCCATCCATTTCCAAATGGTCCTCTAAAGCCTAGCGTATCTCCAACTTTCATGTTGAATATTGCCGAAGTTACTTTTCCAACTTTTCTAATTGTGTTCTCAAAATAACTCTCCTCTTCTGAGTCTGAAGTTAGAGAAAATGCAGCTTCTCCTGCTCCAAGTTTTGAGAGTAAGTTAAAGTTTCCAGGTTTAAAGTTAAATCTATCCTGTTCCTGACTTAGGAATTGGAACTTAAAGGTTTTTATGTCTTTTGTTTCTTCCTTTACCTCAATTATCCTTATTTTCTTAGGTATATATTGATTTTTCATAACTTCCATTTTAGGAACCTCCGATTCTTTTTGCCACCTCAACTATATCTATATTTGCTGGGCATTGCCTTATACACCTTCCACACCCAATACATCCAAATGTTCCAAATTGATCGACCCAATAGTTTAACTTATGGTTTATAAACTGTCTTATCCTTGCTGACCTTACCTTCCTAAAGTTTCCACCAAGGGCAACTTCCGAGTACTCAAAAAACATACAAGAGTCCCAAGTTCTATATCTAACTCCACTCTTTTGATCCAAGTTAAGTTTGTCGCCCATTTCAAAGCAAAAACACGTTGGACAAACCATACTACATATGCCACAAGATAAGCATTTTTCTCCCAGTTCCTTCCATATTGGATGGTACAAGCTACCCTCCATTGTTCTCTTAAGGTTAACCGTATTAAGCTTCTTTCTTATTGTTCCCTTTACTAAGTTTATTCTTGTATTTTTTTCTCTTAAGTCTTCATCTTTTGCATGAGGTAAGTTGAGTTTACTAACAAACTTTTCACCATTTACGCTACCTACTTCAACTAAGTACTTATTGCCTATATCCGTCATCAGAAGATCGTAGCCCTCTTTTAACTCTGGACCTGTATCAAAAGATGTACAAAAGCAGTTGTCATCCGCTCTAGTACAGTTTTCAGCTACGATTATTAGATTACTACGCCTAGAAAAGTAATAAGGATCTCTCCCTGCATTTGAGTAAGCTTTATCTAACAACCTTAGGCCATTAACGTCACAAGGATGAACTCCAACTATTGCTCTTATCTTATTGTCGTAATCAACCTCAATTTCATCTCCTTTAAACTTAAACAAGACTTCAAAAGGAGGCCTGACAACTTTTTTAAGAGGAGAGGTAACTGTAGTTACTTCACCTAGGCATACTTCTTCCGGCTTATTTATTTTTCTAAAGTCATAGACTCCTGCATTTACTTCCTTAGGACCATAAACTTCATCAGCTTCCTTCATCAACAAACTTATTAAATTTGGAAAAGATTCTTTCTCAAGGGATGAACCCCTCCGCGCTTGACATAACTTTTAAGGACAAGTTTAACGTAAATATTTAAGATTTTCTTCAAGTTTTATAAGTTAAGTTATCTAAGATGAAAAGAGTTTAAATATTTTGATTTGCAACTTAGCTTAAGTTATGGATCTTTGAAATATTCCTTTAAACCGTTCCATGCTTTCGAAGCGTCTAAGAAAACATCGGAAAACACAAGAACTCCATCAGCTTTTCCTACTCTTGTTGCTTTTAATGCCAGAACCCATTCTTTTCTGGCACATTGCCGTTATCCAAAGAACGTCCGTGCCTATGTATTCATTGAGAAGGATCCCAAGAGATTTCATCTTTTGTTTTCAGACTTTAAAGAAGCTCGAATCTCCCATCTAAGTAATGTTAAGCAACGCGTTACTATTAAAACTTTCCTTAAGTTCAATCTTGAAAATTTTTGTGTAGGTTCTCTAGTGTTCTCTACAAGACCTTTCTTACTAGTCATAAACCTAAAGTACTCTCACGCCAATAAACTTAAAATAATCTTTCGTTGGATCTGCTAAACTAAAAATACTGTATAACGCGTTAAAACCTTTTTGTTAAAAGCTTTAATGGTAAAACTGAGCTTAAGCTTAAAACTTAAACTACAACAATTTGAGTTTAAAGCATAGTCTTATAGCCAACAATATATTTTTTTAATCGCTCTATTCCCTCTTCAACTACCTTGTTGTATTTCTTAGTTGAATGTACTATTTTTTGTTTCGATACGATCATAGCAACATGATCAACTTCTTCATGCTCAGTAGAAAAGAACACTAAGTCTCCTGTTTTTGCTTCTTCAGGTTTTATGAGTTTGCCGTTGTGTTTAAACTGTAAATGTGCATCTCTCTTTAAGTTGTAACCGCAAACCCTATAGACTAACTGCACAAAGCCAGAACAGTCTAAACCAAAGGGCGTTGTTCCTCCCCAAAGATAAGGCACATTCAGCAGGCTTTTCGCTACTGCCAGTACTTTTTCTCGTCTAAAAACTTTCTTGAATGGAAGTTCGCCATAGAAGTTACTAGGTTCTCCTCTTAAGCTTACCGCTTCGTTTCCATTTGGAAGTTTTACAACAAATTGTTTTCTCTCCTTTCTTACTAAAGGCAGAAAACTTCCCATTGGAACTATTACTGGTCTAAAGGTTGATTTACTAACAACTATCGAGAAAGAATCTTTAAAGGTAACTACAACTTCTCCAAAGAAATCATGAATGGAATCATAGTGCGGAAGTCCTTTTCCCATTACCCAACCCTCATATTTGTCTAAACTTCTTACGTAAACAAAGTCTCCTTCAAACTTTAGTTCTTCAAGCGGTTCTCCAATCTTTGCTTGGCTTATTCTTTCTGAGTTAACGTTCGGCTCTTTAAAAATATTGATTACTGTTTTGTTAACGATCAGAACCATGTGTTTACTTTTTCTTTCTAGGCTTATAAAATTTGCTGGAAGCACAAGTTATTCTGAATGAATTTAGGAACCTGATTCATGACTTGTTCTCCGTTTCCAAGAGATTTTCTTAATGCATTTTCTCCATATGAACCATAATCTCTGGATCTTTAGCCCTTAACTCAGCATCCGAACTTTTTCTATCTTGCTTGGATGCTAAAAAACTTCGTCCTAAGAGGAGTAAATGAGTAAAGGCTTGAAATAGTCCTAAGTTCTTTTGAAATTCAGATATCTCTTACAGCAAGGCTCGGCAAGAAAGCCTAGGACTTTAGTTCTGGGATGAGTTGACGACAAATTAAGTACAAAGCATATTATGCAATTTTATAAAAACTAGGATTCCTCCATGGATGGCATAAAGAAATGGTTAATATAAGTTTTGTAAGTAAGTTATCTTAGGCTACAAATGGAGCAGACAAATACTTTCGTAGCAGAAAGAAGTGAAGCCTTATTTAGTTTAGTCGACGCTTGTTCTAAGCTATGGAATAAAAGTTGAAGAAGTACGTGAACAAATGACTTTTAGTATACGTCCAAGATGTCATTCTGAAAAAGTAGTAAAGAGAGGAAGATTGTTCAAGTGCTTAAGCTACAACTAGAAGAAAATAGAGATGCAGTTGGAGCAGTAAATATAGGCTTACCCAGAACTAAGCTTCCTGTGGCCGCCATTAATAGGGCAGCACGTCCTCTGCTTCTAAGGTGGAATGGAATGAATTGGAAGG